>NZ_MXQD01000059.1:0-13430 GCF_002165585.1 Paenibacillus sp. MY03 | reverse complement strand
ATGGGAACATTAATGCAACGCTAGTGGAAAAGCTCCTCTTAATCTGAACAAATCAGGCGATTGGTATGGCATAAAGGGAAAATCTCCCTCTATTCGGGGCGATTATGCCCAAATGCAACGATTCGTTCGGGATTAGAGGGAGGATTTCCCTCTAAAACGCAAGCGAAGGAGGAGACCGGGACATTAGAGGGCGTTTTTCCTCTTATTTGAGAGAAGAGCGAGCGAAGACCACAGACATGAGAGATGTTGATGGCTTTTTTGGTCCTTTCGTAGCCAGTTTAATCATTTATTTAAGTTGGGCAGCTATCTGCCGTTCTATAAGTCAAAAAGTTCACCAATCCGGGCGGGCTCACGTACTATAACCTAATCCATATTTCTGGTTTGGGGGGTATAACGTGATCGTAATTACGGACGGAAGCAACCCGGGTGCAATACCGCCGCGGCTGCTGACGATGCTGGAGAGGAAAACTTTGACGAGGAAGATGGCAAGTCCGATGTTGTACAGCTATCCAAGTCTGGATTCTCTGATCTTCGAGCTTAAGATGAGGTCTCACATCGTGGAAGCGGCCAAAGCGATGTATGCAAGCGGGGTAAGCTTCGCGTCATTTAGCAATTCCCGCAGCAATGAGCAGTATTGGATTCGTACGCCCCAGGGCGGTTTCTTGCTGCGGCCCAACGTTCTGCCATCCGACGCGGTGAACGATATTTTTGAAAATGGGCATCTATATGCCTTCGAGTGCGCAGGCGCCATTATTATCATTCTGTATAAGGCAGTGCTGGATGCGATCGGCGAAGCCGCGTTCAATCGTCACTTCCGCAACCTGTATCTGATCAGTTGGGAGACGGACCACGATCTCAGGCTAAACGCCACTTACAATCTGAACGAGACGTACCACGGAGATACGATGTATTTCAAAAATCCCGATTACGACCGATCTACGCCGGAGTGGCAGGGCGAGAACGCCATCAAGCTCGACGATAACCTGTTTTTCGGCCACGGGATCGGAATCGGTTCCGCAGGTGAAATTATCGAGAAGCTTAACCGCGCCAGAATGCCGGGCAGCATGACGTCGGCTTATCTGGACAATCTTATTATTACGCCGGACTTCGAGTTCGTGAGGCAGCTTGTCTATCGGGAAGAAGAAGCTGCTGCTTTGTAGCGGCAGGTGGATTACAAGGGACTTCCGACCGTAAGCAAAGAGGGCATCGCAACAGCCAGCGGCTGAGCAGCGATGCCCTCTTTGTACCCGAGCTTAATGAAATCTTGCGCTTATTCCGTCTTAACAGGCGGATCGAAGGTCATGTCTTTAAGATCGACGGTTACTTTCTTCATGGAGATAGGTTCAAGAGGTTTGTCGCTGCCGTCCCGATCCTGCGCTACGATCTCGTCTGCCGCCTCGATGCCTTCAATCACTTTGCCGAACGAGGCATATAGGTTGTCCAGCGACGGATAGTCCTCGACCATGATAAAGAATTGGGAGCCTGCGGAATCCGGCGCGTTTGAGCGCGCCATGGAGAGGACGCCGCGTGAATGCTTCAGCTTGTTCTCGAAGCCGTTTTCGCTGAATTCGCCGGGGATGGAATAGCCGGGACCGCCGGTGCCGTTGCCATCCGGATCGCCGCCCTGAATCATGAAGCCGGGAATGACGCGATGGAAGATCAGGCCGTCATAAAATCCCGACTGCACGAGCGAGATAAAGTTGTTGACCGTATTCGGAGCGACCTCCGGGTAGAGCTCGATCTTGATCAACTTGTCGTTGCTAAGCTCAATCGTGACCTCGGGATGTTTCTCCGGGCCGAGGAGCTCGGGCCCCTCTTCTTCTGCCGGGGCTTCCGTAGGAGAAGGGGATGGCGACGGGGACGGTGATGCCGTAGCTTGTCCGCCGCCGGAGCCTTGGCTGTTGTTCTGCTTGCCTTGATCGACGCCGCAGCCGGCTGCCACGATCAAGAATACGGCAAGAACCGCTAGCAGAAGCGGGTGCCGATAATGCCGTTTCATTGCTTTCATTGACGTTTATTACCCTCCTTATAATGCGTGTTCAAAAAGTCCGGTTTTCAGCACCGAGAAGATTGAAAGAAGGTAGAAACTGAGGAGCGGAGTGTAGTGGAAGCTACGTGAGCACCGGAAGTTTCGCCTGAATTCAATATTCGATGATGAGTAGGCAACGCGACCATACTTCGTAATCAAAAGCGGACTTTTTGAACAACCTCTTATGCATGTGTCCAGCTTCCATATTAACACAGCGGAATCCAGGATTGCGAATGATGGCGTGGAGCTTGTCCGCCGAATCGTAAAAGCGAATCAGGGGGTGCTGCACCGCGCTCCTACTCCTCGCCTGGCTGAGCGGAATAACGTTTCACGCGGTCCAGCAGCTCCTGCATCTGCCCCAGCAGCATGGCGCCTTCCTCCGGCGTTGCGTCCAGCTTGCAGGCCAGCTGTTCGGGAATATCGATGGCCTTCTCCCTAAGCGCTTCGCCATCCGGTGTCAACGTAACGAGGACGCTTCGTTCGTCTTTCTTGTCGCGCGTACGCTTGACGAGGCCCGCGGCCTCCAGCTTCTTTAGCAGCGGAGTGAGCGTGCCGGAGTCCAGGTACAGCTTGGTTCCGAGCTCGCTGACGGTGGCATTGTCCTTTTCCCATAGCGCGAGCATCGTCACGTATTGCGTATAGGTGAGTCCAAGGTTTTGCAGCAGCGGGCGATACAGCTTTGTAATTTCTCGGGAGCTCGCATAGATCGCGAAGCAGATCTGATTATCGAGCTTCATATGTTCAATGGGATGCATCGTTTCTCCTCCAAGACGGCAACTTCGATAAAATTTTCAATTAAATTGCATTGAATTTAATATAGTGTTGCAGCCTGGAGGTGTCAAGTTCGAGGAGGGGAGAGGCCGGTGAAGGTGAGGCGCTTAAAGCTTGACGCCTATTCCTAATTTTTCTCCCTTGCGGACATACCAGTCGGCGATCGCCACGTCAAAAGCGGCCATGCCCATGGGGCAAAACAGCACGGGTTCCTCCGAACGGAGAGAGGAGATCGCGTCCCGGCATACAATATCTCCAAGGGAGATGACATCTTCTGCTGACAGTCCGGTCTCCCGGTGAAGCAGCTCGATATCGGTGTTTTCACGACATACCTCCGCCCAATCGTCGACCACGATGGAACGAATGCCGCGTATAGCGTCCAATCCGTAATCCCTGAGCGAGATGTCGAGCAGCAGGCTGCCGGGCGCCGGGGGGATGTCGATATAACGCACGGGGCTAACCGTGCATGTCAGAATGACGTTGCAAGAGCGATATAACTCCTGCCAGTTTCCGGCGAATCGAATCGGTATGTCCTTACGGAGCTGCCTGATGCGGAGAGGTTTCGATTGTTCGGTCGGATCTTCGAATGTCAGCGTTGGTCCGGCGCCTGTGCGTTTGCCAAAGCTGTGCGGAATGACTTCCTCAGGACTAATGCCACGAACGTCGTACAACATAACTTGATCGATATGCTCACCAAATAAGGCTAAGGTCATGGCCAGATGCATTCGCCCGATAGGTCCCAGTCCGATAATGCCGATGCGCAGCCCTTCTTCGACTTCATCACGGCGATTGTCGAGCAAGCGATGACGAAGCCACTCTCTTAGCATCAGTCCGCTGACGGCCGCGGTTCTGACGGCGCTCACTCGCGAGGAATTGACGATTGCGCGCGGCTCTCCCGTAGAAGCTTCGTTTAGTATGGTGACGCTATGCGCTCGAGGCAATCCGGCATAAATGTTGCCGGGGAAGCTGGCGATCCATTTCAGACCCGCCGCGGCGACCGTCCCGCCAACATAGGCGGGCATCGCGATGATGCGATTATCCGGGTTGCCGTAGCGCAGGTATGGCTTGAGCGGCTGAACGACGCCGCCTCTATCCATAATGCGTACCGTCTCTTGAATCCGGTCGACCAGCTCCCGCCAAGGCTCGCCGATCTCTCTGAGCTGCTCATCTCCGTAATAAATCATGGTGCAAAAACTTCCTCCCTGTTCGTTCCGTTCTTCTCTCAACCCGGCTCGCCAAAAGCGGCAGCCATCCACTCGTCGTTAAACACCGTATCCATATAACGCTCTCCGCGATCGTGCATAATAACGGCACAAGTGCTGTCGTCAGGCAGCTCATCCCATATCGAGCGCAGGGCAGCAAGGACCGCTCCGGAGGAGGGGCCGGCAAGGATGGCCTCCGTTGCGGCAAGCTCCCGGCATGCCAGAGCCATTTCCTTATCGGTTACGTATACGGCCAGGTCCGTAAAGGAGTTCGCCGCAAACGGGGGAACGATGCCCGCGCCAAGTCCGGGGAAGAGGCGCGGTCCCTTCTCCCCGCCAAGAATGACGCTGCCCGCGGCATCGACGGCGACAATCTTCGCGGCCAGCCCATTTCGGCGAATGTAGTCGGCGCAGCCCAGCATCGTGCCGCAAGTGCTGACGCCGCCGATCACATAATCGACCTTGCCGAGCTCGCGAATGATCTCGGGCATCGTGCCTTCGCTGTGGGCCAAATAGTTATTGGGGTTCCCATACTGATTAGGCCAGAAGCTGTCGGGATGGGCGGCCAGCACCTCCTGCACGCGGGCAAGGCGGGCGGGGAGATACTCCCCCGTGGCGGGATCGGGCTCTTCCACGTAGGACACCTCCGCTCCGTAAGCTTGCATAATAGTCCTGTTCGTTTTTGAGGTGCGGGGGTCAATGACGCAGACGAAACGAAGTCCGAGCCGCCTGCATATGGCCGCCATGCTGATCGCCATATTGCCGGAGCTGGATTCCACAATAACCGTATCCGGACCGATGAGCCCTTTCCGCAGAGCATTTTTCAGAATGCGAAGAGCAGGGCGATCCTTGGCGCTGCCCGTCGGATTCATCAGCTCCAGCTTGGCGAATACCCGTATGCCCCGCAGCTCGGGAAACAATCGGGATAAGCGGACTAGAGGCGTGCCGCCAATTCCGTTCAACCAACCATCCTCCATGCCTATCTCACCGCCGCTTTCTTCTAAACAGTCGAATTCCGGGTTCATGAGGGGTAGATCTTTTTTCCTTTCACCGAACCGTGACCCGGAAGCTGGCGGAAAGCGTCGACCGGTATGACGTCGATGCCTTTCAGCAAGCCGCCGCGAATCATCATGCCGATATCCGGTATGCGTTGCTCGACCTCGTTCCGCACATGCCGGAGCTTCTCCGGGTGTTCCGCCAATTGGTCGCTTCGAATATGGAGCATGAGACGATTGCCGTTTACGGCTACGCGCACGGCCGCGTCCGTTAATACAAGGTGGACGGCCGCCTCGATGTCGTACAGGCTGATCTTCTCCCCGTGCTTCAGCTCGGAGCCGATGCGCTTCGATATGCCGGTGAAGGTGCCCCGCGGAACGCCGTCGATCAGGGTGACCTCGAAGTCGCGTACGACGTCGTAAGTAACGAAGCGAACGACCGGGAACATCAGCCTGCTCGGCGATGTGAGGACCAGCACCCGCTCGTTGTCCGCCAACGGCTCGAAGCTCTCTCCCAGTTCCTGTACAGTCAGCCCCTCGCCCCACATGCCTTCCGAGAGAACATACCTGTTTCGCTCATGCGAATAGGCGGCAATGGCTCCGACCTCGATGGAGCCGTACGTATCGAGAAGATCCGAAGGGGTCAGGCATAATCGGGCCGCCATATTGGCCTGCCATTCCCGGGAGGCGATCTCGCCGACAAGGATGACCTTCCGCACGGGAAACGGTTCATCTTTCGGCCAGGCATCGGCGATGCTCTCCAGAAGGGAGGGCATCGTATACAGCAGCTCCGGCCGATAGCTTCTTAGCTTCGCTACATGTTCTTCTATGGGGGCAGAGAAGGAGATGGCCTCACCCTCCATACCCATACTCGAGAAGATGCTCAGCGCCGTGCTTGCCGCATGACCTGTGCCCAGATCGGCCAGAGCCCGCCGGATCGGTCCGGCGTTCAACCATGCTTCGAAGCTCGTTTGTTTCGCGGCTATATAATGAAGATCATCTTCGGGTGAATAATAGATCGACTTGCGTATGCCGCTCGAAGTGCCGGAGGTGCGGTAGACAGATAAGCTGGCTTCGGATCGCGGCGGTTCCGCATAATAATGCCTTGCCAATAGATCGGCGTTCAGAAGGGGCAGCTCGTTCAGCGAGAGAAGCGTCTTCTCCCTGTTATCGGCGTAGTCAAGGTGACCGCGTTCCGAACTGCGCTTTTCCTCCAGAAGCTTCCCATACCATGGGTGCAATCGTGCAATAAGATGGACATGCGCCGTCAGCGCGCTTGGATGCAAGGACATGCCGCGCACACTCCTCGTGATGGACTTGTGACTCCTCATAAAGTGCGAGTTCAAAAAGTTCGGTTTTCATCCTCTTAAAGCATATGTGTCCCGCGGCGGAATGTTCGGGTATGACGACAGCGGCCTAAGGCACGTCCGCAACTGCTGCGTATACTAATAAAAGAAAGATTCCCAGAGACAACCGCATGAAGTCGATACTGAAAAGCGCACTTTTGAACTCTTAAGTACGATAAAGGAGGCCTTACTAGTGTGAAATCGGGCAAAAAGAGAAGACACCGCATCTCCGACAAATGGGCGAAAACGAATGCGCTGCTAGGGGACAAGGGCCTGCGCCTCTATATTCCGCAAACCCGGCGGTTCAGCCAATACACGCTGCGATCTATGCTGGAAGCTTACGGCATGGTCTATGTAAAGCCGGTTCGCGGCTCGCTTGGGAGAGGCGTTATGAGAGTCGAACGGGAGGCGGGAGGCGGGTATGCCTACCAATTGGGCAGCAATCGGCGCAGCTTCGGCAGCTTCGATGCCTGCTATCTCGGCATAAAGAGGGATATTGCCGGCAAGTCGTATCTCGTGCAGCGAGGCATCTATCTATTAAAATACGAGGGCAGAGCCTTCGATCTGCGCGTCGTCGTGCAGAAGTCGCCAAGCGGAGGCTTTGAAGCGACGGGAACGGTGGCGCGAGTCTCCTATCCCGGCAAAATCGTTACAAACGGGAGCCAAGGCGGAACTATCCTGCCAGCTGACCAGGTACTCCAGCCCCATGTCGGTTCGGGGCAGAAGGATGCGATGATCGCCCATTTGGAGCGTATCGGCATTCAAACGATCAGGCAGCTGCGGAGGCGTTATCCGGGGCTGGTCGAGATCGGGCTGGACATCGCGATCGACAGTCAGCTTCGGCCGTGGATTCTGGAGGTGAACACGACGCCGGATCATTGTCCTTTCGCCATTCTGCAGGACCAGACGATGATTCGACGCATTATTCATTATGGCAGGCAATACGGCGTGACCTATAGGTTAAATTGCAACAAAGCCAGGACGTTGCTCTAGGTCGTGTCTGAAAACCCGATCAGGTGGAGTATTCAGACACGCCCTAGTCATCCGAAAACGCAAAACGCCTCTTCCCTTCCGCAGTATGCGGGGGAGGAGGCGTTTCAGCGTACATAGATTGACTTGCATGCCTATTTGGCGATAAAAATACCTCATGCTTACGAAGTGGCTTTGCTTTGCAAAGCTGCAGGTCGTACATAATCGATGCACTTCGATAGGAGTTTTAATCACTTTTTGGCCGCGACCGTAAAAATAACCGTCTTTGCAGAGTTATCGACCAATACGTTGACGGCGTCTCCGCCGATTTGGCTGTACGTGCTGGTCACGGCCTCGCCACGGCTTAGTTTGTCGCAGACGGAGGCGAACAACTCCTTGAAGGCAAATGCGTTATAGCCGAACAATCCGTTCGCGAACTGCTCCACAACCTCCTGATTACGGGCCAGGGAGCCGTCTCTAAGCCGAATCGTAATGCCGAATGTATTGTAGGCGGGATCAAGCCAAATCGCGGCTTCCTCCTGAACGGCGGCCGATCCGGAGGGACGATTCTGCACTTGCTCCTTCTCCGATTGATCCTTGTAAAGTCTCAGCGTCGTATCGAACAGATCGTAATTCGCTCCGCGCAACTGACCGATCGCGGCAAGCGAATCGTACATATCCCACATCCGTTTATCCGGGAAGATGACGATCTTGTCGCCGCCAGCCTGAGTAGGTACGAGACGCTCCAGCTTGTCCGGCGAGACGGCGATTTTAATGCGGCTCTCCTTATCCGTCAAGCGATTCAGAATAACCAGCGCTTGCGCGCGCGTCACCTTGTTCCCGACGCCAAAAAATCCATTGGGATACCCCTCCATAATGCCCTTAACCAATGCTTCCGCGATAAAGCGCTGCTCTCTCTCCGTTGCGCTAGTGATATCGCCGTAGGATTGAGCCATCTTTTGCCCGAACAAGCCGTCCTCCAGAAACTCCGTTTCTTGAAGCGTGTAATACAGAACTTCGGCCACGTTCTCCCGGGTCATATCACCCTGGAAGTCGGTATAACGGCTTTTGTTCAGAAAATGCAGGTCGCTTGCGATATCGATAAAATCCTTGGCCCAGTAGCCGACCGTGTTCGGCTTGAAGCTGAAGTACCGATAGTCCTGCTTTATGATCGCCTGATTCTCCGGACTCAGCGTGTTCAGGAAGTTGGTCTTCCAGCTGCGCGACCCGTTCTGATGGAGCTCCGAGTAGGACAGAATGAGCATTTTTACGAATTGGTCGACCTGCACGGGCTCTTCCGGCCGGAAAGAACCGTCAGGGTAACCGTCCAGCACGCCTCTAGCGACCATCGTTTGAATCGTATCTTTGGCCCAGTGGTTCCCGATATCGTTGAAGGCTGCGGCGGTGCTCGCCGCGCTTACATAAGCGGGTTGCGGGAGGGCCGCGGCGACCAGAAATATAAGGCCGACCCATAAATATAGAACTCGTTTCATAGAGCAAAATCCCCCTGTTTCGATATTATCCGACATTATTTAGCTAACCATATCCATTCGTTATTTAGAATGGGCAGTTTGATGCAACCTTTGGGATCATTCGATCGCAGGTGGCAAAGTCTTTTGGCATGTGGGAAATGGCGGTAATAGGGCAGGGGGTGCATCGATTGGCCCTGATCGAAGGTAGTTCATCATGCTTACCTGGTTCTCGTTATGTAGGCGAAAAGGCATTCTCAATGGAAGGGACGCATAAAAAGTTTTGGAGGACGATTCAAGATATGGTGGACATTGTAGACGCGAACGGCAATGCGGCAAACTCCGAGGAGATGGAGCACGTATATCGGGATTTGTTCGGCAAGCTGAAGGGCAGCGTGGAAGAACTTGTAAAGAAGTTTAAGCATCGGCCGTCGGAGAAGGTCGTGATCGAAATTTATCCCGATCTTCCGGCCTTCCATCAGGCCACGGGTGAGCCGGGCGCGCCGGATTGGTTCATGGGAACCTTTGAAGGCAACACTCTTAAGATCGTTTCGCCGCTCAATCCTGGACCGGCGCATTCGTACCATTCGATTCTTCAATCGACGGTCCACTTATACGCCATGTGGCTTGTAAAGGATATCAACGCGTCGGCTCCCAAGTGGATCTGCCAAGGCGTCGGTGGTTACGAATCCAAGCAGATGTCGCCAGATTTTATTATCAATAGCGTCAAGGATACCATCGTCCGGGGGATTGTGCCCACGTTTCGCGAACTTAATGAGGATTCGTTCCGCTTCGAGGAGATGAAGGGTTTTCAGTTCACATATTTGATCGTGCAGTTCATTGTGGATCGTTATGGGATGGATGCATTAAATCGTCTGGTTCGCGATGCGGAGCAATTCAACGAGGCTTTAGGATGCTCAGAGTCGGAACTGCATGGGCAATGGGTAACTCATTTGAAGAAAGCTGCATCTTAAAAAAGTATATATTAAAGAAGCTTCCATCCACAGAGCTGTGGTATGGAAGCTTCTTGTTTACATACGGATAAGTATAAACCTCTCCATACCGGATCTATACTTCTCAGAATGAAATCCTCCGCGCCGCCAGAGGCGGCGACAGCCGATTCGCCTTTTTAATCCAAGACGGCGCTAATATGCGCTTTGGTCACGGACCAATGGGAAGCCGTCCATACTTTGGCGCCTTTGTCGATGTAGATGATTTGCGGCGATTCATGTTTCACGCCCGTATCTTCGGCGATCTTGTTCGATACGGGACGGGACTCGATTACCTTAACGAGCACGTAATCGATATCCTCGCGCGGCGTGCCGTTTAAATAATTGCTGAATTCCTCGTGAGCATTGGCGCTAACTGGGCATGTCGTGCTGTGCTTGAAGACGACCAGCGGACGGTTGTCCGATTGCTGGAGAGCCTCAGACCATTGTTCTTGCGACGTAATTTCCCGGTATGTCATCGTGGATTCGCTCCTTATGTCTCATGATGAATGAGTGATGTCGGCCTGGGGCCTGCCATTATTATACCGCTGTTGCGAAAACAATTCATCCGTGTTAATATGAATCCATTGAACGATTGACCGAAAGTGAATTATGGTCATTTCGTCAAATTGCGAACGGAGGTGGGGGACGGTGATGGATCGGAAGCAATGGATCGTTGATGCGGCGGCCAAATCCTTCTCCTTGTTTGGCTATAAGGCGACCACGATGGATGGCGTGGCGAAGATCGCGAACGTAGGCAAGGGAACGATCTATACGTTCTTCTCGAACAAGGAGGAATTATTCGGCCATATCATGAACCGGATGATCGAGGAGATGAAGACGGTCGCGGAAGAGGCGATTGACGAACAGCTCCCGTTCTTCGACAATCTGTACAACGCCTTGGAGCGTCTGCTGGACTTCCGGGAGGAGCACGAGCTTGCTCTCAAGCTATCTCAAGAGGTGCGGGAGATCGGTACGCCGATGGCTGTCGATGCGCTTAACGTGATCGAGCGGGCTGTTGTCGGATATATAGCCGAGCGAGTGCGCACGGCGGTAGAGAAGGACGATATCCGGCCATGCGAGCCGGAGATGACCGCATTTGTCATGCTCAAGCTCTACATGGCGCTCGCAGTGGACTGGAAGAAGACGCACGAGCCGCTTGGCAAGGATGAGCTGGCGAAGCAGCTTCGGTTCTATTTGGAGGAAGGGTTAACCCGTAGCTGAGACGCCATGCATATGCAGCTTGCTCATATAGGCAGTCCTCGTTGTGTTGCGGCGAGTTGCCTTTTTTTATGAAAATAATTGACCAAAAATCGAAAATGGTCATTTCGTATTACGAATGAGGAGTGAAAAAGAAGATGAAATTTAAATGGGCAGGCTTCAAACAATTCGGAGCGGAAATAGGCGCCATCGCGCGAAATCCCAAGATATTAATACCCGTAGCGGGCGTGTTGACAATTCCCCTTATGTATACGGCGATGTTTCTCGGTGCATTCTGGGACCCGTACGGCAAACTGGAGGAGTTGCCGGTTGCAGTCGTTAATTCCGACAAAGGTATCGTTTTCGAAGGAGAAGAGATGCATATCGGGCAGGATTTCACGGAAGAACTAAAGGAGAACGGCAAGTTTGACTGGGCGTTCGTGAGCAAGGAAGAAGCGCTTCAAGGGATGAAGGACAAAGTGTATTACATGGCAATCGAAATTCCGGAAGATTTCTCGGAGCGGACGACAACGCTGACCTCCGAGCATCCCGATCCCGCGAAGCTGATCTATTTGCGCAACGACAGTACGAATTTTTTGGCCGGCCAGATCGGTAATTCGGCCGTCGAGACCATGAAAAGCACGCTTAACAAGGAAGTGACGGAGGCGTATACGCGGACCGTGTTCGAGCAGCTTGAGGAAGCGGCGGACGGGATCGCGGCGGCAAGCGAAGGCGCAGGCAAACTTGCCGACGGCACTAGCGATGCAAGATCGGGTTCGGAGCTGCTCGCCGATAATCTGTCCAAGCTGGCCGGCGGTACGACGCAACTGCAAGATGGGGCGGCAAAGCTTGACGCTGCCGGCGGGAAGCTGCTTAACGGCAGCAAGGAACTGGCTGCCGGGGCGAGCGGGTTGGCAGGCGGGCTTGGCCAGCTTGCTGATGCCGGCGGACAGCTTGCAGCAGGAGCGGACGAAGCGCACGCAGGCGCGGGACAGCTTGCGAAAGGACTAACTGACGCCTCTGCCGGAGCGGATAAGCTGAGCGTTGGAGCGGCGGGGCTGGCTGATGGACTGGCAGGCTGGGCGGAAGCTCATCCGGAGCTGGCGAAGGATGAGAATTACCAAGCGCTGCTTGCCGCCAGCCGGGAGCTGGCGGCCGGAACGGAGCAATCCGCTGCGGGACAGAAGGAACTGGCAGCTGGCGGAAGCGGATTAAAGCAGGGGCTGGATAGTCTCGTTGCAGGCGCGGACACCATGCATCAGAAGTTGGTGGAGGCCGAGGGCGGGGCGAAAGAGCTGTCGACGGGCGCTACTGCGTTGGAAGGCGGAGCCGGTGAGCTGGCTGCTGGTTTGACTGAGCTCAACAGCTCCGTTCAGGAGTTGTCTTCCGGCACGAAGCAACTGCAGGACGGCGCAACGAAAATGGCATCGGGGCTGCTGGAGCTGGAAGACGGCTCGCAGGAGCTGTCGACGAAGCTGAACGACGCTTCTTCCCAGACATCGGACTTATCCCTGTCCGACGAAAAGGCGAGCATGTTCGCCGAGCCGATCCAGCTCGACGTGGAACGGCTGACCGACGTGCCGAACTACGGCACGGGACTTGCTCCATACTTCCTGTCTCTTGGACTGTATGTAGGCGCGCTGCTTATCACGATCGTGTATTCCGTTCGTGAGCCGGCCATCAAGCCGCAAAACGGATGGAGCTGGTTCTGGAGCAAGGCGCTGACGCTGATGGTCATCGGCGCGGCGCAGGCGCTAATCGTCGATTCCGTGTTGCTGTTCGTGATGAAGCTTGAAGTGCAGAACGTAACGGACTTTATTCTGTTCTCTATAGTGACGAGCATCACGTATATGATGATCATTCAATTTCTTGTAGCGACGATGGGCAATCCAGGCCGATTTATCGCGATCATAATATTGATCTTGCAGCTCACGACTTCATCCGGCACATATCCCGTGGAGCTGATTCCGGGCTGGCTGCAGTCGGTCGCTCCTTGGCTGCCGATGACGTATTCCGTCGCGGGTTTCCGCGATGTCATCTCCAGCGGCTACGTTAGCCGCATGTGGACCGACGCCGGCGTGCTTGCGATCTTCGCGGCAACATTTGCGGTGTTGTCGTTCGCATTCTTTACGCTGCTGCGCCGACGGAACGAAGAGGAAGCGGGCAGTGCCGCGGCTTAAGCGGCTTTAATTTGCGGTGTTGTCGTTCGCATTCTTTACGCTGCTGCGCCGACGGAACGAAGAGGAAGCGGGCAGTGCCGCGGCTTAAGCGGCTTTATGTGCAGGTTTAAATTTAAGGCCATCCCCGAATGTTTGCGGAGATGGCCTTTGTGCTGTCTAGCGGCGTGCCGACTTGTTGAGAGCGGTGTATGAATCAACCTCCGACTTAAGCCGCTCGTGCCAGTCGCACAATTTCCGAGCTTTAAGTCGCTGGGACCGATCTAATCCCCACCAGTCGCAT
>NZ_MXQD01000058.1:0-53940 GCF_002165585.1 Paenibacillus sp. MY03 | reverse complement strand
GCGGCTTAAGCGGCTTTAATTTGCGGTGTTGTCGTTCGCATTCTTTACGCTGCTGCGCCGACGGAACGAAGAGGAAGCGGGCAGTGCCGCGGCTTAAGCGGCTTTATGTGCAGGTTTAAATTTAAGGCCATCCCCGAATGTTTGCGGAGATGGCCTTTGTGCTGTCTAGCGGCGTGCCGACTTGTTGAGAGCGGTGTATGAATCAACCTCCGACTTAAGCCGCTCGTGCCAGTCGCACAATTTCCGAGCTTTAAGTCGCTGGGACCGATCTAATCCCCACCAGTCGCATAATTTCCGAGCTTTAAGTCGCTGGGACCGATCTAATCCCCACCAGTCGCACATTTTCCGAGCTTTAAGTCGCTGGGACCGATCTAAATTCCACCAGTCGCACATTTTCCGAGTTATAAGTCGCTGTCACCGATCTAAATCCCGCCAGCAGCACCTTTTCCGAGCTTTAAGTCGCTGGGACCGATCTAAATCCCACCAGTCGCATATTTTCCGAGTTATAAGTCGCTGTCACCGATCCTCCCTGATTTCCGAGCCGCGTAATCGCCAGGTGATCCGGTTACATATCAGACTTGTTCAATCATCCGGCCATCCGTGTTCCTTCGACTCCACGCATGATTACTGCCGCCACGCTGCTTCATCCAACTCAAGAGGCAGAAAGGCGTAGTCGCCGTCCCTGACGATAGCGAGCTGTCGAACAGGCACTTGCTTGCGGAAAATGGGACCGTCCAGGACCGTCGTATGGAATTCTCCGCCCTCCCCGCAGGGATCGATGCCGCGCCCGACGAGTTCGTCGACGAATTCCCGCGTCATGCTCCTCCCCAGATCCGCCTCCGTCATCCCCAATGTCAGATTGATCGTCACGACGACTGCGACAAATCCCAGCTCGATGAAGGTTTCCACGCAACGGCGATGATCCATCCGCCACAGAGGGATTCCCAGCTCCAGACCGGCTAGTTTCGTGACTTTGTCATGCCAGCAGCCCTCCTCCGGCATGTCCAGGTCGCCCGTCACAAGAGCCTCGGCGCCCAGCTCCTTGGCCCGGCCGAGCAGCTGGACGAACGCCTCTTCGTAATCATCCCAGGTTGCGGCGGCGGATAATACGGGCAGACCGATGGATTCCGCTTGCGCGGCAATAAGCTCCGGCGGCATGCCGTGCGACCGCGACCGCTCTCCTTTTTCCTCCAGCATGACGATAAGCCCCACGGCTTCTCCGGTTTGCATGGCCAAGTGAAGCGCCAGCGAGCTGTCTTTGCCCCCGCTGAAAGACGCAACGAATCGTCGATGATGAGCATCCGTGCGCCATGTTTTCCCCACAGCCATTTTGTAATTCCCCTTTCATTTCGCTATGCTGACAGTCTACCACGAATGCCATGCTTTGGATAACGAGCCGTGCTTCGTGAAATAGTAAGCATAGTTGGGTCTTTTTCCAAGATGATACGATTAAATATTAATCTGTTTATATATTTATTAGGCGCCCATAAAGATAGTGTAAGGTTTACCAATATTTCAGTTGCCCTTTTGCGAGAATGCTGTATAATCACATTGATTTAATAGCACCATGGGTCCTAGCGATAAGGGACAACGCCATGCGGCAAGGGAAACGAAGGAGGTTGAAGGATGACAGGCAAGCCGATTATCCGGTTCGACTCAGTAACGAAACAATATAGCGGATCCGACCCCGCGGTGCTCAAGGAAGTCAGCTTCGAGATCGAGCGGGGCAAATTCTATACGCTTCTGGGCCCGTCGGGCTGCGGCAAAACGACAATTCTCCGCCTCATCGCGGGTTTTACGGAACCTACGAGCGGCAATATCACGTTTGATGGCAAAATCATTAACCGCGTTCCCGCCAACGAACGGCAGGTGAACACGGTGTTCCAGGATTACGCGCTGTTCCCGCATCTTAACGTGTTCGAGAACGTAGCGTTCGGGCTTCGCGTCAAGCGGATGAAGGGCGATGCCGTCACTTCGAAGGTGAAGGAGGCGCTGAAGTTCGTCGGCCTCACAGGTTACGAGAACCGCGAAATTACCGAAATGTCGGGCGGTCAGCGCCAACGCGTCGCCATCGCAAGAGCTATCGTAAACGAGCCGCAAATTCTGCTGCTGGATGAACCCCTGTCGGCGCTCGACCTGAAGCTTCGTACCGAAATGCAATACGAGCTTCGCGAGCTGCAGCGCAGGCTGGGGATTACGTTTATTTTCGTCACGCATGATCAGGAGGAAGCGCTCGCGATGTCGGACGAGATCTTCGTCTTGAATGAAGGCACGATCCAGCAGTCCGGCACGCCGACGGACATTTACGATGAGCCGATCAATCGGTTCGTGGCCGACTTCATCGGGGAGTCGAACATTGTGAAGGGCCGCATGCTGCGCGACTTCGAGGTGGAATTCGCGGGTCGGTCGTTCGAATGCGTCGACCAGGGCTTGAACGACGGCGAAGTCGTCGATATCGTCATTCGCCCTGAGGATCTGGAGATCACTTCGCAGGATAACGGCAAGCTGCAGGTGCGCGTCGATACGCAGCTGTTCCGGGGCGTGCATTACGAGATCAGCACCTACGACGATGCCGGCAACGAGTGGCTGGTCCACTCCACGCGCAAGGCGACGGTAGGCGAACGGATCGGCCTGACCTTCGAACCGGAGGCGATCCACGTTATGCGTCTGGGCGAGACGGAGGAGGAGTTCGACAAACGGCTGGAGTCGTATGAGGACGACGAGCAGGGAGGGAGCGCCGACAAGAGGTTTGGGCAAGGAGCGCCATCCGCCCCGGCAAGCCAGTCTGCTGCCGGTTTAAAGCAGGACAATCGAGGTGGAGAAGGCGGGGCTGGTCGTCATGGAAGCTAGAGCGCGCAATTATTATCTTGTTCCCTACCTGCTCTGGATCGTTCTGTTCGTCGTCGCGCCGATCTTGCTCATCGTGTATTACTCCTTTTTTAATGTGGAAGGCGAGTTCACGCTGAGCAACTATGAAAAGTTTTTCACCCCTGTCTATTTGCGAATGACGCTCAGCTCATTCTGGTACGCTTTCCTCATCACGTTTTTTTCGCTGCTGGTCGCGTACCCGACGGCTTATCTGCTAACGCGGACGAAGCACAAAGGGTTATGGCTGCTGCTTATCATACTGCCGAGCTGGATTAACCTGCTGCTCAAGGCGTACGCCTTCATCGGCCTGTTCGGCACCTACGGTTTTGTAAACGCCGTGCTGGAGTTGACCGGGATCGGTACGAAGCAGTTGTTGTTTACGGACTTCAGCTTTGTGTTCGTGTCGGTGTATATTTTTATTCCGTTTATGGTGCTGCCTATCTTTAATGCCCTGGAGAAAATGAACCCTACTCTCGTCTACGCGGCGCGCGATCTCGGAGCTTCGGCATGGACGACGTTCCGCCGGGTCATCTTCCCGCTGACGCTGGACGGCGTCAAGGCGGGCTGCATGGCCGTCTTCATTCCGGCGTTGTCGTTGTTCATGATTACGCGCCTCATCGCGGGCAACCGCGTTATTACGCTCGGTACGGCAATCGAGCAGCATTTTCTCGTGACGCAGGATTGGGGCATGGGGGCGACGATCGCGGTTTTCCTCATCATTGCCATGGCGCTCTTGATGCTGCTTACCGGCAACAGAAAGCGAGGGCTGATCGACATTGCGAAAAAATAGCTGGAAGCTCTCCAACCTGTACCTGATCGTCGTGTTCGCCATTTTGTACGCGCCGATCTTCTACCTGATGTTTTATTCGTTTAATAGCGGCGGTTCCATGCGGGAATTTGAAGGCTTTACTTGGGAATTCTATGGTGAAGTGTTCCAGGACACGCGATTGCTCATCATCGTGCTCAATACATTTATCATCGCGCTGCTGTCCTCGGCAATCTCGACAATCATTGGCGTGTTCGGAGCCATCGCCATTCATTACATCCGCAGCAACCGGCCCAAAGGAACGCTGCTCACCCTCAACAACGTGCTGATCGTCAGCCCGGACGTCATCATCGGGGCGAGCTTTCTCATTCTGTTTACGATTGCGGGCATCCAGCTCGGCTTCGTGTCGGTATTGCTGTCGCATATCGCGTTCAGCATTCCGATCGTCGTCATCATGGTGCTGCCGAAGCTGCAAGAGATGAGCGGCACGCTGCTCGACGCGGCGCGCGATCTGGGCGCGAGCTCCTGGGAGGTGCTGACGCGCGTTATTTTGCCGTATATCAAACCGGGCATATTCGCGGGATTTTTTATGGCATTAACGTATTCGCTCGACGACTTCGCGGTAACTTTTTTCGTGACTGGGAACGGCTTCTCGACGTTGTCGGTCGAGATCTACTCGCGGGCGCGCCAAGGCGTGTCGCTGTCGATCAATGCATTATCGACGCTGATCTTCCTGTTCACGATTCTGCTGGTTATCGGCTACTACTTCATTAATCGCCGGAGCAGTCGTCCGGCTGGAAGGGAGGAGCGGGCATGAGCGGTTTAGTGCGCACGTTCCTGCTGGTATTCATCGTGGCGTTCGGGCTGATGTACGCGGTGGCTGCGTTGAATTCGAGCGAAGGCTACTCCGGAGGCAATACGCTGACGATCTACAACTGGGGCGACTATATCGACCCTGAGCTGATCGAGCAGTTCGAGAAGGAGAGCGGCATCAAGGTCATCTACCAGACGTTCGATTCCAACGAAGCGATGATGACCAAGATCAAGCAAGGCGGCACCACGTTCGACGTGGCCGTCCCTTCGGAATACGCCATCAGCAAAATGAAAGAAGACGATCTGCTGCTCAAAATCGACCATGCCAAGCTGCCGAATCTTAAGCATATCGATCCGGACTTCATGAATCTGTCGTTCGACCCGGACAATGCATATTCCGTGCCGTACTTCTGGGGAACGGTCGGCATTATCTACAATCCGAAGATGGTCGGCGACCTGACATTCGACAGCTGGGAAGACCTGTGGGACGAAAGCCTGCGCAACAATATCTTCCTGCTGGACGGAGCGCGCGAGGTGATGGGGATGGGGCTGAACAGTCTCGGCTATTCGCTGAATGATACGAACGAGGAGCATCTGCAGGAGGCGCTCGCGAAGCTGTCGGAACTGACGCCGAACGTGAAGGCGATCGTCGGCGACGAGATCAAGATGCTGATCGCAAACGAGGAGGCCGCCGCAGGTCTTGTCTGGTCGGGCGACGCCTCGGAGATCATGGACGAGAACGAGGACCTCGACTACGTCGTGCCGCAGGAAGGCTCCAACCTTTGGTTCGACAACATGGTCATCCCGAAAACGGCGAGCAATCTGGAGGGCGCGCACGCGTTCATCAATTTTATGCTGGACCCCGAAGTGGCGGCGCAGAACACGGAATACGTCGGCTACTCGACTCCGAACAAGGAGGCGTTGGCGCTGCTGCCGGAGGATATCTCGGGTGACGAGCGTTTCTACCCGGACAAGGAGCTGACGGACCGCCTCGAGGTGTACGACAACCTCGGCCCGCGCATGTTGTCCCACTACAACGAGCTGTTTCTGGAGTTCAAAATGCATCGGAAGTAATAAGGGTGCGTTGAAGGGCTGTTTCAGTATATGCGCGCTTGCGGAGCTCCGAATTTTGTGGCACAGTTAAAACAAATAACGTTGTCGGTGGCGAAGAATGCCCCGTTTCCTTGTTAGAGGAGACGGGGCATTCTGGCGTTATTTTTCAAAAATATCGCATGTTAATTTTCCAGGAAGGTTGGTGGGGAATGTGGTAGCGGGTTTTGGTTATGAACATGAGAAGTGGATGTCGTATCATTTGAAGCGTAGAAAAGGAGAACGGCTGGATGCGTTAAAACGTGGGCACGGCTTTGGAAACAAGATATTTGTTGAGCAGGTTTGGTGGCCGCTTGCGGGTCATTTTCATGGGCTCCATCCGGAGTATGAGGTGAAGGATGGGCGTGGCAAATCCTATTTTGTGGATTTCATGTGGTTGGTCGGCGATGCGCGAATCGTGTTTGAAATTATGGATTACGGTTCGCATGGCACGGATCGTACCAAGTATAGGCTGGATTTGAACAGGGAATTGTTTTTGCAATCGCAGGATTGCAGGGTATATAGCATTGCTCTGGATGAGCTAAAGGAGAATCCTTCCTTTATCTTGTCCATGCTGCGGCATATTCTGACTCCGTATTTGGCTGCAATGAACGGGAGCACGGGGACGGTCGAGAGACAGTACGACAGAATGGAGCGCGAGCTCATGCGCATAGCAATACGTCACAATCGATTGATTCGCCCGAAGGAAGCAGCCAGGCAACTTGAACTTCACAACTTGACGGTCATCAAATATTGCCGCAGATTAGTCGAGAAGGGCAAATTCAGAGCCGTGACGAGAGGAGAATCGCAACGGGTGATGTACTACGAGTATATCGGCACTATGCAAAGTCCGGACTTAATATAAATTTGGAGCAGTGGTGCAGGCATGTGGGGAGAGCTACAAGAGAGCATTGACATATAAGAGGCTGCTTCGTGGCTGTAATCGGCGACGACTCATTTCTAGTACACGTATCGGGCGGAATTGCAGTATGGCCAGCGCATTGTGTATGAAATTTCATACTGATCCGGCGTGATTGGAGTGTGACCGACGCTATGTGTATGAAATTTCATACTGATCCGGCTTGATTGGAGTGTGGTCGGCGCATTGTGTATGAAATTTCATACTGATCGGGCGCAAATGCAGTGTGGTCGGCGCATTGTGTATGAAATTTCATACTGATCGGGCGTGATTGGAGTGTGGTCGGCGCATTGTGTATGAAGTTTCATACTGATCAGGCGCAAATGCAGTGTGTTCAGCGCATTGTGTGTATCCCCATGTGGATACCACTGAGGCGGGACTACTCATCCCCACTATCCCCAGTAGCTTTGTGTATACATCCCTATCCATATGTCTGATCTCCAGTAGCTCCGTGTATACATCCCTGTTTATGTGACGGATCCCTAGCGCATCAGCCTCGACCTGTGGATGAATCGCATTGTGGATGAATCCCACAAAGCAAGTTGCCCACACTCCCTGGTTACACTTCTGTTGATCCATTTTCTCCATCTTTACTACGTAACAATGTTATGTTACGATGATTATCGTGATAAGGAGGTGCGTGCGTGGAGAGGGAGCTTATATCGAAAAAGGAGCTGCTGGACGCGACAGGCATATCGTACGGGCAGCTGTATCGTTGGAAACGGAAGGGGCTCATTCCAGAGGAATGGTTTATTCGGAAGTCCGTGTTTACGGGCCAGGAGACGTTTTTCCCAAAGGAGCTTATATTGGCTCGCATTGATAAAGTGTTAAATCTAAAGGACGACTTGTCGCTCGACGAGCTTGCGAGTAAGTTAGTGAACGGTCCTATCGATGCAGAGCTTGGTAAGGATGGTATGATCGAACGAAACATTGTTTCGTTGATATCGGCTCAACGTTATATGAACCGGGACGAGGCAGGAACGATGTATCCGTTCGACCGGATGCTAAAGTTATTCACTGTGGATATGTTGCTTCAAGCAGGAGAGATGGGCTTGGAGGAAGGAGATGTTTTGCTGGCTGCGCTTGAGGAGCATTATCCCAAGTTTAACGGTGAACCATGTGATCTGGTCTTTATCCGTAAGATGGGCATGGCGTCGTTCGTTTTGGTAACGGCATCGTCCGCATTGTATTTTGACGAAGGGGTTAAGATGGTGCGGAGGTTAAGCATGCAGGAGACGGCGGAGCAACTGAAGAGCAAACTGCAATGAGAGAAGGAGGCGGACGTATGGAGACGAAGAACCTCGAGACGAGAAAGCCCGAGACGAAGAACCTCGAGACGAAGGACTTCGAGCGCAGAGGCGAGTTGCCGAATTTGACGATGAGCGGATATGGCAAGGCGAGCGGAGGCGAATATGGGAACGTACAGATTGACGGCGTCACTAAGGTAGCAGGTCATCTGAGCGCTTTGTACGGCATCCGTTCCAGCGGTGTTACGACGATCGAAGGCAACGTCTATACCCCCGAGTTGCGAAGCGAAGGCAAGTTGTCCGTGGAAGGAGCGCTTATAGCCAGAACAACGTTGCTCGATGGCATGTGCAAGGTTGGGGGACGGATCGAAGCCGATAGCGTGAAGCTCGACGGCATGTTGACGGCAGGCGGAGACATCGAAGCCGAGACGTTTATCGGCAGAGGCGTCGTGAAGTCGGAGGGGTTGCTAAACGCAGGGACGATCGAGCTGGGACTTGCGCACAAGGCGAGCAAAATACGAGAGATCGGCGGCGAGACCGTTATCGTCAGCAGACTGGGCGGCAGCGGTTGGGGCTGGCTTTGGAGCTGGGCGATGCCAAGCGCCGAATCCAGGCTGGACGCCGAAGTCATCGAAGGCGATATCGTTCGGCTGGAGTACACGCATGCGGCGGTCGTGCGAGGAGGACAGATCGTGATCGGCAAGGGCTGCAGAATCGGCAGGGCCGAATTCAAGACACGAATGACGGTTCATCCCGACAGCATCGTCGAGAAGGAGGAGAAACTCGGTGAATGAGCATGTTCAGGATTTGAGACTTGTCGGCACTTCCGAAATGGCCGGAGGAATATTCGGAAAGATCCGCATTACAGGTGACGCCAAGCTGATGGGGCATGTTGCTTGCAGCCAGCTGTCATTGACGGGGACGGCCAAGTTGCAAGGGGATCTGAAAGCCGGCAGGCTAAAGTTTACGGGCGAATTGCAGGTGAATGGCTCGTTAAGAGGCGGGATACTCGGAGGAATGGGAGAGCTTCGCGGGGAGATGGGCATCAGGGGAGAAGAGATTGTCCTGTCGGGAATGCTTCATTCCGGCGGCCCGATCGAAGCGGAGAAGCTGGATATTCGGGGCGCCGTCGAGACGGCAAGCGTCGTTAACGCCGAGCGTACGACCATTCGATTATACGGGCCCTCCCAAGTGGGGGAGATTGTGGGCGGCACCATTGTCGTGCGCAGGAGCAGAGGGTTGGGCCTTAAAAGCTTGGTGCAGCCATCTGTCGAAACGAGGCTTTCTGCTGCTTTAATCGAAGGGGATGAGGTGTATATCGAATATACGCGCGCGGATTTGGTAAGAGGCAATACAGTCAAGGTTGGACCTGGCTGCGAGATAGGCAGAATCGAATACCGGCAAAGCTTCGAGACGCACGCGAAGTCGAAAACGGGACCGGCTGAAAGGTTATAAAAGCATGATAACGATGGATACAATAGGAAGTGCGAGTTCCATCAATCATCCCTCATTTGAATAAAGAAAGGTTGCGTGAAGCGTGACTGCAACGGTAAAAAACAAAAATCTCGGCATCGTTATCGCCGGCCTTCTGCTCGGCATCCTTATGGCTTCGATGGACAATACGATCGTCGCCACGGCGATGGGCAACATCGTCGGCGAGCTAGGCGGGCTGGACAAATTCGTATGGGTAACCTCCGCCTACATGATTGCCGAAATGGCGGGCATGCCGATCTTCGGCAAGCTATCCGATATGTATGGACGGAAACGATTTTTTGTCTTCGGCATTATCGTCTTCATGATCGGCTCCGCTTTATGCGGGACGGCTTCTTCGATTGAGGAGCTGGCATTGTTCCGCGCCGTGCAAGGCATCGGGGCAGGAGCGATGGTACCGACGTCGTTCACGATTATGTTCGATGCGGTACCGCTTGAATCCCGGGGCAAGCTGGGAGGCCTGTTCGGAGCCGTATTCGGCATGTCGAGCATTTTCGGGCCGCTTTTGGGCGCCTATATTACGGATCATATCGCGTGGGAGTGGGTGTTCTACATCAACCTGCCGCTTGGACTTCTGTCCCTCTGCATGATCGCGTTTTTCTACAAGGAATCGCTGGAGCATTCCAAACAACCGATCGATTGGACGGGAGCCGTTACCCTGATCGGTTCCGTCGTGGCTCTTATGTTCGCGCTGGAGCTGGGCGGCAAAACCTTTGCATGGGACTCGTGGCAAATTATCGGCATGTTTGCGGCATGCGTGCTGCTGCTAATCGTGTTCCTGTATGTGGAGACGAAGGCCAAGGAGCCTATCATCTCGTATTCGCTTTTCCGAAATCGTCTGTATTCGACTAGCATTATCGTTGCGTTTTTCAGCGGCGCGGCCTTCATCGTGGCATCGGTCTATATCCCGATCTTCATTCAGGGCGTGCTCGGCGGCACGGCGACGAATTCAGGTCTCGTGCTGCTGCCTATGATGCTCGGCTCCGTCGTGACGGCTACGCTCGGCGGCGTGCTCATGACGAAAATACCGTATCGAAACGTCATGGTCTCTACGCTGATCTTGCTTGTCACAGGCACGGTGCTCGTCACGACGCTGTCTCCGGAGTCCGGCAAGCTGCAGGTGACGCTGTACATGATTCTGCTCGGTCTGGGTATTGGCGCATCGTTTTCGGTGCTCAGCAATGCGGCCATTCATGGCGTCTCCATTCGTCAGCGCGGCACGGCGAGCTCTACCCTCAACTTCATCCGCTCGCTGGGGATGACCGTAGGCATTACCGTATTCGGCATTATTCAGAGCAACTACTTCTCCAGCCGATTGAATGAAGCGTTTGGCGGCGCCACGGGCGGTCCTGCCGTCGGCGGCGATCCCAGGGAGCTGCTGGCTCCAGAGAAACGCGCCGAAATGCCGGCCGAGGTGCTGGATACGATTGTGTCTGCCCTCTCCTCGTCGATTACGTTAACGTTCGCCATCGCGATTGTTCCGGCTGCTCTGGCGCTGCTTGGGTCGTTCTTTATGGGCAGAAGCAAGCTAGATCCTTCGGCGGTAGCGGAGGGCGATCATGCCCATTCCGGAGGCCACTAACGCATCGGGGAATACATGCTGCAATCAGTCCGCCATTGGCGGCGTGCGGGCCTTCGGGCTTGCTCACCGTCATGCAGCGGGCTTTTTTATATTCTGAAAATGAATACCTTTTTGCGCTTTATCCGGACTTGGAGTTCTCGGAATGAAACGGTTTGCGCCGCCAAAGGACGGCGACAGCGTTTCACTTTGTTACCGCTTGTGACAAAAATCTCACTTCCCGCCATTAAATTTGCGGTATAATAAAAGAAATCAAATAAAAACAAAAACAAACGGAAATGTGAGGCGATTGCAATGAAACAGGAATACATGCATCCGGGAGACCAACTCCTTCTGTTTATGGAGCGTATTTACAAATACGGAATGACGACTACGTCGGGCGGCAACCTGTCTATCAAGGACGATAAAGGGGATATCTGGATCACCCCCGCCGGTATAGATAAAGGCTCGCTTACCGCCAGGGATATGGTCTGCGTAAAAGCGGACGGCACGGTAGAGGGCGTGCACAGGCCTTCCAGCGAGTTTCCGTTTCACAATCTGATCTATAAGTCGCGGCCGGATCTTAAAGCCATCATTCATGCCCATCCCCCGGCGCTCGTATCCTTTAGCATCGTTCGGCGAATTCCCGACACGCGCCTGCTTCCGAACGAACGTCGAATATGCGGTCCGATCGGCATGGCCGAATACGCCCTTCCCGGCAGCGAAGAGCTGGGGCGGAAAATCGCGGACGTGTTCGTCAAGGGATACGATACCGTTATGTTGGAAAATCACGGCGTCGTCATAGGAGCGGACAATCTGTTTAAGGCGTTTCAAATGTTCGAGACTTTGGATTTTTGCGCACGGCTTGAAATCGAAGCCCGGCGGATCGGGGAACCGAAGCTGCTCACGGACGAAAATTACGAGATGGTGCGGAGCAAAGGCGATGTCGCATACGAAAGTTATAAGCCTCAGGGCAGAACAACGCTGGAAAACGGAGCCCGGAAAGAAATGTGCAATTTCATTCGGCGATCTTATGATCAACGGCTGTTTACCAGCACGCAGGGCACGTTTTCCCGTAGAACGGAGGGCAATGATTTTGTCATTACGCCTTATGGGCTGGATCGCAACTATATGGAGCCTTCCGATTTGATTACGATCAAGGATGGCAAAACGGAAGAAGGAAAGGTGCCCAGCAAATCCGTTCTGTTGCATAAGGCGATCTACGAAAGCCAGCCCCACGTCAACGCCGTGTTGATTGCGCACCCGCCTCATATTATGGCGTTTGCCGTAACGGAGCTTGCATTCGATTCCCGAACGATTCCGGAAAGCTATATTTTGTTGCGAGGCACGCCGAAGCTGCCGTTCGACGCCGTCTATCGCGATCCGGAGCAAACCGCCCGATTGTTAAATGTCAGTACGCCGCTGGCCATCGTCGAGAACAACTGCGTAATCGTAACGGGTAAAAGTCTGCTTGAGGCATTCGACCGGCTGGAGGTTGCGGAATACAGCGCGAAATCCGTGCTTGCAGCCCGCGCGCTAGGGGATATTGTCCACATCGAAGATTCTTGTATCCGCGATCTGGAGGTCGCGTTCAACTTGCAGTAGCTCCTACGATTTATGAACGGAAAGGGGAAAGGAAATGATTAAAGCGATTATTTTTGACTTTGACGGAACGATCATCGATACGGAGACGGCATGGTATTATGCCTTCCGGGATGCTTACAAAGAACATGGCGTCGACCTTGGCGTCGAGCAATATTCGCAATGTCTCGGTACGAGCTTGCATCTGTTCAACCCGTACGAGTACCTTGCGACAGAGCTGGGACTGCCCATCGATGTAGCGGAGTTCCGCAATCGAATCCGCGCAGACCATACGGCCAGAATGAATGTGGAGGAAGTGCGGGCGGGCATCCGGGAATATTTGAAGATGGCCAAGGAAGCGGGGCTGCGCATCGGTCTCGCATCCAGTTCCGATCGTGCCTGGATCGATAAATATTTGGACCAGTTGGATATCCGCGAATATTTCGAGGTTATCCGGTCGGCAGATGACGTGAGCCAGGTGAAACCCGATCCGGAGCTGTATCTTAGCGCGATTGAAGCGCTTGGCGTGCGGGCGGACGAGGCAGTCGCAATCGAGGATTCGCCAAACGGAGCGCGGGCGGCGGTCGCGGCGGGGATGCACTGCGTGATCGTGCCGAATACGCTGACCAAGCTGTTATCGTTCGATCCGTCGGATCGCTGTTACCGGGCGGAGTCGCTGTCGGACTTCGACTTCAAGCTGCTTACGGAAGGCGTGTTCTCGAAAGCGTGATCGGTAATAACGCCTACGCTTATCGGGCGATGAAACACGTTATGCCCCAATAATTGTGTGATGAATTATTACGCGACTATTGTCATTTCCCCTGCCATCCTTTAAAGTTAGAATATATGTGTCACGTAATATGACATTATAGATGGGGTAGTGTGATATCGGGATATATATATAACACAAGTTGTTACTATATCTACGATGTGGGGAGTGTTCATCCATGAAGAGCAGACTCGTTCTGATTGGAAACGGCATGGCGGGCGTCCGATGCGTCGAAGAGATACTGGCTCTGGAGCCGGATCGGTTCGACATTACGATTATTGGCAGCGAGCCGCATACCAACTATAATCGAATCCTGTTATCCAAGGTGCTCCAAGGAAACACCTCGATCGAGGACATTACGATGAATACCCAATCCTGGTACGACGAGCGCGGCATCGTGCTGCATAAGGGAGAAGAAGCTGTCGCCATCGATACGGGGCGCCGGAGAGTGAGGACCTCCGCGGGTCGAGAAGTGGATTACGACAAGCTGATTCTCGCGACGGGGTCGGATCCGTTTATGCTGCCGCTGCCGGGCGCGGACAAACCGGGCGTGCTGGCTTTTCGGAATATTAAGGATTGCAATGCATTAATAGAAGCATCCCGCACGTTCAAGCGGGCTGTCGTAATCGGAGGCGGCCTGCTCGGTCTGGAGGCTGCGCGCGGCTTGCTGAATCTGGGCATGGATGTGTCGGTCGTCCATATCCACGGCTATATTATGGAGAGACAGCTTGACCCCACCGCGTCGGAGATGCTGCGCAAGGAGCTCGAAGGACAAGGAATGCGTTTCCTGCTGGAGAAACAATCGGAGCGTATTTTGGGCAGGAAACGGGTGGAAGGTCTTCAATTCAGGGACGGCGCGCGGATCGAGACGGATCTTGTCGTCTTCGCCGTTGGCATTCGTCCCAACGTGAAGCTGGCGGCGGCGAGCGGCATCGAGACGAATCGGGCCGTCGTCGTCAACGACTACATGGAGACGAACGTTCCCGGCATCTATGCGGTCGGCGAATGCGCGGAGCATCGGGGGATCGCGTATGGCCTAGTCGCTCCGCTATACGAGCAAGGCAAAGTGCTCGCCAAGGCGATTTGCGGCAGGGAGACGGAAGGGTATGCGGGCTCTACGCTATATTCGCAGCTGAAGGTATCCGGAGTCGACGTATTTTCGGCGGGAGAGATCAGGGAATCGGGCGAAACGGTTTCGATTACGAAGTATGACGGACTCCGTCGCACCTATAGCAAAATAACGCTGGAAGGCAGCCGCATTGTCGGAGCCGTTCTGTTTGGCGATACTTCGCAGGGCAACGGGCTGCTCCGTTACATTCAGCGCGGCGCGGATGTGTCCGTGCTGGAGGAAGCGGAGTCCGGCGGGGCCGCCTCCGGCGTTGAATACGCGGCGACGATGCCGGACGCCGAGACGGTCTGTTCCTGCAACGGCGTGAAGAAAGGCGCGTTGATGTCCGCCGTTTGCGAGCAAGGGCTAAGGACGCTGCCGGAAGTGCGCGACTGCACGCGAGCCTCGAGCTCTTGCGGCGGATGCAAGCCTGTGGTGGAAGCCATTATCGCCTACGCGCTGGCGAACGGCGCGGAAGGGGGCGCGCGGAAACGGCCCGTATGCGGCTGCACCGACATGAGCCACGAGGAGCTCCGGGAAGCGATCCATGCGACTGCAGCAGATGCTGCCGGATCGGCCCATGCGGGATCCGTCGGGACTGCGCTCGGAAGGCTGGGTTGGAGCACGGCCGAAGGGTGCGGCGTCTGCGTTCCCGCCGTCCGCTACTACTCGGCGCTCGCGGGTGCGGGGAGGGGTGCGGTCATCAAGCCCTACTGGCATTGCGGCGGGTCTCCCGGCGACGGTTCTGCGCGAATCGAAGCCAGCCCTGGGCTGCTCGCCGAACGTGCGGCGCTCAGGGATTCCGTTGCGATGAGCGAAGCATTGGAGAGCAGGCTCGCTGGCGTGGTTTTCCCAACGAATCTAGCAGTTGGCGTATCGGCAAGTCCGTTGCATCTCGCGGGAACGCTGGCCAAGGATCTCGGATTGGCCGGTGCCCCTGGCGGATGGGAGCTTTATGCCGGGGGCAGCGACGGACGCCGTACCGCGGGTGCGGGAGGAGGGGCCGTTGTCAGGCAAGGCGAGCTGCTGCTCTCCCAGTTGAAGGATGAGGACGCGCTCGAGATCAGTCTGGCTTTGCTGCAATGGTACCGAATGTCGGCCAATTACGGGCAGCCTGTCGGCGAATGGCTAACCGAGCTCGGCCTTGTGGGCGTCCGGGAACGGCTGCTCCATCCATCCAACCGGCAATTGCTGCTGGCGGAGCTTGGATTGGCGGTAACGGCCGGTCTTGCGCCGGAGTTCGAGATGGCGGAGGTGTTCGCGGATGAATAAAGTCATGGAGATAACGGAGGGCGGCGAATCGCCATTCGTAATGAAGACGCAATGCCCATTCTGCAGCGTGCAATGCAAAATGCAGGTCGTCGAGGAAAGAAATGCGGCCGGCGAGGCCGCTTATACGATTACGGCATTGCCTAACGCGGCTTCGGAGGGCCGTCTCTGCGTAAAGGGAATGAATGCATACCAGCATGCGCTGACGGGGGATCGCTTGCTGTACCCCATGGCGAGGAAGAACGGCAAGATGATGCGGGTGTCTTGGGCGGAAGCCTATTCCATCATCGAAGAGCGTTTCGCGGCGGCACGAAGCCAATACGGACGCGACAGCATCGGCGTGTACGGAGGCGGATCTCTGACCAACGAAACGGCATACCTGCTCGGCAAGTTCACGCGGGTGGCGCTTCAGTCGAAGCATATCGACTACAACGGGCGGTTCTGCATGTCCGCGGCGGCGTCGGCAGGCAACAAGACGTTCGGCATCGATCGTGGCCTGACGAATGCTCTCTCCGATATCGAGCATGCCCGCTGCATTATTCTGTCGGGCACCAACATCGCGGAATGCCAGCCTACTCTTATGCCCTACTTCACGAGGGCGAAGGAGAACGGCGCTTATCTCATCGTCATCGATCCCCGTGAGACGGCCACGGCCAAGCTAGCCGATCTGCATCTTAAGGTGAAGCCGGGGATGGACGCAGCCCTCACGAACGGCGTATTGAAGGCGGTCTTCGAGGCGGGGTTGGTCGACGAAGCTTTTGTCGAGCGGCGGACAAGAGGATTCTCCGACGTGCTTAACCACCTTGAAAGCATGGATATGGCGGAGATCGCGGATATGACGGGCGTAAGCGAAGACGAGATTCGCGCGGCTGGGAAGGCTTTCGGCGAAGCGGTCACGGGCATGGTATTTACAGCGCGGGGAGTCGAGCAGCAGACGGACGGCTATATGTCGGTGCGCAATCTGCTTAACCTTGTACTCGCGACGGGCAAGATCGGCCGTAAAGGCTGCGGATATGGAGCGGTCACCGGCCAAGCCAACGGCCAGGGCGGGCGCGAGCATGGTCAGAAGGCCGACCAGTTGCCCGGATACCGGATGATCGACAACCCCGAGCACCGTGCTTACGTGGCCGGCGTGTGGGGCATCGAGCCGGATGAGCTTCCGGGCAAAGGCGTCTCCGCTTACGAGATGATGGAGAAGGTGCATGCCGGGGAGATCCGGACTCTGTTCCTCATGGGCTCCAACCCCGTCGTCTCCAATCCCAACGCCAACTTCGTCCAGGAGGCGATCGAGAAGCTGGATTTCCTGATCGTGGCGGACATGTTCGTCTCGGAAACGGGGCGAATGGCGGATTTGCTGCTGCCGGTTACGGCATATCTGGAGAACGAGGGCACGATGACGAATTTGGAGGGCCGGGTTCTGCTTCGGGAGGCGATGCGGCCCGCGCCGGGGGAGACGCGCCATGACTGGCAGGTGCTCTGCGACATTGCCCGCTTGCTGGGCAGGGATCGCTGGTTCCAGTACGACAAGGCCGAGGATATATTCGAGGAGCTGCGCCTCGCGAGCAAGGGCGGCATTGCCGACTATTACGGCATTACGTATGACCGCCTGAGACGCGAAGAAGGCGTATACTGGCCGTGTCCGTCCGTGGACCATCCCGGAGAGCGGCGGCTGTTCGAGGAACGGTTCGCCCATGCCGACGGCAAAGCGGAGATGGTAGCGGTAGAGAACCACTTTCCCAAGGAGATGACGGATGGGGAATACCCTTTGTATCTGACGACGGGCAGGGTGCTGACGCATTACTTGACCGGCGTGCAGACGCGCCGCAGTCCTTCGTTGGCTTCGCGTGACGTGGAATCCTTTGTCGAGCTGCACCCGGCAACGGCGCGCAAGCTGAGAATCGGCGAAGGAGAGCTCGTCACGGTGACATCGCGCAGAGGCAGCATCTTCCTGCGCAGCCGGTACTCGTCCGCGATCCGCCAGGACACGGTATTCGTCCCCATGCATTGGGGCGACACGCAAAGCGTGAACAAGCTGACGCACGAAGCGCTCGATCCCACCTGCCGGATGCCGGGCTTTAAGGTATGCGCGGTGCGCGTGGAGCCGATGTATTAGTTAAGGGGCGGTCGAGTCGTCCTATACCGGCTGAATGTAAACAAGGTTCTACAAAAACACTATCCGATTTCATGGGAGTTCTACGACTCTTTTGAAAGAGGATAGTGTTTTTTTCGCAACCGCAAAGTAGTGTACGTGTTCGAAAAATCATACACGATACGCCGCAGTAGCCCCAAACCGTAGCAATGTACTCGAAAAATCATACCGTGCCCCTTGCCTCCCAATTTGGCGGACTAAAATTAATTCAGCGAGAACCGCTGGCGGTATTGGCGCGGCGACAGACCCTCGAACCTGGCGAAGCAAGTCGCGAAGTAGGCCGACTGATTGAAGCCGACCTCCTCGGCGATGCGCGAGACGGACAGATCCGTCTGCAGCAGCAGCAGCTTGGCCTGCTGGATGCGGAAGCGCAGCAGGTAGTCGAACGGCGAGCAGCCGAACTCGCGTTTCATGCAGCGTGCGATGTAGACGGGGTGGAAGTTGATGCTCTCGCCGAGCGACTGAGCGGTTATGTCCTCCCGGTAATGATGCCGGAGGTAGGAGGCGGCTTTCTCGGCGCACGCGAGCGCCGGCGTCGGCGATCCGGCTTCGACCGAAGCGGACAGCAGGTCGATAACCTCCTGGAAGAGGAGCTGCTGCTTCCAGCGGACGCCGTGAATATGATCATTGATGCTCATCTGGGACAGCTGCTGCAGCTTGTTTTCCAGCACGGTCAGCTTGACGGCTTTGGCGAATTGAGGAATCCGCTTGACGAACAGGCGCGGCGCGAATTGTTCGGCGACGGGCACGGGCTCGGCGGAATCGCTCATTCTCGCAGGGGCGAGCATATCCTCCGCTACGGACCAGCCTCCAAGCGTGTGGAAATGCGCCCAATAATATTCCGTGTCCTCCTCGCAAGCGCGCGTCGGATAATGTTCCGCATCCGGGCGCAGGATCAGCACATGGCCGGCACTCACTTCGTAATGGCGATCTTCTTCGCCCAGATAGAGGCTTCCCTTGATTACGACGATCAGATCGAATACGCCGATGGCTCTGCGTGCGGGATGCTTTCGCCCTGGCGGCATGTCGGCATGTCCTCCTATTATGTAATGCGGCAACGGCGGAACCGTAAATTCGATAATGCTCATAATGCGGAAATCCTCCTAACGTGGCAATCCTCCTATTGCGGTAAACCTCCTAAACAGCAGGTTGGAATATTGAAAGTTTCGGTTGAAATTATGAACCCTTTTTTTCAGTATACCAACTATAATGCAAGAAGACATCAAGCTACATGAGGGGCTGTTATGCAGATCCCCGGCGGGAGGCTGCAACATGGATCATACTGCCAAAAAACTAACATTATGGGCGCTCGCCTGGCCTATTTTCATCGAGCTGTTCCTTCAGTTTCTGCTTGGAGCGGCAGATACGTTGATGGTCAGCCGCATCTCGGACGATGCGGTTGCCGTAGTGGGGTTTTCGAATCAATTATTTTCGGCGGTCATGACGTTGTTCGTGACGGTAGCAAGCGGAGCCGGCATTTTGATCGCTCAGAAGCTGGGGGCAAGAAAGGGCGAGGATGCAAGGAAAATCGGCATCATGTCGCTGACCGTCAGCGGCGGGCTGGGACTGTTGCTCAGCGTCGTGCTTTATTTGTATCCGAAGGAGATATCGGCTTGGCTCCAGCTGCCAAGCGAGCTGCTTCCTTTAGCGGAAACGTATGTGTCCATCGTTGGCGGCGGCATGGTGTTGGTCGCGCTGATGTCGTCGCTCAGCACGGCTATCCGCAACACCGGCAATACGAAAGGCCCTATGTATATCGCCATCGGAATGAACGTCGTTCACGTTGCGCTGAATTACGCGTTTATTTTCGGAGTGTGGGGTTTCCCGAAGCTGGGTCTGCTTGGCGTGGCGCTCTCCACCGTTATCTGCCGTCTGCTGGCCGTATTGGTGCTGCTCTACATGTTCCTGCATACATTCGAACGCCGCATCGCGCTCCGCGACTTCAAGCTGTTCGATCGCGGATTGTTCGGCGAAATCATACGCATCGGCTGGCCGCTGGGCGTCAATATGTCATGCTGGGTGTTCTCCCAGATGGCGATATTCTCCTATATGCCATGATCGGCGCGGCGGAGCTGGCGGCGCGGACGTATATGAACACGCTGGAATCGTTCTGCTTTATGCTGGGATATTCCATCGCATTGGCACTGCAAATCCAGATCGCCCATCTGTTCGGGGCAGGCCATATGCAAGAGGCTTACAGAACGGCGTATCGGGGGCTGGCGATCGGTCTGGGACTTGTCTTCGTAAACGCCCTAGTCATCTATGCGATCGGCAAACCGGTGCTTGGCTTGTTCACGCAAGATAGCACCATCGTCGCGTTCGGCGTTTCGCTTCTGGGTCTTAACATCCTTCTGCAGCCTGGCAAAATGGTCAACATGGCGCTTCAGAACTCGTTGAACGCCGTCGGCGATACAAAGTACACGATGTGGATCTCGCTAAGCTCGTTATCCGTCATTGCCACCGGGGTTTCCTATTGGTTCGGCATCGGGCTGGGCTGGGGGCTGACGGGCATCTACGTTGCAATGATAATGGATGAATATCTCCGAGGAGCGCTGTCGTTTATGCGCTGGCGGGGGCGCAAGAAGCTGAGGGAAGCCGGCGGCGACATGGCTGTCGAGGTAAAGCCTATCCGGGGCGTTCGTCAAAAAGGCGCCCTTGACGTATAATGCAGGGAGAGCCCGCTTCTCTTACCACATAAGAAAGTATAAGTTTTCGGTCTTCGAAAACGGCTTTCTTATTGGCGATAAAACCTACATTTAAACGCGGTCGCTCATCGTTGAGAGGCCTCGATAGAGGTTTTCTCATGCAAGTTTGGGAAGGAATGAATGCAAGTACGGAAAGGAAGGAAACGCGATATGTCAGGCAAACTTTTGATGAACGAACAAATAAAAAGCTCCGAGGTGCTGCTGACGGGGCTGAATGGCGAGTCTCTCGGCGTGTTGTCCCGCCAGGAGGCGCTCGCGCTCGCCAAGGAGGCCAAGGCGGATCTCGTCTGCACGTCGCTGATGAGCAGTCCCCCGCCCTGCAAGCTGGTAAGCCGCGGCTCGGCTAAGGCGCAGCGGGATCAAGAGAACAAGGAGAGCCGCTTGAAGGAAGGCTCCGGCAAGGTCAAAGAGCTTCGGTTGACGCCGGACATCGAGGATCATGATTACGATACGAAGCTGAGGCAGGCGGCCAAGCTGCTGGATTCCGGCAACCGGGTGCTGCTCGTCGTCAAGATCTCCGGCAAGGAGGGGCCAAAGGCGAAGGCGCTGCTGGAACGCTTGGTAGCCGACTTGTCGGGGAGCGGGAAGAAAGCGACGGGCATACAGCTCAGCGGCAAGCAAGCAGCGGTGGAGATGCTGCCGGCATAACTAGCGGGGGACGAAGTTTGCTGCTTGGCGGCCGCGAACAAGGGATTGCCCGCAAGCCGATTTCTTGTTACACTGACCGCAAGCAAGGCGCAACCAGAATCAGGACCGTCATGGAATGAGCAAGCCAATCGCTGGTGTCATCATTCGCGCAGACGGTCCTTTTGCTTTTGGGACGTAAAGACAGGAGGGCGAGAGGATGGGGAGGACGCAGCATACCGGACGAATCAAGCTGCCCATGCGGCCGGACACCAAGCTGTGGGTCAGCAAGCGGCCATTTGGGCTGGGATTAACGAAGCCGCATCATATCCGTGATACGATGAAGGCGGCGTGGGATAATCGGGACAATCTTGCATACGCTTACAGAATATTGACTCAGGGCGTCTGCGACGGCTGCGCGCTTGGCGTCTCCGGTTTGTACGACCAGACGCTGGAAGGACCGCATTTATGCACGACGCGCTTGAACGTGCTGCGTTTAAATACGATGCGTGCCATATCGGAAAGGTTGCTGCATGCCGACATCGAGGAGCTGCGCAAGCTCAGCAGCGCCGAATTGCGCCGGCTGGGACGGCTGCCTTATCCCGTCGTTCGCGAGCGGGGAGAGACGAAGTTCCGCCGACTCTCGTGGGACGAAGCGCTCACTCGCATAGCGGATAAGGCGCGCGCCGTGGACCCGAAGTCGATCGCTTTCTATTTGACTGGCCGCGGCATTACGAACGAGACGTATTACGCGGCGGCGAAAGCAGCCAGGTGGATCGGCACGAACAATATCGACAACGCTTCGCGCATCTGCCATTCGCCTTCGAAAACCGCACTGAAGCGCTCTATCGGAGTCGGCGCTTCGACATGCAGCTACAAGGACTGGATCGGCGCAGACGTGCTTGTCTTCTGGGGAAGCGTGGCCGCGAACAATCAGCCCGTCTCGACCAAATATATGTACGCAGCGAAACGCCGGGGGACGCGGATTATCGTCATCAACCCCTATAGAGAACCCGCGATGGATGGCTACTGGATCCCGTCCATTCCGGAATCGGCGATGTTCGGGACGAAGCTCGCCGACGACTTCTATCAGGTGAACATCGGCGGGGATATCGCGTTTATGCACGGCGTTATAAAGACGTGGTTCCGGATGGAAGAGGAGCGCCCCGGCTCCGCGATTGATCATGCATTCGTGGAGCGTCACGCTCATGGTTACGAGGAGCTCAAGGCTCATGTGCAGCGGCAGCCGTGGGAATTGCTGGAGTCCTCCTCCGGGCTGTCGCGGGAGCGGATTCGCGAGTTTGCCGCGCTGCTGGCGGAAGCCCGTACCGGCGTATTCGTATGGAGCATGGGGCTGACGCAGCATCGATTCGGCACGGACAATATTTCGCAGGTGGCGAATCTCGCGCTGCTGCGGGGATTTCTGGGGAGGGAGCATTGCGGTCTTATGCCCATTCGCGGGCACAGCGGGGTGCAGGGCTCCGGGGAGATGGGCGCGGATCCGTTTAGCCTGCCGGGAGGCGAGTTCTCGCCGGAGGACGCCGAGCGGCTGGAGCGGCTATGGGGATTTAAGCTCCCGGACTGGCAAGGCGACATCGTCGGCGTTTCGCTGGAGAACGCATTGCTGCCGGAAGGGCATGAGCGCAAGCTCAAGCTGTTCTACACGTCGGGCGGCAATTTCCTGGAGACCATGCCGGATCCCGCCTCCGTGAAGGCCAGTCTGGAGGCGGTGGAGCTGCGCGTCCACCAGGATATCGTACTTAACAGCTCGGCGCTGCTGGATGCTGCGGAGGAGGTCATCCTTTTGCCTGCCATGACCAGATACGAGCAGCCCGGAGGAGGCACGTCGACATCGACGGAGCGAATGGTCTATTATTCGCCGGAGATCCAAGGACCTCGGATCGCGGAGGCTCGCGCCGAGTGGGATATTTTCGGCGAGTTGGCGGTGCGGATTCGTCCGGAAGGGGCGGAGGCGTCTGCCGTCCGGTTCCGGGACGCGGCCGCGATTCGGGCGGAGATCGCGCTGGCGGCGCCATACTATCGCGGCATCGAACGCCTCGGCAAGCGCGGGGATGTGTTTCAATGGGGAGGAGCATGGCTGTGCGAGGACGGCGAATGTCCGACGCCGGACGGCAAGGCGAAGCTGATACCTGTCGAGCTGCCTGAGCTGCGCAAGGCGGAAGGGCGATTCTACGCGACGACAAGGCGCGGCAAGCAGTTCAACTCCATGATTTATGGAGAGAAGGACAGCTTTAACGGCGCGGACCGGTACGATGTGCTGATCCATCCCGAAGATGCCGGAGCGCTGTCCATTCGGGAAGGGGAAGCTATCGTCGTTTACAACCGGGGCGGCGTATTCCATGGCCGGGCCAAGCTTGCGCCGGTCGCTCCCGGCAATATCGAGCTGTTCTGGCCGGAAGGCAATGTGTTGTTCGCCGCCGGTCAATACGAGCCGTTTGCGGGTATTCCGGAATACAATGCGTCGGTTGCGGTGGAGCGGGCGGATACCTTCCATGCGCTCAAGGATGCCAAGTACGTGGAGAAGCGGGTAGAGGAGCTGGAGACGGACGTACCGGAATAAGCGGAGTAGCGGAGGTGACGGGAATGGATGACGGCGGACGCGGCAACGTGACGAAGTGGCAGACGCTCCATGTTGGCCAAGACGGCATCCCTCGCGAGCTGGAGGATGAGATCGCAAGCGAATACGCGCTGACGGTCGTGCTCAACGGCGATGAATTCGGCACGGTGGTTTGCTCCCCTACGCATCAGGAGGAGCTGGTGTACGGTTTCCTCGCTTCCGAAGGCGCGATTCGAAGCGCCTCGCAGGTAAAGAAGCTGACGATCGATGGAGAGCGCGGCTATGCGCACGTCGTGCTGGACGGAGAACCGTCGATCGGCCGGGAGCGTTCGTCCAAGCGATTTATCGGCTCTTGCTGCGGGAAGGGGCGGCAGTTCTATTACCACGGGGATATGTTGACGGCCAGGACGATTATGACGCGGATGACGGTGACGGATGAGCAGGTATGGTCGCTGATGGCCGCGTTGCAGGAGAGTTCGGCGGACTTCATCAGCACGGGTGGCGTCCATAATGCGGCGTTATGTACGCCTGACGAGCTGCTTGAGGTGCGGACGGACATCGGCAGGCACAACGCGCTCGACAAGCTGTACGGCTACAGCATGCTCCATGGCGTGAGGATGGGAGATAAGCTTATCGCGTTCAGCGGCAGGCTGTCGTCGGAGGTCGTGCTCAAGGCGGCCAAGATGGGCTGCGGCTTGCTGCTCAGCAAGTCCGCCCCGACCGATCTCGCGCTCAGGCTTGCGGACGAGTTAGGCATCACTTGCATCGGATTCATCCGGGGACGGAGACTTAGCGTATATACGCACCGGGAACGTTTGATTATAAGTCATGGATTACCTTGACACACGACAAGCGTTAGGTGAAAATGCTAAAGAGGTTATTGAAAACCTTTATCAAGACCGTAACCCGGCTAGAGGCGTCAGCCATGGACGGAGGATCGAATACAGATGAACAGGAGACTACCATGCTGCGTCGTTTTTTTTCGTATTACAAGCCTTATAAGAAACTGTTTTTCCTGGATTTTAGCTGCGCGGTGCTGTTGGCTATACTGGAGCTCAGCTTCCCGCTGGCCGTTGGCTACGTCGTCGAAACGTTGCTCCCGGACGAGAACTGGGGATTGATCGTATCGGCAGGCGCGGTGCTGCTGCTTATTTATGTCATCAACACGTTTTTGAGTTATATCGTCACCTACTGGGGGCATATGCTCGGCATCAATATCGAGACGGATATGCGTCGCGCGCTGTTCGATCATGTGCAGAAGCTTTCATTCCGCTTCTTCGACAACACGAAGACGGGCCATCTCATCTCTCGTCTGACGAACGACTTGTTCGAGATTGGCGAGGTGGCGCATCACGGTCCCGAGGATATGTTCATCGCGGCCATGACGCTGGTAGGCGCATTCGGGATCATGCTGTTCATACATCCGATGCTGGCGATCATGACCTTCATTATCGTGCCGATCATTATTTGGCTCGTGCTTTATTTCAACGGCCGCATGACGAAAGCGGCGAATCGCCTCTTCAGCGACATGGCGGACTTCAACGCGCGCGTCGAGGATACGGTTGGCGGCATTCGCGTCGTTCAAGCGTTCGCGAACGAGAAACATGAAGGCAAGCTGTTTAAAGGCAACAATCTGCGGTTCCGCGAGGCGAAGCTCATTTCGTACAAAATCATCGGCATGAATGCTTCCGTATCCTATATGCTGATGCGTGTCGTATCGCTGTTCGTGCTGATCGCGGGCGCTTATTATGTCATTACGGATGGAATGTCCTACGCCGACTTCCTCACGTTCATTTTGTTGACGAACATTTTCTTCAAGCCCATCGAAAAAATTAACGCCGTTATCGAGAGCTATCCGAAGGGAATCGCAGGCTTCAAACGTTACACTCAGCTGATGGATACTGAACCCGACGTGGCGGATCGACCCGATGCAAAAGAAGTGGACCGTCTTCGCGGAGATATTCGTTACGAGAATGTGGATTTCGGCTACGAAGGCGAAGCCAAGGTGCTTGACGGCATTAATCTTTCCATTAACGCCGGGGAGACCATTGCATTTGTTGGCCCGTCGGGAGCGGGCAAAACAACGTTATGCAGCTTGCTGCCGCGATTTTATGAAATTTCCGGCGGCCGCATTACCGTCGACGGGCATGATATACGCGATCTGAAGCTGGAGTCGCTGCGCAAGAGCATCGGCATCGTGCAGCAGGACGTCTTTCTGTTCGCGGGTACGATTCGCGAGAACATCGCTTACGGCAAGCTGGGCGCAAGCGACGAGGCGATCATGGAAGCGGCGCGCCGGGCGAAGCTGGAGGCGTTTATCGGTTCGTTGCCGGACGGTCTGGATACGGTCGTCGGCGAACGCGGCGTAAAGCTGTCCGGCGGACAGAAGCAGCGTTTGGCTATCGCGCGGATGTTCCTCAAGAACCCGCCGATCCTGATCCTCGACGAAGCGACTTCCGCGCTCGACACCGAGACGGAGCAAGCCATCCAGCAGTCGCTGTCCGAGCTGTCTGTTGGACGTACGACGCTGGTTATCGCGCACAGGCTGGCGACGATCAAAAACGCCGACCGGATCATCGTCGTCACGGAAGAGGGCATCAGCGAGCAGGGACGTCATGATGAGCTGGTTGCAGCCGGCGGCATCTACAGCCGGCTGCATGCTGCGCAGTTCGGCCGCGGATAAATGACTCTGCGCTTATGTGCATTGGATTAGAAGGATGGGCCGATTCCAATGGTGGCGGCTCGTCACTAACAAGTGCGCCGAAGCGCAGTTAGTTGAGAAAATCGAATTAGAGGCAGACGGGAAGGCGCCTAAAGCGCTGTAAGCCGAGAAAATCGGCTTAGAGATGCGAGAAAAAGGGGCTGTCAGAGAAGTGACAGCCCCTTTTTCTGATTATAAATATGGGAAACGTTACCCATGGCTGATGCATTAACGGGAAAAAGTCCCACTATTTCTCGTCCAAGAACAGATTCTGCGAAATTAATGGGAAATCTGCCCGCTAATCCAGACAAATACAACGCTGAGCCCAAAAATCGCACGAATTAGAGGGCACATTGGACCTCTGTCAAGAAAGTAGACATCATTTTCCAAGAACAGATTCTGCGAAATTAATGGGAAATCTGCCCGCTAATCCAGACAAATACAACGCTGAGCCCAAAAATCGCACGAATTAGAGGGCACATTGGACCTCTGTCAAGAAAGTAGACATCATTTATGCCGCTTTTCTCTTATTAAATTTTGCAGCGTACCGGACTGGTGACAAGTACCCCAGTGCACTGTGGATCCGTTTACGGTTGTAAAAAAACTCAATATATCTGTAGATTTCTTCATAGGCCTGTTGCTTCGTATTGAATCGCTTGCAGTAAACGAGTTCCTTCTTGAGCACGCTATGAAATGACTCTATACAGGCGTTGTCGTAGCAGTTGCCTTTCCGACTCATGCTGGCTCTCATTTTGTAGGCTTTGAGTTGCTTTCTGTAATCATCGGATGCATATTGACTACCGCGATCTGAATGATGCAGCAGCCCCTTCTTTGGCTTTTTAGCTTTATAGGCGTCTTGCAACGCACCAAGTACCAAGTCGGTCGTCATCCGGCTCCCTAGGCGCCAGCCTACGATCTCACGTGTACACAGGTCAAGAATGCTTGCTAAGTATAAACGGCCCTCTCTGCATGGAATGTAGGTAATGTCTGCCACCCAGACCTTATTAGGTTTCTCCGTTTTAAACTTTTGGTTGAGTACGTTAGGTGCGATCGGCAAATCATGGCTCGAGTCTGTTGTCTGCACCTTGTACTTTCGCGAGACACAGGCACGCAGGCCAAGCTCCTGCATATATAAACCAATGGTTCGCTCTGCTACTGTGTGGCCTTCTTCTTGAAGGAGATACGTGATCTTTGGAGCACCGTAGCGCTGCTCAGAATCATGAAAATGGTAAGAAACCCGCTCCATTAAAGTCCGTTTTCGCAGCTCCTGGTTGCTCATCTCTGCATTTTTCCATTTGTAGTAACCGCTACGTGAAACACTCATGACTTCGCACATCTTCTCCAAACGAAACTCGGAGCGATGATCTTCTATGAACTGGAACCGTTGTTCCTTGGTTTGCTGAAGATGTGCACAGCCTTTTTTACAATCGCGAGCTCCTCCTCTACATCGGAAATCCTCTGGTCTTTCGCGCGGAGCTCACGTTCTTGCTCTTTAACGAGCTGCTCGAGCTCACGGAGGCGTTCCGAACTGGCGACGGGTTCATTCTTAAAATCTCGAAATTTCGCTTTCCAGGCATGTAACGTCTTCGCGGGAATATCTAGTTCGAGGGCGATGTCCTCCACCGATTTCGTCTGCCCTTGCAGATACTTTACCGTCTGTTTCTTAAACTCTTCATTGTATCGATTCCGCTGTTCACCCATTGTGAACACCTCCTATTTCATTCATTATCGAATTCTCTTAACGAGGTGTCCACTATTTATTCTACTTACACATTTCCCACTATATTCCCAAAAGGGCGAGAAAGTGAGGATTAGAGGGAGGTTTTCCCTCTATCAACACTTGGAGATTGATCAAACCTCCCATGTCATAAATCTACTCTTCGTAACGAGGTGTCCACTATTTATTCTACTTACACATTTCCCACTATATTCCCAAAAGGGCGAGAAAGTGAGGATTAGAGGGAGGTTTTCCCTCTATCAACACTTGGAGATTGATCAAACCTCCCATGTCATAAATCTACTCTTCGCTTAAACCTACACTTGAAATCTCGCTTGAACTATAAACCCACCCACTTGCCATAACCCCTACAGAGGTCTGCTCATTTGTCCGACGCGCTCGCGCGTTTCTTGGCCTTCTCCAGGTCCGCAGCCAGCTCATCCTGAGCGCCTGATGGCTTGACGCCGTAACGGTAAGCGGATCTCGCGATAAGATGTCCCGTCACGGGCGCCGTAAGGAAGACGAATATGATGCCGAGCAGCAGCCGAACGCTGACTTGATCGTGGACGAATAAAAAGTAAAGGAACGTAGCTAACAAGATAAATAAAATGCCGAGCGTAATGCTCTTGGTTGCCGCGTGGGAGCGTGTATATACATCCGGAAAACGCAGGAAGCCGAGTGAGCTTAGCAGGCTTAGCACCGTACCGATCAACACCATGACGACGACGATAGACTCAATCGTTTCTCTTCCGGTCAATGACAACGCCCCTCTCCAGAAACTTGCACAACGCGACCGTACTCAGGAAAGCCAATATGCCGATCAGCAGGATCGTCTCCAGATAGGAGCTGGAGTCCAGCATCATGCATAATACGGCGACGATGCCGATAATATTGTAGCCGATGGAGTCCAGCGCGAGAATCCGATCGGGCAGCGAAGGGCCTCTAATGACCCGATAGAGCGCAATCGAGATCGAAATGGTAAGCATAATAATGGACGCCATAAGCAGTGTTTGGAACATTAGCGCATCACCTCGATTATGACATCCTCGAACTTGTCCTTCGTTCGGATGATGCCCTTTTTCATCCGGGGCACGTCCATGGCGTGTACGTACATCAGCCCATCCTCCGGAGCAATCTCCATAACAACCGAACCCGGCGTGAGCGTCATAAGATTGGCGAGCAAGGACAGCTCCCATTCGGTCTTCATTCTCGTCTGCATCCGGAATACGCCAGGCTGTATGTTGAGCCGGGGCCGAATGATCTGTTCGATGGCCACAATGCTGGAGACAAGCAGCTCGATGCTGAACAGCCAGCCCAGCTTGAGAAGAAACCAGAACTTTCTTCCGTAGAAGGGGGCAGGGAAAAATCTTCTCATCCCGAACAAGATGATTGCGCCAAGCACGAAGCCGATTGCGAAAGTCAGCATGTTCCATGTATCGTGAAGCATCATCCACATGGCGGCAATCAATAGATTAAGCAAGATTTGCAAGGTCATTCCGAACACATCCTTCCGGCGAAATGCATCTGTTGGGCGCGCATTACGATAATACCGCGTCGATATAAATTCGCGGATTCACCAGGGGCTTAACCGCTTGATCTACATAAGGCATAAAGATATCCGCTCCAAGTCCGAGGCCGACGACCAGCGCGGCGAGCAGGAAGCCCGGAAGCAGGGTGCCGCGGGCGCTTGACTTCTGCTCCCCTTCGCTTAGCAGCGATTCGCCCCAGAAGCTGTTGATGAATATTTTGATAACGGAATAAAGCACCATGAGGCTCGTCAGCAGGCTGATTGCGGCCATGATATAATGCTCGGCCTGCACGCCGCCTTGCAAAATAAGGAATTTGCCGATAAAGCCGCTTAGCGGCGGCACGCCGGCAAGCGCCAGCGCGGACAGGAAGAACAGCCAGCCCAATATAGGGCGGTACCGGATCAAACCGCTAATCTCGCGCAGCCGGTCGGTACCGGCGACGAACACGACGGCTCCGCCAAGAATGAAGATCAGCGCTTTGGCGATCATATCGTGGACCAGGTAGAAGACGGAGCCCGCCAAGGAGGCATCGGTGGCGACGCCTACTCCGAACAGGATAAAGCCAACCGAAACAACGACATTATAAGCGAGGATTTGTTTGATGCGCCAATAAGCAATGGCTCCGATCGCGCCTAATATCATGGTCAGGGCGGCCAGCCACAGGATGATCGTATGCGTAATTTGCGGCTGATGATTGAAGATAAGCGTGAACATCCGAATAATGACGTAGACGCCGACCTTGGTCAGCAGCGCCGCGAACAATGCGGCGATGGGAGCGGAGGGCGCGCTGTAAGAGCCGGGCAGCCAGAAGAATAGAAACAATCCCGCCTTCAGACCGAATACGGTGAGCAGCAGCAGACTGACGGTGGTGGTCAAGCCGTTCTGGCCGTTCTCGGCTACACGCTCCGCGATATGCGCCAGGTTAAGCGTGCCCGTGATCGAGTACAGATAAGCAATGGCAATAACGAATAAACTGGATGCCACAATATTAATGACAATATATTTGACGGTTTCGCGCAATTGAACTCTCCCGCCTCCTAAGCTGAGGAGCACGTAAGACGAGAGAAGCATGACTTCGAAGAAGACGAACAGGTTGAAAATGTCGCCCGTCAGGAACGACCCGTTTACTCCGCACAGTAATATGAGCATCAGCGGATACACGTAATAGTTCTTCCGTTCTTCCCCGATGAAATGAAAGGCGAACAGCAGGCAAGCGAATGTAACGATCGAAGCGACGGCGACGAGTATCGCGGCCAGCATATCCGCAACGAGCGGAATGCCGTACGGGGCTTCCCATCCGCCCATATGAAGCACCTGTATGCCTTCCGAGGAGATCTGGCTCATCAACACGAGCGATGCCGCGAGCGTGGCAAGAGCGGCCAAAGCCGCTATCCATTGCTGGAGCCGGATATGATTGCGGATGAAAAACAGGGAAACGCCTAAAATTAACGGTATAAACAATGGCAAAACAACGATATTATTCATGATCTTGTCCCCTTAACCGCTCCACATCGTCGGTGCCATGCTCCTTATACGTGCGGTAAGCCAGCACAAGCGAAAATGCGGTTAGCGAAAAGCTGATAACGATGGATGTCAGAATAAGCGCCTGCGGCACCGGATCGGTATAGCTGGCGGCCTGTTCTTCCAGCAGCGGAGCCGCGCCCCGCTTTAAGCCGTTAATGGACATCAGCATAATGTGAACGCCGTGCGTGAACAGGGACAGACCCATAATGATGCGCAGAAGCGTCTTGCTAAGAATGAGGTAGACACCTGAGGTGAACAACGTACCGGCGACGATTGTCATCAATATTTCCATACTATAGGTCCTCGCTAATGCTTCGAATTATTGTTACCGTAGTGCCGACAACGGCCAGATAGACGCCCAGGTCGAACACGAAAGCGGTGCCCAGCCCCGTCTTGCCGAGCAGCGGCAGATTCACGTATTGATAGACCTGCGTCAGGAACGGCACGCCGAACAGCACCGCTCCAAACCCCGTCAGCAGAGCCAGCATGACGCCGACGGCGCCGATGACCTTGAAGTCTAACGGAATAATTTCGCCTACGGTCTCCACGTCGAACGCCAGATACAGCAGCATAATCGCTGAAGCCGTGATCAGACCGCCGATAAAGCCGCCGCCTGGATTATTATGCCCCGCGAACAGGATGTAGATGGAATAAATCATGATGATAAAAACAAGTATTTTTGCTGCGGTCTGCAGAATAACGTCAGGGAATTTCACTGCTGTCCCCCCTTCCTTGACTTGCGAAGTTTGATCAGCGTGTATACGCCAATGCCTGCCGTGAACAGCACGACGCTTTCCAGCATCGTGTCGAACGCGCGGAAGTCGACCAGAATCGCGTTGACCATGTTTTTGGCGCCGGACAGCTCATAGGCATTTTGGAAGTATTCGGATACCGGCTTGAATTGATTGCTTCCTTGGGCAGCAATGCCGATTAGCGTAAACAGGGCACCGATGCCGACGGAGATGAGCAGATTGGATATCTTAACCCGAATGCGGGTCACTTCCGTCTTCAGCTTGGGCAGGAAGTAGAAGGCCAGCAGGAACAGCGCGGTCGTAATCGTCTCGACGACGAGCTGCGTCAACGCGAGATCCGGCGCCCTAAAGATGACGAACAACAGCGAGACCAGATAACCGACCGCTCCCACGGCAATGATGGCCGTCAGCCTGGAGGTGACGGAGATGACGAAGCCGGCCAATACGGCGATTGCGCCCGCGAGAATGTATTCGTACAAGCCGATCTCGGCGTTGGTCGACAGGTCGTAGCCGAAAGCGTCCAGCAGCACGAACGAGCCGCCGACAAGAAGGAGGATAAATACAAAGATATAGCTCAGATAGCTGTGAAGGAAGCCGTTCATATAGGTGCTGGTTATCCGGGCCGAAAGCTTCTCGGCGCCTGCCAGCCCGTTGTCGTAGAGACTGACCAGCGTATACTTGTGCGGAAGAAGGTTGTAGACGTCCCCCCACTTCTTGTAGGTGCGGTACAGAAGCGTGCCGACTACGACTATGCCGATCGTCATGTACAGCTCCGTGTTCAAGCCATGCCAAGCTTTAATCTTGACATAGAAGGTCTCCCCAGGCAGCCGTAGTCCGGGCAGCACCGAATGGATGGCCGGCTCGAAGAGATTATAGGACAGCAGATTCGGAAAGAAGAACGCGGATACGACGATAAGAGCAAGCAAGATTGGCGGAATCAGCATGCCGATCGGCGCCTCATGGGGCTTTTTGTCCAGTCTGTCCGGATGGTAGGTGCCCGTAAACGTCTTGAATACGAGAATCAGGCAATAGGCAAACGTGAAAATGCTGGCTACCCAGGCCGCTATCGGCAGCCACAAGGTCCATTGTTCCGTATGCGTATTCGCTGCCAGCACCCCGGCAAAAAACATCTCCTTGCTCAGGAAGCCGCTGAACGGCGGCAGGCCGGCCATAGACAAGCCGCCGATGACGGTCAGCGTAAAAGAAACGGGCATCAGACTCATCAGTCCGCCGAGCTTGCGGATATCGCGGGTGCCCGTCTCGTGGTCAAGAATGCCTACAACCATGAACAGACAGCCTTTAAATATGGAATGGTTGAACAGATGGAAGATTGCGGCGAGAATGGCGGCCTCGAACCAATCGGCCTCCGCCGCGAAATCCGGGTTAAGCGCCAGAGAGCCGATGCCGAGCAACGACATGATAAGCCCTAGCTGACTGATGGTGGAATAGGCAAGAAGCGCCTTAAGGTCGGTCTGTCGGATCGCCATGAAAGCACCCCAGAAGAGGGTGAGAGTACCGACGATCGCAATAATCCAGAACCAGTTCATATCGCCGCCGAACACGGGAGTGAAGCGGGCAACCAGATAGACGCCGGCCTTGACCATCGTGGCGGAATGCAGGAAGGCGCTGATCGGAGTCGGCGCTTCCATCGCGTCAGGCAGCCAGATATGGAACGGAAATTGCGCGGACTTGGTAAACGCGCCAAGCAGAATCAGGAGCATGGCAGGGAGGAACAGAGCATGATCGGCGAGCGTCTCCCGCATGCCGATGATCTCGCGAATGCTGAATGTTCCTGCGGCCGTCCCGATCATCAGCGCGCCGAGAAGCATGGCGAAGCCGCCGAATACGGTAATGAGCATCGCCTTCTGCGCGCCGTAACGCGATTTTTTGCGCTGGTACCAATAGGCAATGAGCAGGAAGGACGATACGCTGGTCGCCTCCCAGAACACATACATAACCATCAGATTATCTGATAAAACGATACCGAGCATGGCTCCCATAAACAAAAGCAAATAAACATAGAAGTTATGGAGAGCTTCGCGTTTCATCGACATATAATAAATGGAATAAAGTACAACCAAAGTGCCAATACCTGTAATGATAAGAGCGAATAAAAGCGCCAGACCGTCCAGATGCAGCGAGAAGTGGATGCCGGCAGAAGCGATCCATGGAACGGAATGAACAATGGGGGGAGAGTCGGTCTGAACCGGGAAATTCGTCAGGAAATAAACGAACAGAAGCAGAGGGATCACGATCACGAACCAGCCCGTATGGATACGGGGCAGTTTCTTGAAAAACAACGGCACAAAGATGGTATAGAGGAATGGCAGCAAAACGGCAAAATGCAGCAAAGACAACTTGTGACCTCCTAATATGTACTGGGTTTCAATAGTAGTTCATATCGGCTGTACGCAATTTTTAAATATAAGAAAGCATAAGTTTTCATTATACTGTGCTTATATTTCCCATAATGAAACGCTCAGCGCCGCCAAAGAGCGGTGACAGCCGTTCCATCTTGACCCGCGCAGATAGTAATGCCAACTAATAGTATACACTAATCGCATTGACAGAACCAAGTAAAAACAGTACTCTGTAGTCAATGTCTCGATACGGGAGCCCTCTCGGATGTTCATTCGCGGCTGCCGTATTAGAAGCTTAGATGAGGTGAATCGTTAAATTGAAGAACGGGAGAATGGATGAGAGCATACTCGTATGCGTCTATTATGGACCAAACGGTGAAAGGCTTATCCGTCGTGGCGGCAAAATTGCCAACATGCTGAACTGCCCCTTTTATGTGTTGACAGTGGACCCCCTTCCTGAAGACGAACTGGACATCGAAAAGATCCATTATGTCGAGAAGTGGAAAGAATTGGCCAAGGAGCATGGCGCCGAGCAGTTTATCGTCAAATACAATGAGAGCCGCCCGATCGCCAAAGTCATCGGCGAGGTGGCAAGAAAACACAATATTACTCAGCTTGTTCTCGGACAAACCGCCCAGAGCCGTTGGAAGGAGATTACGAAGGGATCATTCATCAATATTTTGCTGAATGAGATTCCGTTCGTCGATCTTCATATTATCTCGGTCTCGCGGGAGCTCAAAAACGGCGACGGCTTCTATGAGAAAGGCGTACGCGCTTATTTGCTGCAGGAAGAGACGAAGTACAGGCTTAGCTTCAGTCATACGCATCAGGATGTCTACGAGGGCATTTTCTATAAAGAATTAGGAACGGATTTTAACAACGGCGTGTTTAAATTCATGACGAACAACTGCATGATTGAAGTTCAGGTTGTGGACGATTACGTGAAGGATATGGAAGAGCAGATGAGATCGGTTGCGAATATCGCGAACAATATCGCCAACACGGCACAGTGCAACAATAAAGAATAGCCGCGATCGAATTGCTTATAGGGAAATGAACAAGGAGCTGCTCCAACAAGTCGACTGACAATGACTGTTGGGACAGCTCCATTTTTATGCCGTATTATGCCGTATTATCGCAGCTAACTAGTTAGTCGGGATGCCGTTCCGCGCACGGTATTCGCTTGGGCTGACATTATAGCGGGAGCGGAACGCCCGGCTGAAATAGGGATAGCTTCGAAAGCCGGCCGATTCGGCGATATCCTCCAGATTCATGTCGCTGTGCAGCAGCCTCTCCGATGCGATGGCCAGCCGGATATCGACGACATAGCGCATGGGGGGCAGGCCGAACGTCCCCTTAAACAGATGCGAGGCTGTCGACACGCTGACGCCAAAGCGGGCGGCCACCCGATCCAGCTTGAGCGGCTCGGTCGCGTGTTTCTCGAGGTAGCGCTTGATCTGGTAAGGGATATAACGTTCCGGCCGTGATGCGGACCCCGCCTTCTGCGCATGCTGATCGATGGACAGACATATCACCTTGACAAGAGCATCCATCATCTCCGAATTGTCCCCGTGCAAATTTCTCTTCTCATAGATCAGCTTCCTCCAGAGCGACATCAGTTCGTCGATCGGCTCCACGCGGACGATGCCCTGAACCTTGCTTCGACGCGCCCAATTTTCGATCCACTCCCCGTCGCAGGTCAAATAATAGTCCACGCTGTCAATAGGCAGCATCACGCCATCCTGCTCATCGTAAACCGCTTCGATATCGAGCCGGTATTCTTCGCAAGGTTTTCTCAGGATGAGATCGCCCGGCTCCACGGGGTAGGTGACGCCATTAACCGAGACGCGGCATCGTCCCTTTGCTTGAAGGCGCAGGAGCACGCGGTGATCGGAATCGTCGTGCTTCATGTAGCCTTGGAAGGGCACGACATGTCGGGAATAACCGACGGATAAGGGAATGGTCCATGATTGCGTTTGCGAGGCCATAGGCGTAACCACCTCTCCTTGTATCAGGAAGTATTGACTCTATCATAACCGTTGCAAAATAAGTCAACAAGCGGAGAATCGGATATTCACTTCCTTATTTCGTCATTTTATACTGGGTGTAATTGTCGATGGAAGGGGAAGAAGAGAATGAGGGAGAAGATTGCAGTTCAGTTATACACGTTGCGCGAGGAGTGCGCAAGCGACTTTCCGGCAACGCTTCGTGAAATAAGTCAAATTGGATACGGAGGCGTGCAATTCGCCGGTTTTCACGGTCACGATCCGAAAGCGCTTAAAGAAATTTTGGACGAGAACGGGCTGAAGGCGGCGGGATTGCACGTTGGCCTTGACGAATTGCTTGAACGCGGGGATCAGGTGGCGGACGAGGCTGAAGTGCTCGGCACGATCGACATTATCTGCCCGGGCATCGCCGAGGCGATCCGGACCGAAGGCGGTTACAAGGGAGTGCGGTCCGATCTGAACGCTATCGCGGCCAAGCTCAAGGACCGTGGAATACGGATCAGCTACCACAACCACGCGTTCGAATTCGAGACGAAGGTGGACGGCAAGGACGCATTGTCCTACCTGCTTGAGCCTGTTCCAGGCAACGAAATTTTGGCGGAGCTCGACGTGTTCTGGCTAAAGAAGGCTGGCCACGACCCTGTTGCTTTCTTTGAGCCTTACGGCGGCAGAATGCCCATCGTACACTTAAAGGATATGACGGACGATGAGGAAGCCACGTTTGCGCCGATCGGTACGGGCGTTATCGATTTTGCTCCTATCATCGAATGGGGAGAGACTAGCGGCATTGAGTGGTACGTGGTGGAACAGGATTCCTGCAAGACGGATCCCATGGATTGCGTGAGAACGAGCTATGGCAATCTGCTGAGCTTGATGGAACAGAGAGCTGAACGATAAAACAATCATTCTTTTATAATTCGGGGAGGAACAGAACATGAGCGCAAAATATAAAGTTGGCGTCATCGGAGTCGGCGGCATCTTCCAAGCGGCCCATATGGAGGCATGGCTGGAGCATCCGGAAGCAGAAGTGGTGGCGGTATGCGATATCCGGAAAGAGCGTGCGCAAGAAATTGCCGGGAAGCTGGGCGTGAGCCGCGTCTATACGGATTATCGCGACATGCTGCGCGAAGGCGGCTTCGACATCGTCGATATCTGCACGCCGAACCTGTATCACTCGGAGATAGCGATTGCCGCATTGGAAGCGGGATACAATACCTTCTGCGAGAAGCCGGACGCGGTCAATCCCGTCGAAGCGCAGAAGATGGCGGATGCGGCGGCCGCATCGGGCAAGCTGTTGATGGTTATGCGCAACAACCGCTTTAACCCGAATTCGCAATTCCTTAAGCGTCTGGCCGATGAAGGCGGCATGGGCGAAATCTACACGGGCCGCTGCGGCTGGATCCGGAGAAGGGGCATTCCGGGCAAGGGCGGCTGGTTCACGACGAAGGAGCTGTCGGGCGGCGGGCCGCTGATCGACCTCGGCGTACATTTCATCGATCTCGCCATGTGGATCATGGGCAACCCGAAGCCGGTATCCGTCACGGGAGCGAAGTACACGAAGTTCGCTAATGATACCATTGCCGATTCTGTCCATAGCTCCTTCGGCGACCGTCAGGAGGATGGCACGTTCGACGTAGAGGACCTGGCAACGGGCTTTATCCGCTTCGACAACGGCGCGACGCTGCAGATCGAATTCAGCTGGGCCTCCAACATTGGAGAGGAAATGAATTTCGTCGAGCTGCGCGGCACCAAGGCGGGAGCGAGCCTGCGAAACGGCAAGCTTGGCATCTACTCGGAAGCTGCCGGACAACTGACGGACACCGTGCCGGTCATTAAGGGCGCCGACCAGGTGAAGCAGCATACCGAGAACATCAAACATTTCGTCGATTGCCTGGAAGGACGCGCGAAGCCGACGATCACGCCGGAGCAAGGCGTCGACATGATCAAAATTTTGGCCGCGATTTACGAATCGGCGGAAACCGGCAGAGAAGTCAGGCTGTAAATTTGCTATAATGAGGGCGAACGGGAAACCGGTTGCCGAAGAAACGCCAGTGGGATTAGCCAGGCTCGCTCGCTAAGCAGCGAGCCGGACAAAACAAGCCGCCAGGGAGTCCATGTCCCTGGCGGCTTTGTGTAGAGCTGCAGAAGAAGAGCGAGCGTGGCACAGATGCCCATTGAAGCTAAAGTTTACACCGTAAACGCTCGGACGGATGCCTTCACCAGCGAGATGAATTTCGGACGCGTCTCGTTTGCGACCTTGACCACTTGCTCGTGAGTCAGCGGTTCCAGTTCGTCGCCGATCGCCATGTCGGTGATGCAGGTGATGCCGACGGTTTTCACGCCGCAGTAATTGGCTGCCGTCACTTCCGGCACAGTGGACATGCCTACGGCGTCGGCGCCCCAGCGAGCCATCATCGTCAGCTCGGCCGGCGTGCAGTAAGTCGGACCGGAGATGCCGACGTATACGCCTTGCTGAAGCTTGACGCCCAGCTCCTCGGCCTGGGCCGAAACGATGGCGCGCAGCTCCCGGTTGTAAGCTTGCGACATATCCGGGAAGCGAGGACCAAGCTCCGCGATGTTGCCGCCGATCAGCGGATTGCTGCCCGTGTTGTTGATATGGTCGGTTATAAGCATGAGATCACCGGCTGCGAAATTGCGGTTCATGCCGCCCGCGGCATTGGTGACAAGCAGCGTCCCGATGCCTAGCGCCTTCATGACGTAGACCGGAAAGACGACTTCCTTCATGGAGTAGCCCTCGTAATAGTGGAACCGTCCCTTCATGACGAGTACCTTCTTGCCCTCCAGATCGCCGATGACGAGCTCTCCTGAATGTCCTTCTACCGTGGAGACGGGGAAGTGAGGAATGTCGCCGTACGGAATGACGACAGGGTTCTCCACCTCGTCGGCCATTACACCAAGTCCGGAGCCCAGGATCAGACCGATTTGCGGTTTGGCCGAGAGTTTGCTTTCGATATAGGCGGATGCTTCCTTTATTTTGGCTAATACGTTGTCCATGCGTGTCACATCTCCCTTGCTTGGGTTGTACTCAGTATGTTCAGCAAGGCGCCGAACCACTCCAATAATAGCCTATCGGACCGGGCAAAGTAAATCAAGGCGGAAGTACGGCGAGGGGGCGAGTTGTTGTTTGCCTGAAAGCTTCGTATAATGGGTACGTGCACTAACCATTCCACTATTGGAGGACCATTTCATGAGTCATGAAACAAACCTTTCATCCGCCCAAGTGGCTGCGATGATCGATCATACGATATTGAAGGCTGACGCAACGAAGGGCGAAATCGAGCAAATTTGTGCGGAAGCAAGAGAGTACAAATTTGCAACGGTGTGCGTCAACGCCGGCTGGGTGCCGCTCGCGGCCAAGCTGTTGAAAGGGAGCGGCGTAGGTGTGACGACCGTCGTCGGATTCCCGCTCGGCGCGACAAGCACGGCTTCGAAGGCGTTCGAGGCGAAGCAGGCTATTGAAGACGGAGCGACGGAGATCGACATGGTGCTGAACATCGGCTTGTTAAAGTCCGGTGACATCGAAGATGTGCAGCGCGACGTCGAAGGCGTTGTTGCCGCGTGCAAGGGCAAGGCTCCGCTCAAGGTCATTCTGGAGACGGGGCTGCTGACGGACGAAGAGAAGGTTGTCGCGTGCGAGCTGTGCGTGAAGGCCGGCGCCGACTTCGTGAAGACCTCCACGGGCTTCGGCAAAGGCGGAGCGACGCAGGAAGACATCGCGCTTATGCGCAAGACGGTCGGTCCGGATCTCGGCGTCAAGGCATCCGGCGGCGTTCGCGACCTGGAGACGGCGCTTGCGATGATCGCTTCCGGCGCTACCCGTATCGGCGCCAGCGCGAGCGTGGCCATCGTATCCGGAGGCAAGGGCGAAGGGTACTAGGGCGTGTCTGAAAACCCGCTCAGGGGCATCTTTCACCGCCTTTCTGCCCCCTGCTTCGTCACTTTTGCTTGACGTACCCCCGGTACGCCTTCACAAAAGTTCCTTGCATGGAACGAAAATTCGGCAAAATCTACTCCCTTCGGAGTATTCAGACACGCCCTAATAGGGTTTGTTCAAAAAGTCCGCTGTTGCTGGCAGGCAGGCTTCGAACATCAATTCTTCACGCAAACAAACCTCCGGGTTGCCTATTCAGGCAATTCGGAGGTTTGTTTCTTTCGGAGGCTTGTTTCTTCCTAGCTGGACACGTTCTCGCAGCTGATCGTCATATTGGCTTGTAGTTCTTCGCCAGCAAGCAGCAGCACGAGCTCCTCGCGACGGTTCATCTCGAGCGGCTGCGCCATCCACGGCTCCACGCAGACGAACGGACGGTCCTTAAGCGACCAAATGACGACGTATTTGAATAGGGGATCGTAGGTTAGACGCACTCGCGTACCGCTGCCGTTAGGGAACGAGATGGAGCTGCGCTTCGCATCCAGCAAACAGAACGATTCCACCATAGGTTCGAGGTCCACGGAGCCCGTGTAGGGTTTCACGACATTGTCGTTATAATCGATATAACGTGTGGCGTCGGTGTCGTAGGCGATATCCTTGCCGCCTTCTATTGCGAAGTAGGGGTGGAAGCCGGCATAGAATGGCATAGGACTATTATCGCCAATGTTGCGATAGGTCTGGCGAGTATGCAATTCTCCATTTACCAGCGCATAGGTGAATATGAGCTCGAAACGGAACGGGTATGACGCCAAGGTCTCCTCGTCTGCACGGAGGCGGATCGTGATGGAAGCTTCGTTGTCTTCGGACGTGCCTGCAATATCCCAACTCCGATTCCGCGCGACGCCGTGCTGCCCCATACGGTAGGTCTCGCCTTCCCAAATGTACTCGGAATCCTCTAAGGGTCCGCAGATGGGGAAGAGTACAGGATTGCCTCCGCGAATATTAGCGGCTGGATCCTCGAAGGTCTTTTTGTCCAGATAAAAGAGCTCCTTGCCCAGAAGCTTGCAGCCAATGACGATGCCGCCTCGCTCCGGACAGACGAGAACACGGGAGTCCGTGCTTGTCTCGACTAGTTCATAAATAACATATGTATCCGTATATTGAGATACCTTGAATTGCGACATTAGCTCATACCTCCAGCATGATGTTAGTGTCTTCCCATTGTGCCTGAAAGCGGCGCGCGAGTAAAGCTTTGCTGCCCCATGCGAGAAAGTTGCGACAAAACCTACGTCGTGTCGGTAAATTGGAGAGCAGTTTGTAGGAATTTTGAGGGGAACAGGCCGAGCGAGATGGCGAGCAATAGCTCGAAAAAAGGGGTTACAGAGCCCCGCGGCCCGAAATGGGAACTGTAGCCCGAGAAAATCGGGCTATTGGAGCGCCGCGGGAGCTGCCGAGCGCAATAGCCCGAGAAAATCGGGCTACAGAGCCCGCCGGACCATAAGCGAGCTGCCCGCCAACTGCCAGCAAAAAGGGGCGTCCCGCAAGTCAAATGTGACTTCGGAACGCCCCTTTTTGGGTTTATGGACTACTCTTTTGCTGGAGCGTCCGTTGCTGGCGGCGCGTCCGTCGCTGCAGGAGCATCGGATGCGGCTGGAGCTTCTTCTTCCAGCGTATTTGTAATTTTCGCTTTGTTGCGAAGCTCGGAGATCCATGTTTCGGATTGCGTGCGAGCTTCCTGACCTACAAGCAGGGTATGGATAGCGGCTTTCTTCTCTTCGAAGCTAGGCTCGTACGCTGGCTTGTAGTCCGTCTTCTTGATAATGTGGAAGCCAAAGTCGCTTTTTACGACTTCGGAGATCTCGTCCACTTCAAGCGCGAATGCTGCTTCCTCGAATGGCGCAACCATCTGGCCGCGTCCGAAGAAGTTCAGGTCGCCGCCGTTAGCGGCGGAGCCGTCCTTCGACTTGGCTTGAGCCGTCTCGGCGAAGTCTGCGCCTGCCTTGAGCTCGGCAAGGATGCTGTCCGCTTCTTCCTTCGTATCCACGAGAATGTGGGATGCGCGTACCTGCTCCTCGGTGGAACCCAGCATCGCCTTGTTCTGGTCGAAGTAAGCTTGTACCTCTTCGTCCGTCACTTCGGTTTTGGATTCCAGCGACTTGCGGATCATGGCGCTTAATTTCATCTCGCTGCGGAGAACGTCTTCGGTATAGCCGTACTGAAGAAGGGCGGATTGGAACGCCTCTTCTGTGCCGAATTGGAGCTTGACCGCTTCCATCTCTTGATCAATATCTTGTTCGGAGAACGCGATATTGTTAGCCGACATTTCTTGCTGCACCAGGTTTTCCACGATCAGGTTGTCCAGCGCGGCTTTGCCGTTTGCATTAACGAGCAAATCGTACAGCTGCTCCTTCGAAATCTTCGTCCCGTTGACAGTCGCGACAGCCCCGTTGCTGTCACCTCCGAACGGAGGCTTGACCAATACGACGATTAGCGCGACCACAAGCACGGCGGACAAAATAATCCATCCCATACGGCCGCCTTTTTGGGCAGGCTGTACCGTTGGCGTCGAAGCCAGCATAGCGGCTGGAGCCGCCGTTACCGCGGCAGCGGCTGCCGCCGTTTCCTTACGGGCGTCGTTGTCATCCTCGTCTTCGACGTAAAGCTCGTCGTCGACGCGGTCTTCGGCAAGCACTTCCGTTTCGGCAGGTGCTTCCCCAGTCTCGTACGTATAACGTTCTTCTTTTTCTTTGCCGATCTCTGTTTTCTTATCGTTCGGCTGTGTTTCGTCTTGATTGCTCATTTACTCGTAACTCCCTTCAAATTGCAATTCTTCAACTACTATACCAAAAGCTTGTCTGAAAAACCTTAAACTTAAATAAAAAAAGCGCTTTTTTTCAGTTCATCCGCTATTCATGTCGGAAGCTTCTAATGTTAGAATAAAAACGACAATAGCTGACAAGGTGTTGCGGAGGGATAGGTTGATCTCTCTGCACGACAGAAAGAACGGCTTGACGATAATGGAGATCTCCGGAGCCGATTCGGATGGGGGATGATTCGAGTGAATAAGATGTCGCTTAGAACCAAAGGTTTGATTTTTATCGTACTCATATCGTTTATCCCCTTGTTGCTTGCAGGAGCGGGCAATTATTCGGCGGTCAAGAAGGCCATGCTTCGATCGGAGATGGACAGGATCGGGAGCAAACTTGGCGTTCGGGCGGATAACATCGAAGCCTGGATGGAAATTCGGCGAGCGGAGGTCATGGTCATGAGCCGCACGGACGTGGTCCGCTACGGCACGGCCTCCGAACGCAAAACCTACTTCCAGCGGGAGCTCGTGAGGAGCGGCTTTGCCTATCATACCATCGGCTTCATCGCGGCGGACGGGATGGCTGTGCGCAGCGACGGGCCGGACCGGGATATGAGCGGCGAGCCGTTTTTTGAATCCGCCATGAAGGGTACGGTTACGATCACGGATCCCTATAAGCCGGAATTCTCGCTTGTGGATCAATCGTATATCGTGGTGCCGGTCTATGGAAGCGGGACGAATATCGAGGGCGTCATCTATGCTTCGATCCCCTTTACTTCGTTTACCCGGTTCTTCGACTTCGCCCAGGCGACGACGCCTGTTCGCTTCTATAACGACAAGGGGGAAATTATTTATTCCTCCAAAGTATCTGTTAATCCGCCCAAGTTCATTGCGGAGGATCCTGTACTGGCGGCAAAATCAAGGGATATGCTGCAACAGAACGAGGGGAGAGCGCAGATCAAAGATGCCGGCGAGGATTATATGGTGTTCTATTCCAAGGTTAATGGAACCCCTTGGCGAATTGCGATGTCGGAACCCCTCTCCAAAATGGAGAAGCTGCTTACTCCTATACTGTGGAGAACCATATCGACGATCGCGATCTCCGAGATTATTATCGGAGTCTTCTTCTTCCTGTATTTTGAGAAAATCGTCAAACGGCTCGAGAAGATCCTGAGCGTAACGGAGCAAGCGGCCGCCGGAGAATTCGAAGCGGAGCATCTCGATACGTCCCAGTTCGACGAGATCGGGCAGCTCGCGCACTCCGTGAACGGGATGATGGAGCATCTGCAAGAGATGTTCGACAGATGGGGCGCCATCATTAACCAAAATCAGTACGGCTTTATCGTGCTGGATGATCATTATCGGGTTTCTTACCTGAATCAGACGGCGGAGGAAATGTTAGGCTACAAGTCGGAGGAGCTTGTGGGACATGCCACGCCTCTGGTATTTATGGATATGGAAGAAAACGAGCGGGAAGCCGCGCGCCTCACCGCAGAGCTGGGGTACGAGGTAAAGCCCGGACTTGACGTTTTCCGCGCACTGAGGGATATCCAGTTCTCTTATGAGCGCGAGTGGACGTTTGTACATAAGGACGGCACCCGCATTCCTATGCTGCAGAGCTCGAGCGGACTGAGGGACCGGCGGGGGAAGTTCACGGGCGTCGTCGGCATGGTGCGGGACATCTCGGACCGGAAGCTGGTGGAGAACGCGCGCAACCGGCTTCTTAATATCGTGGAGTCCGCGCAGGACTTGATCGCCTCTATTAATCTGGAGGGCCATATCGTCTACGTCAACCGGGCAGGGAAGGCGATGTTGGGACTTAAGGAAGAAGACGCTTACTCGACGCGAGTTCGTTCCTATGTCGACCCTTCCATGCACGAACAGATGATGGAAGGCAGCAAGCATGCGCTGGAGCATGGATATTGGAACGGCAGTCTGCAGATGAAAAAGGTAAACGGGGAGCTCTTGTTCGTATCCATGATGATCGTCGTGCAAGAGGATGATTATACCGGCGAAACCTTCTTCTCCTGCATCGCCAGAGATATATCCGAGCAGAAGCTGGTTCAGGAGGAGCTTGTTCGGACCACGCTGGAAGCGGAGGAAGCGAACAAAGCGAAGAGCAGCTTCCTCGCTTTAATGAGCCATGAGATCCGCACGCCGCTTAACGGCATCATCGGCTTGACCAGCCTGATGCGCAAGACGGATCTGTCCCTTATTCAGAAGGACTATATCGACAAAATGCATTTGTCGTCGGAATCCCTGCTTCGTATTATTAACGATGTGCTGGACTTCTCCAAAATCGAAGCGGGCAAGGTCGAGGTCGAGCGTTTCCCGTTCAAGCCGGAGGAACTGCTGAGCCGACTTGCGAATCAGCTTAGCGTATTCCTTGGCGGCAAGGAGCAGTTCGAATTCATGATTCAGACGCCGGAGCGGATTCCCCAGACGTTGATCGGGGACTCATTGCGGCTGGAACAAGTGCTGCTAAACCTGTGCATGAACGCGATTAAATTCACGGGCAAGGGGATCGTCAGGCTGGAGCTCGAAGAGGAAGAGGAGATCGAGGGACAAATCTGGATTCGCTTTATGATCTCGGATACGGGAATCGGCATGAGCAAGGATCAGGTGGAACGGCTGTTTATGCCGTTTACGCAAGCCGACAGCTCCACGACTCGCAAGTTCGGCGGCACGGGTCTCGGCCTCGTCATCTCGCAGAATCTCGTAAAGCTTATGGGAGGCACGCTGGACGTATCCAGCGTCGAAGGAGCAGGAAGCCGATTCTACTTTACGCTGCCATTCGGAGTCGATCCCGTACGCATCGACAGCGTGGACAAACAGCCTCCTTTCAGCAACGAGCAGACGGTATGGATTTTGGAGGACAGCAGGCGAATGCGCGAACATTGGACGCAGTTGCTGGAGAGCATGGGTCTGACGACCATTGCCTTCGGAAGCTGGCAGACGATGTACGAACGGCTGCGGATCGTCGGCGAAGGGGCAAGACCTCATCTGCTGTTAACCGATATGGAGATGCCGGATATGTACGGCACGGAGACGTGGCTTGACTTGCATGGCGTCGCGGCGGAGATGAGCGTGCCCGTAATAGCGCTCACGACTACCTTCGGCAGAGACGAGCTGCTGCAGCTTCCCCTCGAGAATCGCCCCGCTGCCATTATCGCCAAGCCGGTCACGCGCACGTCGCTGCTCCGCGCGTTTAAGGACGCGACAGAACAGAAGAGCCAGAAGCTCGCCGCTCCCGATACGGTTGACGCCGTGCAGGCTGTCAAGGAACAGCGGCGCCGAGTCAACATATTGTTAGCCGAAGATAATAAGATCAATCAGATGGTCGCGATGGAGATGTTAAAGGATGCCGGCTATGAGGCGCAGCTGGCGGAAAATGGCGAAGAAGCGATCCGCATGCTGGAAAAGGGCCGTTGGGATCTTGTGCTGATGGATATCCATATGCCGATTATGGATGGGACGGAAGCCGTTCGCATCATGCGGAGCAAGCGGGAATACGACTCGATCCCGGTTATCGCCGTAACGGCCAATGTCGTGAAGAAGGATCATGAGCGTTACTTGAAGCTAGGCATGAACGAGGTCATTACGAAGCCGCTCTCCGTGGAGCGCATGCATGAAGTGTTGGCCTATTGGCTGGAGCGCAAGGCATTGGCCGAGAAAAGCGGCGAACTGAGCAAGCGGGAAGAAGCCTTGTCCCATTGGTCGGAGAGACAGACTGCAAGCGCTGCCGCTCCGCCTGTTACGCTTAGTCCAATCGAGGGTATGAATGTGGAGAGCGCTTTGGAACGAGTAAATGGGAAGCTGCCGATTTTACGGCATATGATTTTGCAATTCAAGATTGATTACGAACGGTTCATGGATCAGCTGCGCCTGGCGCTGGGGCAGTCGGAGATGGACAAGGCGCTTAGAATGCTGCATACGCTCAAGGGAGCCGCAGGATACTTGTCGGCGGAGGAACTCGTCAATGCCGTCAACGAAGTCAGCGATTTGCTGAAGTCGGGAGGGACTGATACGGGAGTGCTGGGCATCGCGTTGGATCAATTGGAAGCGAAGATGGGTTTTCTTCTGAGAGGATTACGGGATGCAGACCAACAATTCGACAGAATCATCTAACATTTTTCTAACATTCTGTTGTTCGTCGGCCCGCTGTCATGTATAGTAGAGATACTATAATAGGTTGTAACACGTACTACATAAGCTCGACAGAAATCTTCAATATGTTTAAAGGGTGACGCCGATGTATAAAGTATTGGTTATTGAAGATGACGTTATGATGAGTAACATGCTGTCGATGTATCTGACGGAAGAAGGCTATCAAGTCAGCCAAGCATTCCGGGGAGACGAGGGGCTACAGCTGGCTGGCAGCGTGATGCCCGACCTTATCCTGCTTGACCTGATCTTGCCCGACGTGGATGGAATAGAGGTTTGCCTGGAAGTACGCAAGACATCGAACGTGCCTATCATGATTCTGTCTATGAAAAGCGAAGTTTCGGAACGAGTGCAGGCGTTGAAGTCGGGAGCGGACGATTATCTCTGCAAGCCGTTTAGCATGCACGAATTGACCGCGCGCGCGGAGGCGTTAATTCGCCGCTCGAACGTCATCTACGGAGAATCTGCCGTGGCGGTGGCGGCTGAGTCGCCTGGTATGGCCTCGCCGGAGATGATTCAGCTCGATGTCGAGCGGAGACTGTTGCTTGTACGAGGACAGCTGGTTGAGACGACGTTCTCGGAGTATGAGCTGATGAAGCTGTTTTTGGCACACCCGGGAAAGGTATTCAGCCGGGAGGAGCTCATCAACGCCATTCGCGGATTCGATTCTTTTGTTACCGATCGGGCCATCGACGTACATATCGTCAATCTGCGAAAGAAGATTGAGCTGAACCCCAAGGAGCCGCGCCTGATCCGTACGGTGTGGGGATTCGGTTACAAGTACACCGCGCTTGTCTCAACATAACAAAGGCACATGCACGCTAGTTTTTAACACACGCCAGAACGCCGTTCAGCGAGGTCATTTATGACTCGCGGGGCGGCTTTTTGCAATTCTAGAAAATGCTAACGAGTCTTAATGATTCTAACAATCTTCTAAAGGGTACTTCCGTAAATTTCTAATAATTCTATGCGATGATGAATTCATCAGAGAAATGTTCGAAGAAGCTTGAAAAAATAAGGGAGGCTGGGAAATGGAAAGCTCCGCTCGATTGCTGAGCAGGAAGGAATCGTATGCGAAGGTTGAGTTAAGCGTACATGAGGCCAGAGCCGAGGGAAAGCGAATATTGGCCATGATCGTGGAGCTGGACCGATTCTATCGCGTAATCGATACGAAAGGTACGGATTTCGGGCATGAAGTACTCGACGTCATGATGAATCGGCTAATCGAGCTGTCGAAGCAGCTCGCAGGCTCGGAGCCGCCTGTCTTAAGCAATTGGGGAAGTCATTCGTTTCTATTGCTTCTCTATATCTCGAAGGAAGACTCGGAATTCGATGTTTGTTGGCAAGCGGCGGAAGCAATGAAACATGCGGCAGAACGACCCGTACCGGATGGAGATTCGGAGCTTTACTTAACCGCAAGCATCGGAGCTTGTTACTTCCCCCAAGATGGGTTGACTGGCGAAGCGCTCATCTGCCGAGCGGAATCAGCGGTGCAGCAGTCGAAGGAGAACGGGGGCAATCGCATTACCTTTTATAAGTCCGAGGATACGGACCGGATGAACAGACGCATCGCGATCGAGAGTGGTTTGCGCCCCGCGTTGTATCAGAGGCAATTCCATCTCAGCTACCAGCCGATCTACAGGCTGGGGGACGGTCGGCTGAGGGGGCTGGAGGCCCTTATCCGTTGGAATCATCCGGAGTTAGGCGTCATTTCGCCCAAAGAATTTATACCAATCGCCGAACATAGCGGACTTATCATCCCAATCGGGGAGTGGGTGATCAGGGAGAGCTGCAAGATGCTTGCTCGCATTCGCAAGTACGGCTTGCATGATTTGCGGATGTCGATCAATATATCGCCCCTGCAACTGCATGATCCTTCCTTCATGAATACACTGCTGAACGTGCTTGAAGAGAATCGTCTGGAGCCATCTTCGATCGAGCTCGAAATAACGGAACATTATTTATTTCATTCTTCAGAGACTGCCGTGACCGCGCTTAGCCGATTGAGAGCAACAGGCGTACGTATAGCCTTGGACGATTTCGGGACGGGTTACTCCTCCTTCAGTAATCTGAAGCAGCTGCCCATTCATTGCTTAAAGATCGACAAGAGCTTCATACAGAAGATTGATCTTCCAGGAGCGGAGCGTCATATCGTCGAATCCATTATCGGACTTGTGCAGAAGCTTGGCGTAGAGGTCATTGCCGAAGGCGTCGAATATGAAGGGCAATACCGTCTGCTTAAGGAATGGGGCTGCAATTATGTGCAGGGTTATCTGCTAGGCACCCCAATGGAGCCGACTATGATGGATACCTCCATGTTCCGTAGAGCAGCCAGCACCGAAGAGCGGGCGGAGAGCGGGAGAAGCCACGACGATGGCAAATCTTCTAATGCCGCGGAATGCCGCATATATTGTCCGCAATAAGTGGCAACGCCATGTATCCAGCCAATCATCTTGGCTGGATAGGGCGATAAACTCAAAGAGGGCTGTTCTTCCAGGCGATCATCATTGATCTCCTTGAAGAACAGCCCTCCGTCATGCTACCCATCGCTTAGCTGACCTCCAGGTACAGCTTGGTTCCATCGTTGTACTGAAAGATCGCGACGTCCCGGACCATCTCGACGGATTTGATTCGTTTCCACTTTTTTCTGAAGTCGAAGTTCAATTCCATCTCGTACAATTTATGCTGAAGCAGCTCTACAGATGCTGATTGTTCGTTAGGGTAGTAGACAGGGACGGAACGATTCTTGAAGGTTAGAACTCGCATCATAATGCCATGCACCTCCGATTTGCGTTTTTCCCATTATACCGAGAACAGATTAGCCTCTTATGAAACTGTCGTAAGGAGTTTGTTTATTTTGCTCACAATTTCCTAACATAAATTCATGCCGAGGTTATGGACCATGCTTCCATCGTTCGACATCCCGGGTTCTAAGAACTGCTGTACTTCCACTTCTTCTTATAGTACCCGTGGCCGTAATGATGATTGTATCTTGGCGGCGGATAATGCATCGGCTGGTTCGGATAAGGAGGTTGCCCCGGATATGGGCCGTGCGCGTTCGGGTACGGAGACGGTCCGGGATGGTGACCGCCCGGATAAGGCGGTTGACCTTGGTAAGGCTGATTCGGATAAGGCGGATGGCCATGATGCTGATGCGGATGATGCGGCGGTCCGTGATGATGGCCGTTCGGGTAAGGCGGATAATGCGGCGGCGGGTAATAACCTTTTTTGAAGTCGCTGCTGCTATAACGATGGTAGCCATATCCGTGACGTCCCGTCAACGAATGTATGATACGCTTTAACATAGAACTTCCTCCTTCAATGGAATCGCTTGATGGCATAGCTTTAAGAGGTTGTGAACATGCACTTTAGTAAGTATACGACATTCGGGAGGGAGAGGTTTCTTGTTGTTGGCCCAAACTTTGCGGGTCTCGACAATGGATGGCGATATCGGTAATCTTAAGACGGGAGTTGATTTCATTGTTAACAAACATCCGGGCCAGATGGGCTCAAATCATAACGGACTTTCGCGATTATCCGCTGCAGCCTGGCAAGACGTGGCAGGGACGATATGCCGTAGAACGATTCCTCGGGATGGGCAGCTACGGTCAAGCGTACGTATGCCATGACAAGGTTAGCGGGAAGCGCGTGCTGATGAAATGCAACAAGCCCAGCAAAGGAAACACGGGTCTCTTGCTTTTGCGACGTGAGTATCGGATTATGCAAGCGGTATCTCATCCACAGATACCACGGGCACTCGACTACTCGAAAAGGGGCAAGCAGGAAGCGCTCATTATGGAATATATTGAAGGTTATAATTTAGAGTATGCCATCTATGAGAGGAATCTAACCTTCTCGGCTACTAATGGTCTTCAATTACTTAAACAACTAATCCAGCCATTGAAACAGCTTCATGACGCAGGATACGTCCACCGCGACGTCCGTATTCCCAATGTCATTCTCGCGGGGGGATTGCCGCATCTGATCGATCTTGGACTGTCATGCGCTGTGGGGGAGGAGCTTCCGCAGGAGCTTCGCGACGCGCTGGGCGAGGGGAGCGACCTTGCCGGAAGCGCGGCGGCGATCAAGCGGCGCATGAGACACCCGCACCCCTCCAGCGATTGGTTCGGGCTCGGCCACTTGTTTCTCTTCGTCATGTATGCAGGCTACGAGGCAGTCGAGGGGCAGGTCGAGCGAAGCTGGGAGGAGGAGCTGGCATTGCCGGCTCTCGTCCGTGACTTCTTGCGCAAGCTGCTCAATGACGAGTCGGCCTGGCCATCGACGGAAGCTTGCGAGCGGGAACTGGATGAGCTAATTGCTACGTTGGAGCGAGAAGCCTGGGCATGACAGGCAGTTGGTTAAGCCAGGATGTAGTAAGCTGCCGCGATAAGAGCCAGATGAAGCGGATAGAAACTTCTCCAGACGACGCGCGGCACTTGCAGACGATCTATGCTTCGCAGAAACTCGGGTAGATAGATAAGAAGCACGCTGGCGAACAAGCTGAAGAGCTGTAATCCCCAGCCCTTGGAGAATACGGCCGCAATATTAAGGCCGAGATGGAGCCAGACGACATGGCTTGGCTTGGCATAACGATAGATGAAGACGAGCAGAAGTCCATAGGCGCCATAGTCGAACGGGATGATCTCCAGCGTGACGATGGCGGCCGCGATGAGCAGCACTTGAAGCGCCCGGTTGTTCTGATAGCGGTCCAAAAGCGTCAGCATAAGCAAGCAGACGAGCAGCGTCGCGATCGCATTCATCTCCCAGGTCTGGAACGCCAACATAAACGGCACCTGCGACAAGCCGGCCAAAATCGCCATTCGTATCAGATAACGATTCAAGTTGCGTGTGCGGTGATAACCGATGACGATGGCGTAAGCATACAGCGGGAATGCGAGTCTCCCGATAATGCGCAGGACAGCCTCATCCGGGAACCATACGGCGCCGATGTGGTCGATTAACATGGTAAGCATAGCAAGCCATTGCATGTAGATTCTCACCTTCGCTGAGCAAGTTGATTAAGCAGGTTAAGTATACCATAGCCTTAAGCGAAGGGAGAAACGGGCAAGGCGAAGCGGGAACGGCGGCTATAGACCGGCGTTCTTTTTTAATCTCGCGGCGATCTCGAGGAAATCCTCCTCCGAAATGCCGGGCGCGAACTCCTCCGGGACAGCCTCGAGATCGAACATGGGAGCGCCTTCCGGAGCGCCCTGGATGACCTCCAGCTTGGTGCCGGTTTGCGGGTTCTGCCCGTTCCAGATAAGCACGACATCCTTGTAATCCTGAGGACTGAACGTATACAGCTTGTTGCCCAGGCCCATCGCCTCGTATTTGCGTGCCGTCTCGAAGTGTTCGTTGCTGAGATTAGGGATCGGGATCATCCTCTTCATGTCGACGCCCGTCGCAATTTCCAGCGCCTTGGCGTAGGCGAGAATATGAACGCCCCCGCGAACGAGCAGATAACCGATCATCGCACGGGCGGTTGGGTGGTCGGTCATCTCGTAGACGCGCATCTTGTGGGTGCGGGCGCCGCATTCCAGGAAGAAGTTGTGCAGCAGGTCCAGCACAAGGTTGCCGCTGTTGAACACGTAGTCGCCGCGCCATGAGTTGCCCATGGAATCGCCGGCCAGCGAGGTTTGTGCGGTGCTGATAAAGAAATAGCTGTTGCGTTTGTCCACGCCGGGCCGAAGCGGTGCGGAATCGGGGTCGCCGGGTGACGTCGTTCCGGTAAGCACCATGTTAATGGCAGCGGAGACGAGCTCCACGTGGCCGAGCTCCTCCGCCGTAATGCTGGAGACCAGATCGTAGAATGGCTTCAGCTTTTTTTTGTTCCGGAAGTTGAAGGACTGGTACATGTAATTGTTTAGCGTGGACATCTCTCCGAACTTGCCGCCTAGCAGCTCTTGTACGGCAGCAGCCGCATTGGCGTCCGCGTACGGAGATGGCGGGAGCTCGATTTGAAGCTTGTTCTGACGGTAGAACATATACGTCTTCACCTCTCTCATCGGAATTGGGTCAGGGGTGCACTCGCTCGCGGTTATCCATCAATTATTAATGAATATGCCGTAATTTGGGGTCGCATGCAGAAGTCGATAATTCCAAATGATAGCTGGCGCAGGTGTCTTACCGGCGTCAGCATTTATTTGAATAGGAAATTAAGCAACTCCAGGACTTGTGATTTGTGAACAAAAGGTTGGAAAATCTAACAGACACCAGCAACGCTATTTGTCCGTTTTTTAACCTCAAACATTTCTAACGGACAGGGAAATCACTATTGGGTCGTAATGGAGCCAATTTACTTGATGATGATGCCAATAACGTCATGGATGTCCGTTAGATTTTCGAAAACCTAAAAAATCGAAGAATAGCTTCATTTATGTCCGTTAGGGGTTAGGCGGGGAGTGATTAATATTTGTAAATTGACAAAGGAAATAACGCATAAAAAATCGAATAGGTTACCATAATCTGCTAAGGGGGGTGCTTTATGAGCACATCAACCAATCCAATTAAAAACCGAATCTGTGGGACGTTCATGCCAGTTAGGGATATCGAAAGGGCACGAGATTGGTATTGCAAAATCTTCGGCATTTCGGAAACACCTGAAATAATGAGTGGACATCTGTGCCTGCTACCAATGCAAGGTGCAGGACTTATTTTGGACACGATGCCGATGTGGGGAGGCAAAGAACCTGACGGACCACCTACTTATCAGACACCTGCATTTATGTTCGCAACCGATGACATTGAAAGCTCCTATCAATTCATGAAGAACAACGGAGTAGAATTGGTTACTGGTATTGAAAATGGACACTGGTTTGCATTTCGTGACCCAGATGGCAATTTATTGATGGTATGTAAGTGATAATTTAACAAACGGAAACGTTAGTTCAGTAAGTCATACTCTACAAAGAAAGGGCCATCCCGTAATGATATGCTCCCCTTTAGGTAGACAGGTGAA
>NZ_MXQD01000057.1:0-68024 GCF_002165585.1 Paenibacillus sp. MY03 | reverse complement strand
TTTCGTCTATAATTTCTTTAATTTGTTGAATATGTCTTTGTTCATGAATGTACAGGGATTCGAGCCATTCAATTAATAACATCTCTTTAAAAACAGGGTGTACAAAATGTCTTCTACTCAGCACTGAAGAATCTTCTATTGTACTTAAAAGTTCATGTAGCTTCTGTCTTGAATTGTTCAGTTTTTCTATAATCACTTGGTATTCCAATACTTCATTAGATGGTTTGGCAATTTCAGGTGCTTCTAATTTATTACTTCTGTCTAATAGACGTTCTACTGGTTTGTTTGCTATAAATGAATCTTCTTTGCTCTTTAATCCCTTCCTTATTGCTACGACATACAATTCCTCTGTGATATAGAGATGCTGACAGACCTGACTAATACTCCAACTTTCAAGGTCTTTTTGTTTATTTATATGATTACCATTCAAACTTGCAAGGATTACGAGTAACTCGGTTCTGGTTTCTTCCAATTTTTCAGTGATTTGTTGAAAATCCATAGAGGAAAACTCCTATCTTTAGTATTTTGCGGATATTTCCTATAACGTTTTATTTATGAACATCGCAAACTATCCATATTTAAGGGTATTCGTGCAGTGAATTAAACAATCCTGCCAATAAAAAAAAAGTTCGAGAAAGCATCTCTCATGAAGCCGATCGCGACGAGAAGCTTTGGAGAGGTGCTATTTGTATCACGATAATTTCCGTAAGCTGGTTGAAAAAATATAGGCGTTTGCACGCAGACATCTTCCTCCTTATAATAGTGGGACGAACCATAGGCTGCTCGGGAGCCGCGACAACAGAGGGAGGTGAGCTCCAATTGAAAGCGTTTTATTCGAACTTGCGGATCAAATACAAGCTGGTCGGGCTCATCTCGCTGATGATGCTGGTCATTGGCCTCGCGACCTATTTCGTCATGCGCTTCACGTTCGAAGCCTATGACGACGAGATCTACAGGCAGTCGGCCAGCGCGCTGAACAGCGCCTCGCTAGGAGTGGAGAAAGAGCTTCGCGACATGGAGAAGCTCACGTTCACGATCGCGACCGACGGCTCCATACAGAGATATCTGGACGTTATCAAGCAAGGCGGCTCGGACTACGACAACTTTCTGGTGGCGATCAGTCTGCAGGAGCGGCTGCTTTCGATCGGCGGCTTCGCGAAGTACGTGCTGTCGTTTCATCTTATTGATGTGTACCAGCGAGAGTATAAGCACGGCGCCAATGCGAACATGCTGTCAGCCGCGAGGATAGAAGAGGTTATAGCCGAGACGGAGCGGAATACCGGCGGGATCAGCTACATTTTTCCCGAGAACGGGGATGGCGCCTTGATTGCGGGAAGGCAGATCCGTCAAGTACGGAATCTCGAGCTGGATATTTTGGGTACGCTAGCGGTCAGGTTGGATCTGGCCAGACTGTTTCGCGATCTGGCTGGTCCCGTGAATCAAGGAGACGGCATGTTCGCGATTCTGGCGGGGGACGGGCAGTCCGTATACCCCACCAACCCCAGCATCGATGTCAGCGTCTTGAACGTCTCCCATGGAGAAGGAAGCGGCTACGAGGTGAGAGAAGTGAACGGCGAGCGCTTTTTCATCACCTACGTACCGTCGAGCTACATGGACTGGACTTATCTCAATATTCAGCCCTATGACGCGATCTTCCGCAAGACGGAGACAGCCAAGCAGTCCGTGTTTGTCATCTACCTCATTGTGTTCTTGCTCGTGCTCCTGGCGGCGTTGTGGTTTTCCCGTTCCGTGACGAGCCCTATCGAGCGCCTTAGCGACCGGATGAAGCGGGTGCAGATGGGACACTTCGAGTACGCGCTGCTGCCGGGAGAGAGGGAACCGGCCATGGACGAGGCGGGGCTGCTGCACCGCAACTTTCGCATAATGGTGGAGCGCATCAACGAGCTGATCAATGAAAATTACGTCAAGCAGCTGGCGATCAAGGATACGGAGTTCAAAGCGCTGCAGGCGCAAATCAACCCCCATTTCCTATACAACACGCTGGAATCTATCAACTGGTCGGCAAAGGCGGTGGGGCATAAGCAAATCTCCGTGATGGTGGAATCGCTCGGTTATTTGCTTCGCAGTTCCATCAGCGGCAAGGAGCCGCTTGTTCCGCTTCAGGAAGAGATGGCGACGATCGGTCATTATATATCGATTCAGGCGATTCGATTCGAGGAACGTTTGGACTTCCGCAGTCATATCCCGGCTCGGCTGAATGACTGTCTGGTGCCGAAGCTGTCGGTGCAGCCTATCGTGGAAAATGCGATTCAATACGCTCTGGAGCCGATGATCGATACTTGCGTTATTACTGTAGAGGCGGAGGAAAGCGGCGGCATTATGCGGCTTGCGATCTCGGATAACGGCCCGGGCATCCAACATGACGTGCTCGCCCGTCTGAATTCGGGAGAATTGGTGCCGCGAGGAACAGGGATAGGCCTCCGAAATATCGATGAACGGATCAGGCTGCTGTTCGGAGAAGGCTATGGCCTCGAGGTGGGAGACAATAAAGGCGGAGGGACGCGGATTACGCTCGTACTGCCCGTAGAAATGAGGGATCCACATGTATAAAGTGCTGATTGTCGACGATGAAAGAATTATTTTGGAGGGGATTGCCGGTCTCATGGATTGGGCAAAATATGGAACGGAGCTTGCCGGAACGGCGCGCAACGGGCTGGAAGCGCTGGCGTTTATTGAGGAGCATGCCCCCGACATCGTCATCAGCGATATCCGGATGCCGGGCATGGACGGGCTCAAGCTGGCGGAGCAGACGCGGGAGCTGTTTCCGTCGATCGCCTTTATTATGTTGTCCGGCTTTGGCGAATTCGATTATGCGAGAAAGGCGATGCAATATGGCGTAAAACATTATTTGCTGAAGCCGTGCAATGAGAATACAATCGGCGAAGCGTTGTCAGAGGTGGTCGCGGGGCTGGGCGAGCAGAAGCGGAAGACGCAGTTCCTGGAGAATCTGCAGCAGGAGCTCCGTCAGGTGCTGCCAAGCGCGAAGGAGCAGTTCCTCAAGGAGCTTGTCACGAACAAGATGTATGGGCGCGGGGACTGGGAGAGATACAAGGAGCTGTTTGGCATCGAGGTGGAAAATGCCGAAGCCCGGCTTCTGCTGCTGCAGTTGGAAGGACAATTCGAATTTGAGCAGCTGTTCGCGCTCAAAAACATCGCGGAAGACTTGATCGAGCGGTCCAATCTTGTGCTGAGCACAACTATTGGCAATCAGGCGCTGCTGCTTGTCCGAAATACCTACGCCGAAGAGAGGCTGCTGGCTGTTCTTCACGATATACGCAACACGTTCAAAGGGTATTACCGGCTTGACGCGACGATCGCGGTCAGCGATCCCGGACCGCTTACGGACGCTCGACGCATGTATCTGGAGACGCTGAGATGTATGAGCTTCCGCTTTTATCTCGGCGAAGGCAGCATTATCACGGTCCGCGATACGGGAGAGGGCGGAGAGGGCAAAAGCGGGCTTGCTCCCGAACAGGAGCAGCTGATGGCGGCATTTGCGACGCCGGTTCCTTCAACGGGTGAAGAGAGCGGATTTTTGTACGACGATGCCCGACTATGCCTGTATGCGAAGTCCGGCCATCTGGATGCCGTCATGCAGGAGCTGGATGAGGTGTTTAGATCGCTGGAGGAGCATCGCTTCGATGATTTGACGGTAAAGTCCTATCTCATCCCGCTTTACGTAGCTCTTATTCGTCAGGCGGATCCTTCGTCCATGAACGAGCATCTGAAGGAGCTTGGCCGATTGGAGGGCATCGCGACCATGCAAGGATTAAAGACGTTCGTGAAGGAGAAGGCGAGGTTAATCTGTCAGAGCAACTACGACAATCAGAAGCGCCGGCACTCCTCCATCATCGGGCAGATCCACGAGATCGTCGAAGCGCATATCGGCAATCCGGACTTGTCTCTGCAATGGGTGGCGAGCGAGATTCTCTATATGAACGCCGATTATTTAGGCAAGCTGTTCCGCAAGGAGACGGGAGAGAAGTTCTCCAACTATGTCATGAAGGCGCGGATGGAGAGGGCTGTGGCGCTGATCGGATCCGGCGGCGACGTGAAAGTGTTCGAGCTCGCGGAGAAGCTGGGTTTCGGCGATAATCCCCAATATTTCAGCCAGGTGTTTAAAAAATATACGGGCGTTTCGCCCTCCGAATACAAGAGGTTGCCTTGACGGAACCTCTGTTTTTTATACAAAGAGACCTGTTATTTAGATTCCTTCAAAGGGCATCAGCCTATAAAATTAGCAATGTAAACACTTACAAAACAAGTGAAGCACGGAAGGGGAGCCAGACATGAGAAAATGGTTAACGGCAGTTCTTGCATGTACGGTCGCGTTCTCGCTCGCAGCTTGCGCCGGAGGGAACGGCAATTCGGCGGATCCGACAAGTACATCCACAAGCAACGGAGGCGCGGCGACGGATAAACCCAAAAACGTAACGCTCCGCATGGCATGGTGGGGTGGGCAGCCACGTCACGATTACACGCTGGAAGTCATCAAGATGTACGAAGCGCAGAACCCTCACGTAAAGATCGAGCCTGAATACGCCAACTTCGACGATTACTGGAAGAAGCTTGCTCCGCAAGCGGCGGCTAACGAGCTTCCCGATATTCTTCAGATGGATATTTCCTACCTGGCGCAATATGGTTCCAAAAAACAACTCGCCGACCTGACCCCGTTCCTGAACGCGGGCATCGACACGGCAAACATCTCGGAGAACGCGATATCCGGCGGACGCATCGGCGATAAGCTGTTCGGCTTCAACATCGGCGTCAACGCGGTCAACTTCCAATATGACCCCGAGCTGCTTAAAAAGCTTGGCGTAGACAAGCCGGACGACAACTGGAACTGGGACGACTACTATGCACTGGCTGGCAAAGCGAAGGAAGCGGGACTGTACTTCGACAACGGCTTCCGCCCGGAAGTATTCTTCGGCTACTACCTCCGTACGAAAGGCCAGCATCTCTACAACGCGGAAGGCACCGCGCTCGGCTACGAGGACGATCAGTTGTTCGTCGACTTCTTTAAGCCGCTGGCTCAGCTCGTGAAGGACGGCGACACGCCTGCTCCGGACGTGAAGGCGCAGATCAAAGGCGTAGAAGACGACATGCTCGTAAAAGGCCAGCAGGTTGGCATCTTCCAATGGACGAACCAATTCGTCGGCATTCAGCAAGTGGCAAACCGTCCGCTGGAGATGGCGCATATGCCAGGTCCCGATAGAGAAAAAGGGCTGTATCTGAAGCCAAGCATGTACTTCTCCATCTCTCAGAACTCCAAGGTGAAGGAAGAAGCAGCCAAGTTTATCGACTTCTGGGTTAACAATGTGGAAGCGAACAAGCTGATCAAAGGCGATCGCGGCGTGCCAGTCAATTCGACGGTTATCGATGCCATTAAGTCGGACCTCGCTCCGGCGCAGGTTCAAGTATTCGACTACGTTTCCTGGGCGCAAGAGAACAGCTCCCCGATGGATCCTCCGGATCCGGTCGGAACGGCGGAAATCATCCAGCTGTTTATGACGCTGACGGAGCAGATGGACTTCCAGCAGTTGACTCCGGAAGACGCGGCAAAGCAATTCCGCGAAGAAGCGAACGCTATTTTGGGCAAAAATAAATAGTGAGTTAGTCAAACAGGCATAACGCTCCGCGGCGGCAGGCATTGGAAGCCGACCGCCGCGGCTCTTGTCCGGTTCGCAGTACAAAGGGAAGTGGACACTTATTAAGTCAGCGGGAGTTGGATAGTATGAGAACGGCATGGAAAAATCAGCTGACCGGTTACGCATTCATAAGCCCGTTCATTATCGGGTTTCTAGCCTTTACCCTGATTCCCATTATCGCGTCGCTGTATCTGTCGATGACGGATTACGATTTGTTTACCACGCCCGGCTGGATCGGGCTCGATAATTACGTGGAGATGTTTACGAAAGACAAGAAGTATTGGCAGTCGCTTAAGGTCACGTTCCTCTATGTATTCATCGGGGTGCCTCTGCGGTTGGCGTTCGCGCTTATGGTCGCCATGCTTCTGAACACGGCTTCGAAGGCAATCGGGTTATACCGTACTATATATTATTTGCCCTCCATCATCGGAGGAAGCGTCGCGGTATCCATCATGTGGCGCAACATCTACGGCGATCAAGGCATCATCAATCTGCTGCTGAACTCGCTGGGTCTCGACAGCGTACGCTGGTTCGCGGATCCGCTGGCTGCGCTCTGGATGCTGATCACGCTCTCCGTCTGGCAGTTCGGCTCGTCCATGCTGATCTTTCTGGCTGGTCTGAAAAACATTCCGCGTCCGCTGTACGAAGCAGCCAGCGTAGACGGGGCGAATGCCTTCCATCGATTCTTTAAAATAACGATTCCGATGCTGACGCCGATCATCCTGTTCAACGCGATTATGCAGACGATCGGGGCATTCATGACGTTCGTGCCGGCTTACATTATTTCCAAAGGCACGGGCGGCCCGCTCGACGGCACGCTGCTGTACTCGCTGTATCTGTTCCGCCAAGGTTTCCAATTCTTTGATATGGGATATGCATCCGCGATGGCTTGGGTCATGCTCATCATCGTCGCCGTGCTCACGTCGGTCCTATTCCTGTCATCAAAGTTCTGGGTGCATTACGAGTCGAAGGAGGGGTAAGCGATGGCCGATCAATCTTCAGGGCGGACGGCATCCGTTTCTCCCGGCGGCATGGGGCTGAGCAAGAGACCGAAGGGCAGGTCCCGCGAGCTCTCGCCTGCCAAAACGTTTAAGTGGACGATCTATCATCTGTTCGCAGCCGGCGGAGCTATCATCATGGTGTATCCCGTCATCTGGCTGCTCATGAGCTCGTTCAAGCCGAGCGACAAAATCTTTGTTACATCAGATAGTCTTATCCCGGATCCATGGATCTGGAGCAACTATACGCAAGGCTGGGAAGGCATTGGCGGCTATTCGTTCGGCACCTTCATCTGGAACTCGCTGGTGCTCGTCGTGCTTGCTACGATCGGCGCGGTTATTTCCTCAGCGTTCGTAGCTTTCGGATTCGCGAGGCTGAAATTCTGGGGCAGCGCATTCTGGTTCACGATCATGATGATTACGCTCATGTTGCCGCATGACGTCGTGCTTGTCCCGCAATACATTCTATTCTCCAAGCTGGGCTGGCTGAATTCCATCAATCCTATTGTCATCCCGGCGTATTTCGGCATGCCTTTCTTTATCTTCCTGATGGTGCAGTTCATCCATACCATCCCGAGAGAGATGGACGAAGCGGCGACGATCGACGGCTGCGGCAAGTTCAAGCTGTTCTACCGAATCATCATTCCGCTGATCGCTCCTGCGCTGGCAACGGCCGCGATCTTCTCCTTCTACTGGAGATGGGAGGATCTCATCGGGCCGGTGCTGTATCTGAACAAGCCGTCTCTCTACCCGGTATCGATGGCGCTCAAGATGTTCCTCGACGCGGATACGTTGTCGAACTGGGGCGCGATGTTCGCGATGTCCATCGTCAGCCTGCTGCCCGTCATCGGCGTGTTCTTCCTTTTCCAGAAGCATATCGTGGAGGGCATTAGTACGAGCGGATTAAAGTAATAGGATGGAGGGGCGAGGATAAACATCCTTAGACCCTTTCTCGTTGTTTGGGGAATTATGCAACTCCAAGACTTATGAACAAAAGTTTGAAAAACCTAACAGACACCAGCGACGTTATTTGTCCGATTATAACTTCAAACAAAATCTAACGGACTAGAGACACACTATTGAGTCGTAATGGAGCCAATTTGCGCTATGGTGATGCGAATAAGGTCGTGTAAGTCCGTTAGATTTTCGAAAACCTTAAAAATTGAAGAATAGCGTCATTTATGTCTGATAGGCAATAAGTGACTCAACAGAGCACGACTTGCAAGGTTACAAGGAGACGTCGAATAAAACGGATCTAGGGCTGGGGGCAATGGCTCGCGCTTGTGTTCTTCGGTGAATTGCTGATGACGAAGAAGTGGGTGTTCGACTAGGAAGTATAGCCTGTAGCAGATTATTATTAGCCAAGCGAAGATAGGAAAACGAAAGAGCAAGTTTCGAGGTCGATCTATACTCGGAATTTGCTTTTTTTATGGTGAAATTGTTGTATTCTGTTTGATTTTGTAAGTTGCTAGATTTACATAATTCAACAGGGGGCTTATACTAAATAGACCATGGATATTGGTAAATTATATATATTATTCCCTATTTATTTAAGGGAGGAAGCGGAAGAGGTGGTTCTATTGAGACGCCCTATTTTAGGTACAAAAGCAGGTGTGGAAACGAATCTGAGCGCATCCGTCCGAATTCGTCCTACCGAAGAACTAATAGGACTTGCGCTAGAAAAGAGACTGAGACAGAAGCGGTCGACGGCCTATACCGAAGCTATGACGAAATTGGACGCAGGAGGAGTCGTATGCCATTCGGAAACCGTTCGAGAACTTATTCAAACAATTTCGAATGAGTTCCCTGAACTTAAGCCTCACCAGTTTCCTATCGGCATTATCTCCAAATGTTATTTGGGTAGCCCCTACGAAGTGCATGTATTGGACACTGCACTGGAAATCGTTGAACATTACAAAGTAGGTCAATCGCTACCTTCGGGAATGGAGAAAGGAAGGGCGCTGGCTCTACACCCCGGATATTTATACATAGAGATATTCTCCAATTCGATCTGCGCGGTATCAAAGTCTGGCAATACATCTATTATACAGGGGTGAGCAGCGTGTCCGAACGTATTATTTCGCAAGCCAATCTATCTCACATCGAGAATTCTCTGTCGACCGTAGCCCATAATGTATCCGTGGTATCTGATCAGGTGGCAAGCGTAAGTCACAGAGTGGATGAAACACAGAGCGATTTGGATCAATTAAGAGCGGATTTCAACGAATTTGTCCAACAAGACAAACTTTCCAAGAACCTGCAGTTGGCCGAGACCCGATTAGTGAAAGTCAGACAGGAGTTGGAGAATAAATTCGGTCATTATGAAGAAGTGCGCAGAAGAGCGGTAGGTATCCTTCAGGCGGTAGATGTTCGGTTAGTTAAGAAGGAAACGATTGAAAATGCTTCAGAGGAGCAGTTGCTTGCCGCTCCTAATTATTGGCTGGCTCCGTGCCTCATTGCTTTATCCGCGTGGATTAACGACAATCAACAGCTTGCCGAGCGAGCTATGCTTGAAGCTCTTAGAAGAGACGACGAGAAGACGTCCCTTTTCTTTGCATTGGTTTCACGAAGAGCATCCCGTTACAAAGCAAGCCGCGATTGGCTGGAACGTTATCTTGCTCAACAAGATCCAAACCAATTACAGCGGGAAATTGTCGTTTTGATAGACGGATTCACCAACGGTGTATTCGGTCCGGAAGCTAGAACGCAATGCGCTAAACAAATAGAGGGATGGATTTCGGAACTATCGCAGAGGATTGGCTTTGTAGAAACGCAGAGAGAACAATGGAAGTCTGCGCTTCTCGCTAAGACGGAATCCATAGATAACAATCAATACATTTACTTGCAACAGTTCAGTCCAACCTGGAGTCAGTTGAAGCATTCTTTAGAAGGCGCCAAGCTGCATACGATTATTTATGACTATTTTACTGAGATTTTCGCCAAGCAAATCACACCGTCCAAAAACCTTGCCTATGCCGTGGACGCTTTGCTAGATAATCTTGTTGGCAATTTCGACGACGAAGAGTTGCCGCTTCGAAGAGATGAGAGACTTTATACGCTGATTGTAAAAGCTGACGGAAATAAAGCTGAGGCGGAAGCCAAGTTTAACAGTGAGAAACTGCTCGAAGACCAAGTATCGTTCACGCAGCTTCTTACCAATTTCTCCATGTATCCGAGGGAATCGAATGCGTCCTTGGCTACTCAGAAGTTGTCTCTTGCGTTATCTAAGGAATGGATAGCTCATGCCCACGACGATATAACGCTGGATAATCGCAGTCATATCCCTCAATCCATAGAGATCAAGGTTGACAGTTGGGTTGGGTTCACGACAGACGGTTCTAACGAGTTGGAGCTGATTGATGATTTAACAAAACACATGAATGAACGGAAAGAGGCTGCGCTGAAAAAGAATAAAGTGAGCATCTGGGGATGGGGATCTTTGGTAGCTGGAATTGCATTTGCGGTTATGGGTATCGGAATGCCGTTTTTGTTTGTTTTTGCTGCGGCCGCAATATTGTATTTCTTCACGGCCCGTCATAAAGTGGGCAAAAAGAAGACCGCGATTGTAGACGCTTTCGAGGGGCTTCTTTCCAGTAGCACGGATGTTTTACGTGCTGTCCTTTCGGATGTCGTCGATTTTAGAAGAGAGTACGAAGAAGAAGATACAAAGGCCGACAAGATTCGGGAATTCCTTGACACTGTAACTCCTGAGCAATATGCATTTTCCAGCTATGATTCGGCGAGAGCAGTTATTCAATCATCATAAAGGAGGCACTCTATTATGTTAAATAGAGCAAAACCCATAATATCAGGGGTGGCTGAGCGTGTAGCAGCCCAAGAGGAGAAGTTCAACATGGGCATGCAAGAAATTCAAAAAGTAACAGCTAATCAGGCACTTGCCGAACAATTTCCTGACTGGGATTTAAAACCGCCCGCATTATTAATTAAGCGAAGGAGCAGCAAAATCGGATGAATGCTCCCAAAACTTATGCGGAATGGTCGAAGTTGATGGCGATCTTTAAAGAGCAAAAGTCAAACGATGAAGAATGTCTTGCAGCGATGGAAAAAGGCGGCATCGAATGGACGGCAGGCATAGCGGAAAAGATGACTCAGCAAGCCTACGCGGTTATCGAAAGCAGACTGCAGGCCGCTGCGCAATCTTTTAACGCGGAGCTTAATCGGGCAGGAGGACAAGAAGCTTCCATTGTCAAGGCGCTCACGAATGTTCGAACTCGATTCGCGATGCTGCAAAGATTTTGTCAATTGCCGGTTTTCCCTGAGAAGGTGCGGAGTACGCTGTCGGATGTATTGAATCGGTATATTGACGACACCCAACAATCCCTTGTTGCAAGCGCAAGGGAGGATCGGAGCGGGAAGCTCGCGCATCTCGTCAAGAGCAACTCTTTAACTAACTATACGCAATCATACACGCCGGCTCGGAACATCGGAAGTTCCAATGATTCCAGCGGTTACGGCAACGGCCAATCGTCGAAAAGAAGAAGGGTGTTGTTCTGAAATGAATGATTTGAACCATGTCAAAGATACAATGGAACGGTATTTAAAGGCGAGAATTCCCTTTATTTCGGTTAGAACATCGGAGAGAGGCAGAGCATTGTCCGTCTTGGGACAACTGGCAAGCAAGCTGGGCTTGCAAATGGGCTATCATACACTCTCGCAAGGCATGCGCGATATTACAAATAACCGTTTAATTAACGAAGATCGTTCCGTAATGGGGGGAATCGATTTTGCGGCCCAGAAGATCGGACAGCAACAGAATCAAACGTATGTGTTCACCGAGATGCAGGACATTGAAGACGATACCCTCATGGCAAGGCAAGTACAGGATGTCGTTATGTTGGCTACGGAGACGGGCGGAAGTATTATCATCATAACCAATAATCCGATCTGGAGCCCGTTGCAACGATTAGGCATGTCGATTACGTTGGCGCCCCCGAACGAAGACGAAATGCTTATGATCATCAAGGACCAAATCGATCCCTACCGAAGCGAAATGCCGATTGAGTGGCGAGAGGCGGAGGAAAAGCAAGCGGCTGCCATCTTGTCCGGGATCAGCCAGATTGAAGCGGAGAATGTCATCGCTACATTGTTGGCAAATGGCTCCATAACCAATGAGGATCTGAAAGAGCTCATGCATGCTAAGGACCGGATATTCGCGGATATCTCGGGTATTGAGCGAGTGATGGTGCGAGAAGACTATCAGGTAGGAGGATTGGAAGGGCTGAAGCTGTGGCTGGAGGCGAACGCACAATTATTGACGGCCGATCTGCGTGAAAGAGGGATCAGACCGCCGAGGGGTATACTGTTGGTCGGAGTTCCGGGCTGCGGCAAATCCCTGTCAGCGAAAGCTATCGCTTCATTGTGGAATCTGCCTTTATACCGACTAGATCTTTCGACGATTCATGGACAATATCTGGGGCAAAGCGAAAGTCGGCTCAAGGAAGCGTTGTCTACCGCCGATCACGTATCTCCATGTGTGCTGTGGATCGATGAGATCGAAAAAGGATTAGCCGGCGCGATTGGTGGAGGAGACGGAGGAACTTCGACCCGATTGGTTGGTCAATTCTTGTATTGGCTGCAAGAAAGCATGGCACGGGTTTTTGTTGTGGCCACCGCGAATGACGTATCCAAGCTGCCGCCCGAGCTGTTAAGACGAGGCCGATTCGATGAACTGTTCTTCGTGGACTTGCCTACTGCTGCAGAGAGGGAAGAGATTATTCGCATTTACGTACAAAAGGGATTAAAGCGTGACATTTCCTCAACGTTGTTGGCTGAGCTGGTTCGTTTGTCCAACGGGTTCGCCGGATCTGACCTCGAAGCGGCGGTAAGGGATGTAGTCAAGCAGGCATATGTCAAAGGGGATGAAACGATCACCGAGGAGACATTCATCAATTATTTTACGAATGTCGTCCCCTTGTCGCAAACCAGCCCGGAGCAGATCGATGCTATTCGCGCATGGGGGAAGGAGCGTGCTGTACCGGCAGGCAGGAATACCGAAGAAAGCGCAGGCACCGGAGGAGTGACCCGAGCGGCTGGCAGGAAGGTTATCGTATAGAGGGTGAGCGTATGAATCGCGACAATGCGCTTACATCGAATCGCATCAAGCATTCAGAAAAAGCATCTTCCGACGGGTGGTTTCCTTATAGCGAGAGCGCGTGCAATGAGCTGGAAATTGTATTGCGTCTCCCCGAGGGCTGTTCCGGTTCTTTTTATCTGCAACATAAATATCGGCAATGGCGCGTCCTTGCAGCATAACGAAGCCTATACGATTTATGCGGTAGGACAAAAGTACGACATCACCCCCCCGCCAAGGGGGGGATCACAAAATAGCGTTCCATCGACCTGCCGTGCAGACGGATGGGACAATCATAATTCGTATCGCGAACCGACGCGAGGGCGGAACGGTCAAGGTAGCGCAGTTCGGATTCCTCGTGGCGTCGCCGGATGCATTGCCGGAGCCGCGCCGTGTAAGCGCAGTCGCGGATGGCACAATCAGTCGCCTGCAGTGGGAGCCGGTCGGAGGGGCCGATTTGTATAACATCTACAGGAATCATCAGCTGATCGCCATGACGGATGGCCAAACATTCGGGAGCGAGGGCGGTTTGCAGAGAGGCGTGTATACCGTCTCGGCTTATGTAAGGCAACAAGGCGAAGGCATGTTAATTCCGCCGATACGAGTGGTGAGTGGAGAGTAAATAGTTAGGCAACGCAAAGAGGGTCAACCGGGCATATAGCCGGTTGACCCCCTTTAAGTTACACCCGGAACCTGCTCACCGCTGTATTAAGCTCAGAGGCAAGCGTGCGCAACTGCTCGGCTGCGCCGGCGACTTCTTCGACGGAGGCAAGCTGCTCCTCGGAGGCGGCAGCAACTTGCTGGGAATGGCCTGCCGAAGTTTGCGCGATACGGGCCAGCTCTTCGAGCGTAGCGGCGATTTGCTCGCTGCTTGCGGACATTTGCTCCGAAGCCGCGGATACCTCCTGAACCTGCGAGCTGACCTCTTCGACGGCTACCAGAATGGAACGGAACGAATCGCCGGAGCCGCCAGCGAGACTCGTGCACTCTCTCGCTTCGGAAGCCGAAGTCTCGAGTGATTTGGAGAGCGTGCCCGAGTGCGTGCTGATCGCTTGGAGGATCTCCGCGATCTCCTCCGACGATTCTCTGGAACGCTCGGCCAGCTTGCGAATCTCGGTGGCGACGACGGCAAAGCCATTGCCATGCTCGCCGGCGCGCGCCGCTTCGATCGAAGCGTTGAGCGCAAGCAGATTCGTCTGGCCCGCTACCTCGCTGATGTGGGACAGAATGTCGCCGATGCGATTGCTGTATTCGTTGAGCTCGCGCATGGATTCCGCCGCGAAGATGATGTGCTGCTCCAGCCGTTCGATCTGCCCCGTCGTACGGTCGATGATGATGCCGCCTTCCGCCGCCAGCTTCGCCGTATCGATGGCCAGCTCAGATACGACGCCGGATGATTCCGCGATGCGCTGAATGCCTACCGCCATCTCGGTCATCGCGGTCTGGCATTCCTGCGAGCTGATCAGCTGCGTCTCCGTGCCGACTGCCACGTTCTGGATCGACTCCGTAATTTCGTTTGTTGCCTGCGCCGTTTGGGTAGCCGTCTCCTTTAGATTGAGAGACGAATCCCCCACCTCTCGAGCGGATTGCTGGATGTTGATCGTGAGCCTCCGAAGACTGCCGATCATCTCGTTAAAAGATTCCGCCGCCTGTCCGATTTCGTTGCCATTCGTTACGGGGACGGAAGTGGTCAAGTCTCCGCCTGCGGCCAGCTTGGCGTTGTCCCTTAGATTTTGCAGAGGGCGGATGGCCATGCGCAGAAGCGGAATCATGATGCCGATGGCAAGCGCGGCGGCAATGAGGCCCAGGGCAACCGCGCGAAGGAGCATTGTACTCATGCGCGCTTCGACTTTGTCATAATCGAAGTCTATGCCAAATACGGCGATAGGCTCTCCTTTGACATTCAGAATTGGCGCCAAATAGGTAATCCAAGTGCCGAATCCATCTTCGAAAGGTGCGCTTAACCCGTGTTTGCCTGAAAGGGCTTCGTCGAAGTGGTTGAAAATGATGCTGCCAGCATCGTAGGGAGCAGTCAGCGTCTCGGGACCGCCAAAGGAGTCGCTGATTTGGAGAAAATACAGTTGATGAGCTCCGTTCAGGCTTGTGGTTTTAGCAGAAAAATAATAGGCGTTCGTAATCGTGTCATCGTCTGTCATGCCGTTAAGCAGACTTTTTGTAATGGAACCTTCGTTGTCCGGGATCGGTTGGCCCGAGTTGACTGCGTTTGCCATGGGCTCAATCACACTGAGGTTGGCTTGCGTCTGTGCTCTTAGCGTCCTGCCAAGCTGTTCGAATTCGTGATACGCTGCCTCTTTCTGAGCGAGATACATGACCGTTGTCATAATTGCAATGATGATCAAAAAGAGAAAGGATAAAACGATCGAGCTGGTTGCGAGCAAACTTTTTTGCTTCAGCCATTTGAACAATTCATAACACCCCGCTTGAAGTTTTAACTCCATTATAATGACTAATTGTTAGCGAATTACGTAACAAATCGTTTGATTTGTATTAAGAACACCCCGATTCGATAAAGAGACGATACAGCAGTAAATCGAAATCCGGCCACATTGTTAGCTAATCATTCAAAATTATTTTTTTAAAATTGCACCAAACAATTCCCCCGGTTCGTTTGTGTTTATATAGAAGGGGGGCAATTCAGCATGGAGGATCCCTTGCAGCGTACGGGCAAGGATATCGCTCAAATCTACCGTCGGCATGCCCACACCGTCTATAAAGTCAGCTTCATGCTGCTCAGAAACGTAGTCGATGCCGAAGAAGCGACGCAGACCGCCTTCTTGAAGCTGATACAGTCTGACATGACCTTCCGCGACAACGAACACGAGAAGGCTTGGCTCATCGTGACCGCCCGCAACCATTGCCGCAATATGCTTAAGCATTGGTGGAGGCGAATGCGAACGACGCTGGAAGAAGCCGACCAGCGGCTGCTCACGGAGGAAATCAGGCATGACGAGACGCTCGGCGAAGTGCTGGCCCTGCCTGCAAAATACCGTCTGCCTCTTTATTTGTTTTATTACGAAGGGTACAGCACGAAGGAGATTGCGGAGCTTCTCTCCATTAAGGAAGCGACGATCCGCACGCAGCTACATACGGGCAGGAAGCTTCTGAAGCTGCAGATAGGTGGTGAAGGCGATGACTGAGAAGGAGCTGATCGACCGTCTTGCCCGAATGGGACCTACGGACAAGCAGACGGATCGCATGCTGGAGCGGATTCTGAATCCGGCGGCGAAGCCCAAGTTTGCCCTCAAGCAAAGCTACCGGATCGCACTGCCCACAATCGTCATTCTGTTGTTGTCGCTCTATTGGCTGCCTGCCTTGCAACAGAAGCAAAACAAAGAGATTCCGCAGTTGATGAGCGTCCCTGCTCCTTTCGCCGTAGAATTCGGCCTTCCTAGAGGAGGCAAGTCGATCCATGCCGGAACGTTAGGGAAGTTTCTGAATTATAACGGCAGCCGGTACACGTTCCTGGAGGATGGTGCGGCATACGACCTCTCCGGCTGGAAGGTTGAAGAGCAAGGCGTGTTGGGTACGCTGCAATATGATATTGCGGCGGACATCCAAAACGGCGGAACGAAGGGGTACAGCAGCCGCGATTTGGCCACGACGTACATGAACGGAGGCACAATATATGCGCTGCCCGGCTACGCCCCCGCGTTCAGGCTGGCAGTATCCTACGAAGGCCGATACTATATCGCCGAGTTGTCGGGCAAGACGGACGACAGAGTGATCGACGCAAAAGAGTTTGTCTCGTTAGCTGATCTTAGTCGGATGACAATGCGGATAGAGTGGCTGGATTATCAAGGGACGACGGTTATGCAAGTCTGGGACGCAAAGAAGGATATCCGAAAGTGGTCCAACCTGATCGCCGAGAGCATCCCTATTGAAAAACTGACGGACGAGCAGTACGAGCGCCTGGCGAAAGCGCGATCGTCGGACAGATCCTTTCAGGTCAGATGGGTGCTGCGGGACGGAACATCCATCGTCATGTATCTCGTGCCCGATCTGTCCCTGCTTACGATTGGCAACGGCAACTACGAATTGAGCAAGACGTTTCTGGAGATGTACTCAAAAGAAATTCTACTAACCGACTGAAAGGATAGATGACAATGAATACAACGATAAAAAAAGCTTTCGTGACCCTTACAGCTGTTTCCTGCCTCGCATGCGGAGCATCCCTGGCTGCCGCGCAGCCGCTGGAGATCGTACCGATCAGTGCGCCGATTACCGGTGAAATCATTCCGATCAGCGCCCCGATTAACGGGGAGATCGTGCCGATCAGCGCGACTGATTATGTGATCGCGCATCAGAATAAGCTGGCGCCTGTTCGCGTATACGGCCAGGCCGCATCGATTGAGGAGAACCGGATTACGCTCGAGAATAACAACGACAACGCGGAGTTCCCCTCGATCGTTCTAAACATTGGAGAGAATACCCGGATTCTTAATGCGGTCGACGGACTACCTATGAAGCTAGAGGACATTCGCGAGAACGAGACGTTGTATGCGTACGTCGGACCGGCGATGACGATGAGTTTGCCTCCGATTTCGAACGCCGAGCTGATTATTGCCGGCATCCCGGCGGACTTTGCGGTGCCGACCTATGCCGAGATTGAAGGCGTGAAGAAGGGAACGGACGGCAGCGTCGTGCTGAAGACAAATCAAGATGTTGACTTTACAATAACAACGGATACAACTTTGATTCCGTTCCTGACGAAAAACATCATTACGGTCGACCATCTTAGACCGGGAAGCAAAGTGCTCGTGTGGTCGCAAGCTGTGACGGAAGACGGAAAGCAGGCTGCGGATGCCGGCACGGCGAACAAGGTCGTAGCGTTCCCTTATGAATACGCGGGATACGTAGAGGCAGGCTTGGAAGGGTTGTCGGTGAACGGGGAATCGCTGGAGCTTACCGAGGATGAGGCACCGTATGCGGCTGACGGTCATCTTATGCTGCCGCTTCGCAAGCTGGCGGAAGCGCTTGGCTATGAGATCAAGTGGAACGCGGAGACAAGCGGCATCGAGGTGGTGAGCGGCAATAATGTGCTGTACAGTCTTACGGCGCGCGGCTCGGAAGTGACGACGGGGGATGGCGAGACGCGTGAGCTTTTCGCAACATCCGTGGTGAAAGACGGAGTCACCTTCTTGACTGCGGATGATCTGATCGCGCTAAACGAAGTTAAGATTGTGAAGTAGGTCGTTGTCACAAATATAAATAAGGAGCTTGACTCTTGCAAAACTTTGTCAAAGAAAACCATGGGTGAATAAGTCGAAAATCAGCGCTCCAACAGAACCTTTGTCGATGTTGTAAAAATAAAAGGACATCGTACCGTTTCCAGCGAATTTGTTGGCTACCATACAAAACAATTTCCAGAAAAGGGGATGTCCCAATTCCATGGTATCTGTACACATAGCTTATCGTCAAGTTTATTTTGTCGCTTCGTTTAGAGTTTAGCAAACCTCAGAGTAATCATCTTATTTCAATGGTTAACGGCATTATTCTTTGTGAAAATGCATGCAACGCTCGGGGCTTTCATGTCATTGCAGCCGTCAAATCGAATCGAACGATCTGCCCAGCAGGTATTCGAACTTCGATGTCCGACTTCGAAGCAGTATACATGGATAACGCAGACCTCCGCTCCGTAACCGTGGAGAACAAACGTTACCGCGTCTATGTTTACGTAGGACCGCTAGCGGATACAAAAAATGTTCGGGTGTTATTATCTTGTGAGCCTAGAGGTCGGGTGGCTTTCGCTCGCCCATAATTTGCTCAAGAAGACGGCAATCGACCAAAAGGCAGAAATGGTGGTGCGGGGATAGCCTCCCTAGCACCACCATTTCTTTATATGCGCTGACATTTCAACACATGTACTGTCTCGTTAAGCAAAAAAACTACTTTTGAGACAGCCCCTTCCTCGATAATCTATAATTTTAAATATGCAGATGTAAAAATGTTAATGGGCAATCTTTAGAAGCGTTAGCCGGTGCATAATAAAAGAACTATGATTCGGGAGGGCCATCCTTTATATTTAGGGTCGAAACAAAGATCATATATGTTCAAGGAGGGGTAAAGATGAAGTTGTCCTTTTCGGCTTCGATTGGCGGACATTTGGCGAAAGTATTGACGGCGGTTATCGTCGTGGCTACGGCGTTCAGCGGACTTCTGCATACGGGAGTGGGCGAGCGGACGGCGCAAGCGGCGGAAGCGACCGCGAAACCATGGGAACCGGCGAACCTGATCGTCAACCCCGGCTTCGAATCGGCGGTAAACGGTTTTCCCGCTAATTGGCAAAAGTTCGTACCGGAAGGCACGCCTGAAATTTCAATCGATTCGGCCGTGCACAAAGATGGAAGCGCTTCCGTCAGGTTGAGGGCCGTCACTTCGGCTAGAGCCAGCATCAATCAGACGATGAACGTGCAGGGTGACAAAGACTACGAGCTGAGCGTTTGGCTCAAAACGGATAATATCGTTTCGAATGACAGGGGCGTAACGATTCGCTATATTTTGTTCAATGCCGGCGGCGCGAAGATCGGCGATACGACTCATATCGGCGATTGGAAAGGCACCCGCGACTGGACGAAGGTGACGCACAATCTCCATACGCCTGCCGGTACGGCAAAAGTGATGATCGAATTTTTCATTTGGGGGGCCAAGGGAACGGTTTGGTTTGACAGCGCAAAGCTTTCGCAGGGCCTTTATTTGACCGACATGCTGAGAAGCGAGCATCCCAGGCTGCTCGGAACGGCGAGTGATTTCCTGTATACCCGCCAGCTCGTAGCTTCCGATACCCGCGCTGCAGACTGGTACACGAAGGTGAAGGAGGCGGCCGATCGGCTGCTTAACGAGCCTGTCGTCACGTATGAGACCCCCGATGGTCTACGTCTGCTCGAAGTGAGCCGTGAGGTTATACAGCGGATGTACACGCTGGGAATGGTGTACCGCATTGGCGGAGATTCCGTCTACGCGGAAAGGGCCTGGAGGGAACTGGAGGCCGTCGCCGGCTTTCCGGATTGGAATCCGCGGCATTTTCTGGATACGGCGGAAATGACGCACGGGGTCGCGATCGGTTACGATTGGTTTTACGATTATTTCAGTGAGGCGCGGAAGCAAACGATTCGCGATGCCATTTTGCAGCTTGGCTTGACCCCTGGCTTGGACGGCTATCGCAATCGCGAAGGATGGTCCGTGGCGCTGGGAAACTGGAATTTTGTTTCCAACGGAGGGCTCGCGATGGGAGCGCTGGCGATCGGCGACGAGCCGTCCGCCAGATTCGTGGCCGAAGAACTTTTGCGCACGGGGCTGGATTCGATTCAAGCGGTCCTTCCCCAGTTGGCCCCCGATGGCGGCTGGTATGAAGGATACGGATATTGGGACTATGCGACGCAGTACTTGACGGTGCACCTTGCCGGCTTGAAAACGGCGCTCGGGACGGATTTCGGCCAAACCTTGAAACCGGGTCTCGAGGAGGCGGGACTTTTCCCGATTTATCTGGAAAGCCCGGTCAATCAAACGTTCAATTTCGCCGACGGCACCTCGGGCGTTTCCCAAACGCCGCAGCTGTTCTGGATGGCCGGGCAGTACAACAAGCCGGAGCTTCAATGGTTCCGCAGCCAGAGCGCGGCGCCGCAAGGCCTGCTATGGTATAAGCCGACGGCGTATCCCGGACCGAAGGCGGCGAATATGCCGCACGACGCTTATTTCGCGAATGTCGAAACGGCGACATTCCGCAGCTCCTGGGAGGATCCGAATGCGCTCTTTGTCGGCTTTAAAGGTGCTCATGAGGACCCTGCCCATAAGCGTTTGGACGGTGGCTCCTTCGTTCTTGACGCGCTTGGCGTCCGCTGGGGGTCGCTGTTATGGAGCGATGATTATAATTTGCCCGGGTATTTTGACGGCGGGGCGGCGAATGCGCAGCGCTGGACCTATTACCGGAACCGGGCAGAAGGAAGCAATACGCTCGTCGTAAACCCGGGAACATCCGCTGATCAGGATCCTCTGAAAGCGTCACCAATAACGTCATTCCGTTCGAATGACCGCGAGGCGTTCGCAATTGCCGATTTGACGCCGTTATACGCTGGGGCGAGCAAGGCGGCAAGGGGGATCAAGCTGCTCGACGAGAGGAGGCAGGTTTTGATTCAGGACGAGGTTGAGATGACCGCGCCCGCCGATATGTGGTGGTTCATGAATACGGCCGCCGAGGTGGAATCGATCGATGCCGCAGGCAAAACAGCTGTATTGAGGCAGGACGGCAAACGTTTATGGGCTAGAATCGTCTCCGCGCAAGGCGAATTTACAGTAATGGACGCACAGCCGCTGCCGCAGTCGCCGACCGGCCAAGGCCAGAACGCGAATGCGGGAGCCGTCAAGCTGGCGATTCATTCGCAGAATACGCAAAGCTTGCAACTCGCCGTGCTGATGGTGCCGTTAAGAGAGTGGGAGACGCCACCGGCCGTATTGCCGCAGCTTGCCCATTTGTCCGCTTGGGCCAATGATCAGCTTACGCTGTCCGAATTGAGCGGGATTACGCTTAGCGGTACTCCGCTTGCGGGTTTCGCGGGGAATACGTTTACCTACGATGCAATTGTTCCCGAGCAGGAAACAATTGTCCCGCTTGTCGAGGCCGTGCCGGCTAATCCCGGCGCTGCAGTCGTCGTCACGCAAGCGGCCGCGATTCCCGGAACGGCATGGATTGAAGTAACCGATCCGGGCGCAGCCGATGCAACTCGCTATGCGGTTCATATCGACAGGGCAGCTGCACCGATCGAAACCGTCCCTGCGGCGGCAATAACGGCGAGCGGCGACGACGGAAATGTTCCGGCAAATGTGGCGGACGGCGATCTGAACACCCGTTGGTCCGCGGAAGGCGACGGACAATGGATACAATACGATTTCGGCTCCGCAAAGACATTCAAGAGCGCTTCCATCGCATGGTTCAAAGGGAATGAACGGTCGGCCGTTTTCGATATCGCCGTATCGAACGACGGGCAGGCATGGACGACGGTATATAGCGGCACGAGCAGCGGAAAATCGCTGCAGTCCGAAAATTACAATATAGGCAATCAGACAGCCAGATATTTGCGGATTATCGGTTATGGAAATTCGCAGAACAAATTCAACAGCATAACGGAATTGAAAATATACGACCGGGAGTTCACCGTACCGGCGACGCCCAACCGTCTTCAGCGCGTCACGCTTTCCGCGGAGAAGGAGTCGCTGGATATCGGCGAAGCGGTACAATTGGCTACGGCAGCATTTATGAGCGACAATACGCCCGCGGATCTAGTAGGGGCGACGGTGGAATATTTCTCGGATCATCCCGGTATCGTCGCCGTATCGCCGCAAGGGATCGCGGAAGGCGTCGGAGACGGCATTGCACGCGTAAGCGTCCGGGTTACGAAGGACAGGTTTGCGAAAACGGCCAGCCTTTTCCTCGAGTCCAAGGACCAAAACAAGCTCAAACCGGTTCAAGCGACGTACGTTCGCGACGGGGATTATGCGGGTACGAATTTTTCGCAGGATACGGTACTAGCCGTTAAAGCCGGGGCCGCGGGTTACAACCGGATATCGTATTTACAGTTCGACCTTAGCACCGTACAGACGGCCGTATATGAAGCAAAGCTATACGTTTACGGCCAAGTGAACGATTCGCAGGGTAGCGAAGTGGACGTCGGCGTTCATGAGGTCTCCGAGGATAGCTGGACGGCGGCCGGGTTAAATTGGAACAACAGTCCGGCAGTCGGGCAGCAGCTTGCGTTGGAGCATTTTACCGGAATGGCGGAATGGCACGAAATCGATTTGACGGATTACATCCGTTCGCAGGCGGCGGGCGACCGAAAGGCAAGCTTGGCGCTTAAGCAAAGCGGAATCGGGCTGATGACCGTTCTTTACGGGCCTAACCATGCGGGAAACAAGCCTTATCTACGTATCAAGTCTGCCGTAACGGATAACGTATACGGAAATGCGGGGATGCCCGCGAAGCCGGTGCTGTCCGGCGACAACGGATACGATTCAGGCATCGGCGACGGCAACTACAACGTCAAGATGAATATGTGGTGGGGGGCCAACGGCACAATTTACAAGCTTTACGAGAACGACGTTCAGATCGATATTCAGCTTTTGGCGGATCGGACGCCGAATGCCCAATCCGCGATTTCCGCCGTTAAGCACCGGAAGAATGGTGTTTATCGCTACTATGCGGAATTAATTAACGAATACGGCTCCGCTCGAAGCGATGTTCTTACCATTACCGTCACGGAAGCGGCGCCAGGCAAGCCGATTCTTGCGAACGACAACTGGGACGGCGACGGCAATTACCAAATCAGCATGAATATGTGGTGGGGAACGAACGGTACGTCATATCTTTTGTACGAGAACGACGTGCTGATCGATACGCAAACGCTGACTCCGCAAACGCCTCAGACGCAGTCCGCCCATACCGCGATCCGCAATAAAGCGCCCGGCGCATATAAATACCGCTGCGAGGTTATGAACGGGGAAGGATCGACGACAAGCGAAACGATGATCGTGTACGTATCCAATTAGCTTCGCAAAAGCAGGCAGCAATGAGGAGCTAAGAGCGCTTTGGCAGCGGCAAGCCGCCACTTCGACGCACGGAAAGCGAATAGCCGGCCGGCGGCTGGGCGCCTCGCGTCAGGCGGGTGAACCGCTATGGCTATCCTTCGGGTGGATAGCTATAGCGGTTCGTGTTTGTTACGGATGAGGAAGCGCGGAGCCGTTTCCGGGCGGAAATTTGCGGAATTAGGAGAAATATAGCTGGAAACCGAAGTATAATCAGCTATATGAAATGCCGTTAGAGGAGAGATGATATGCGACAGGGCGCTGCCAAACGAAGCTTGCTCAAAAATAAAAACAGCGCTTTTATTACGCTGTTTTCGTCCTATTTGCTTATTTTTTTGCTGCCGGTCACGATCGGGGTCGTCATGTATGGGAAAATCGAGAGGAATATGACCGATCAAGGAAACCGCTCGAACCTTGTGATGATGGAACAGCTTATGCTGGTTGCGGACAACAGGCTGAAGGAGCTTGAGTATATGGCGGAGCAGATCACGTTGAATGCGAGACTGCAATTTCTGCTCAGCAAGGGCGCGTCGGAAAGTCCTGCGGATCAATACAAGTTCGTCGAGTTCATGCAGGATTTGACAAAATTCCGCAACGCGGACAGCATGATTTTGGATTATTACGTGTATGTCAAAGAGGGCGACCAAATCGTCACGGCGAATATGAAGACATCTCCCGAAACATTTTATCGACTGTCTCTGGGCTATGAAGATATGACGGCGAGTGAATGGAGACAGCGCCTGTTCGAAACAAACCATTACAAAAGCTATTTGCCTGCGGAACGGGTTAGCCATGCCGGAATGACCCGTAACGCGATTACGTTCGTGCAATCATTGCCGATCGATACGATGTCCGGAAATAAAGGGACGCTTGTTATTCTTGTGGACGAGCAGCAATTCAAACAGCTTCTCGCAAAAATCGAGTGGGGAAGCAAGGGATCGGTATTTATCGTCAATGACGATAACGAAGTATTGATGAACACCGGAGAAGTGACGGATTCGATCCGCGCGATCATTCCGACGCTGATCGAGCGTTCCGGCATGACAGAAGTGAAATCCGAAGGGCGGGCGCAGATGGTTTCCTACACGTCCTCCGATCGCAACGGATGGAAGTATATGACGGTCGTGCCCAAAAGCGCGTTTCTGGAGGTCGTCGACGAACTGAAAATGCGCGCGCTCTTCCTGTTGGCCTTCTGCCTAATCGGGGGAGCCGTCATCTCTTATTTGCTGGCCTACCGGCACTACAGTCCGGTCAAGGAACTGGTCAGTCTTATCCGCAACAAAAAAAGCATAACGGAAACCGATTCGTGGAACGAGTTCGATTTTATTAAAGAAACGATGCAGACGGCTTTCAACGACGAGAAAAAGCTGAGAGCGGCGCTCACGCAGCAAACCGCCGTGGTGCAAGCCAATTTTTTGGGCCGTTTGATTCGCGGTCAGGTGGATTCCTCGTCGTTAACGGAAAGTTCCTTAGCCGATATGGGCATCCGATTCGCTTCGAACCGATTCCGCGTGCTGCTCGTGGAAATTAATGACTGCAGTCGTTTTGTCCAAGGAGAGCACGAGAAGGAATGGGCTCTTGCAAGATTTGTAATCGGGAACATCGCCGGAGAGCTGCTGGACAGTCGAGGATACGTGCTGGAGCTTGACCAGAGGCGTCTGGCTGTCGTGATGAATGAAGAGGGACAGGCTGAGCACGGAAGCGAAACCGCCGGATCTTTTGCGGAGGAATTGTGCCAAACGGCGGAAACCAGTTTTCGGATGTTCATAACGATCGCGGTAAGCGGCGTGAGGGAAGGAGCCGATTCGCTCGGACACTGCTTCAGGGAAGCGGGAAAGGCGCTCGACTACAAGCTCATTGCCAGGCAGAACCGCATTCTTTTTTACGAGTCGCTTCAGACGAAGCTTTCCGCCTACTACTACTACCCGGTTGAAATGGAAGTGCAGCTGATGAATTTCACGAAGAGCGGAGAGCACGAGCAGATTGCGAAGACACTCGCCCAGCTGTACGAAACGAATTTGCAGGCTGACAGCATTACGCTGGAAATGGGCAGATGCCTATATTATGAAATCATCGGAACGCTCCTCAAAACGCTGCATTCCCTAAATATCGAGTACAGCTCGGTATTCGGCGACGGGATCAATCCGATTCTGCGGCTTGGCGACTGCAAGACGTTTCAAGAGATGCACATGCTCGCATTGGATTGGTATATAGAGGTCTGCGACTATCTCGCTGCGGGCAGAACCGACCATCGAGACCGGCTGCTAAGCGCGATCACGAAGCATATCGATGAACACTACGACGACATCATGCTCAGTCTGACAACCATTTCCGAGAAACTGGACATTACCCCGCAATATTTATCTACCTTCTTCAAAAGACAGAGCGGACAGAACATTACGGACTACATTGCGCACGTTCGGGTGCAGGAGGCCAAGCGGCTCATGGCGGAGTCTCCGCTTGCTTTGGCACAGATTGCCGGAATGGCAGGGTTCGGAAATAACATTAGCTTCAATCGCGTTTTCAAAAAAATCGAAGGCATTACACCCGGAAAATACAGGGAGCAGCTGCGGCAGCCTAATTCTATTAACGAAGATTAAATAATGAATGCGTCCATTCTTAATATTCGTTAACGAAAGCATAAACCTCATCCTATCCGAATAAAGCCGGCCGCGATATGCTAACTCATGAAATCGGCTGGCGGCCGGTTATCATAGCGGAAAGCACACAGGGAGGCACGAGTATGTTGAGGGGCACAAAAAAAATTGGGATGGCATCGCTCTCGCTTTTGCTGGCGGCTTTATTGGCGGCGGGCTGCAGCGGCGGGAAAGAGACAGGCAAAGAAACGGAAAAGAAACCTGTCGACGGGCAGTCGCAGACGACGGAGGTCGGATATCCGGACAAACTGAGTTATTTCGTTTATTTGGATCCGAATGTGAGCGCTACGCTGAAGGACTTGTCTCAGGTCGGCGTATATCGGAAGCTGGAGGAAATCACGAAGACGAAGGTGGAGTTTATGCATCCCTCTTCGGACGACCAGTTCAACTTGATGATGACGTCCGGCAATATGACGGATGTAGTGGAAGCCAATTGGGGGAAGGTCGTGCCGGGGGCTGACAACTACATCAAGGAAAAGCGCATCATCCGTTTGAACGAGCTGATCGAGAAACATGCGCCTAATTTTTCGAAGTTGCTTAAAGAAAGACCGGACATCAAGAAGATGATTACCTCGGAAGAAGGCAATATTTATGCGTTTCCGTTTATTCGGGGCGACGATTATTTGCTGACCGCACAGGGCCTGTTTCTTCGCAAGGACTGGCTCGACAAATTGAATTTGAAGGTTCCGACCACGATTGACGAGTGGGAGACTGTACTCCGCGCTTTTAAAGAGAAAGACCCGAACGGCAACGGCAAGGCGGATGAAATTCCGTTCCTGCTCGAGCTTAGCGGGATTAACAACAGCCATGCATTCGTCGGCGCCTGGGGGGTTACGGCCAAAGGCTTTTACCAGGAGGACGGGGTCGTCAAGTACGGGGCGGTTCAGCCGCAATTTCTGGAATTTATTAAAAAGATGAGCCAATGGTATAAGGAAGGGTTGATCGATAAAGATTTTGCAACGACGGACGGAAAGCTGAAGGACTCGAAGGTTACGGGGAACCAACTGGGCGCGATGATCGGCTTTAGCGGTAGCGGGATCGGAAAGTATATGGGACTGATGCAGGACATAGACAAATCGTTCGACCTCGTTGCCGCTTCGTATCCTGTGCTGAAGGCGGGGGATCGTCCGGAGCTCGGCCAGAAGGATTTTGTTTATAACGGAATGGCTACGGCGATCACGACTTCGAATAAAAACCCGGAGGCGACCGTCAAGTGGCTCGATTATGCATACGGGCCGGAAGGGCATATGCTCTTCAACTTCGGCATCGAAGGCGAGAGCTACAACATGGTGGATGGATATCCCACCTACACCGATTTGATCATGAAAAATCCCGACGGACTTCCGCTATCCCATGCGATGGGAAGATATATAAGGGCGTATTCGACGGGACCGTTCGTACAAGATCGGCGTTATATGGAGCAGTATGCCCAATTGCCCCAGCAGAAGCAGGCGATCGAACTGTGGATGCAGCCGGAAAACAAGAAGCTGATGCCTATCGTGATGCTTACACCCGACGAAAGCTCCAAGTTCTCCTCGATCATGAACGACGTGAACACCTTCTATGATGAGAAAGTGACGAAGTATATCATGGGCGCAGAATCGCTCGATACGTTCAACGACTTCATCAAGACGCTGAAAGGCATGGGGATCGACGAAGCGACCAAAATCCAGCAAGCCGCGCTGGACCGGTATAATTCCGGCAAGTAGGAGAGTCGGTACGGGCAACCCGGGTTGCTAGGTCAACTAAGTCAACTCGGGTTGCTCGGATTCATCCACGCGTTAATTCGGATTAAAGTAACGGAAGATAGGAGATTTTCGCATGCTTTCAAACTTGGGGAAGGATCTGAAACGGAACAAGTATGTATATTTGATGCTTGCACCCGTTGTGGCTTTCTATTTGCTGTTTCATTACGGGCCGATGTATGGAATTCAAGTCGCATTCAAGGACTATTCGCTTTCAGGCGGAATGTGGAACAGTCCGTGGATCGGGTTCAAATATTTCGAACAGTTTTTCGACAGCTATTACTTCGGCCGAATTGTTCGCAATACGGTGCTGATCAGCCTTTACGAGCTGTTGTTCGCTTTTCCCGCGTCGATCTTGCTCGCCATCATGCTTAATGAGGTACGGCAGCCTAGGTTCAAGCGGACCGTGCAATCGCTGACTTACATGCCGCACTTCATCTCTATCGTCGTTGTCGTAGGGATGATGACCGATTTCTTGGCAACGGACGGTCTTGTCAATCACCTGCTGACCTCGCTTGGACTGGGCGAGATTCCTTTCCTTCGTGAGCCAGGTTGGTTTCGGACGCTCTATATCGGCTCTGGCATTTGGCAGCATATCGGTTGGGGCTCAATTGTCTATTTGGCGTCGATCGCCAATATCGATCCGACGCTGTACGAAGCGGCGAAGGTCGATGGAGCAGGAAGGTTCAAGCAGATCGTGCATATTACGATTCCCGGCATGATTCCGATCATCGTTATTTTGTTTATTTTGAAAGTCGGCTCGATGATGGCGGTCGGCGATGAGAAAATATTGCTGATGTACAACAGCGCAACGTACGAAACGGCAGATGTGATTGGGACATATGTGTACCGTAAGGGCATTTTGGAGACAAACATGAGCTACAGCGCGGCAGTCGGCCTTTTCAATTCCTTGATCAATTTCGCATTGCTCATCCTGGCCAACAGCTTCAGCAAACGAGTGAGCGAAAATAAGCTATGGTAAGGAGGAGGAACGTGCGAATTAGACAAAGCTTCGGCGAGACCGTCTTCGAATCCGCGAATTTGCTGCTGCTGTCGTTGTTGTCGCTGACGGCGCTTTATCCTTTACTATACGTGTTTTTCGCTTCTTTTAGCGATCCGGCGGCATTGATGCAAGCGAGAGGATTTTTGTTCAGGCCGATCGGCTTGAGTGCGGAGTCGTACCTGATGGTGTTCGATAATCCGATGATTTATATGGGGTATATGAATACGCTTTTCTACGTCGCCGTCGGCACGTCGCTGAACATTTTGCTTACCTCTTTCGGCGCATACGGGCTTTCCCGGAAAAATGTGCTGCTCAAAAATCCGATCATGTTCATGATCGTCTTTACGATGTTTTTTTCCGGCGGGCTTATTCCAAGCTATATGCTCGTTAACAATCTAGGACTGCTCGATTCGCGTTGGGCGATCATTTTACCCTCGCTGCTCAGTACGTGGAACTTGATTATTATGAGAACGTCGTTCCAGGCAATACCTGCCGGCCTTGAAGAATCCGCGCGGATGGACGGAGCGAACGATTTTACGATTTTGTTCCGGGTCGTTCTCCCGTTGTCGCTGCCGGTTGTGGCTGTGATGGTGCTGTTTTACGGAGTGGCGCATTGGAATGCGTGGTTCGGGGCGATGATATATTTGCGTGACCGCGAGTTGTTCCCGCTGCAGCTTGTGCTTAGAGAAATTTTGATTACGAACAACACAGACTCGATGATGACGAGCGTCGGTGGCGGAGACAAGATGCCAGTCGGAGAAACGATCAAATACGCGACGATCATCGTGGCTACTGTGCCGATATTGCTGCTGTATCCTTTTCTGCAAAAATATTTCGTCAAAGGCGTCATGATAGGCGCGGTTAAAGGGTAGGAAATCGAATTTCAGTTGATTGACAGTCCCGCCCATGCCTCTTAACAATGTGAAACCGGGCGGGCTTTTAATCCGATCGAGTACAAGAAGAATTTATTATCTTGGGAAGGTAAGTTTGAAGCTAACGTGTGCCCGTTTTGTATCGTGTGTACCGATCTAAGCTTGGATCTCGTTACGATCTTAAGCTATTACCGAGTACGTTGGCACATTGAAACGGGATACCGTTACTTCAAGGAATTGCTTGGCTTTGATCAATACCAGTTGCTTTCAATACCACTGTTCGACATATTAAGGGATCTGAAGATGACCGCATAACGCTCATTTCACCTCTAGCACCACCAGTTTGCCTTCTTCAAGGTCTGATTTGTTTTTTTGCAAGAGTCAAGTAAGGAGATTGGAATTTCCTCGAAAGGGATGTTTCGCTCTCTTTTTTTTGCATTTGCAAAGATCAATTGAATTAATTGGAATGTTTTCGTATGATTTTGAGATAAGGCGAAAGGAGGTTGGCAGGATGAAGTTTACGACAGTGATTGAGTTGGGAGGCAAAACGGCTACCGGATTCGAGGTGCCGGCCGAAGCGGTAGAGGCGCTTGGGCAAGGAAAGAAACCTGCCGTAAAGGTAACGATTGGCGGGCATACATACCGCAGCACGGTCGCCGTGTACGGAGGGAAGTACATGCTGCCGCTTAGCGCGGAGAACCGGAATGCCGCCGGCGTCGCGGCCGGGGACGAGGTTGATGTCGCGCTCGAATTGGATACCGAACCGAGGGAACTGGAAGTGCCGGCCGATTTCGCGGAAGGGCTAGATCGCGTACCGGCTGCCCGAACGTTTTTCGAAGGACTGTCGTATAGCAACAAGCGCCGAATCGTGCTGCAAATCGAAGGGGCGAAGACGGAGGAAACCCGCATCCGTCGTATCGACAAGGCGGTTTTATCGCTGGGAGAAGGCAAGTTATGATAACGATGATTGAAGAACATGTGTTGCGTTGGATCGAGCGGGCGGTTCATCCTGAAGCAAAAATAAAATCGATTGAACGTTTGATGGGCGGAGTGTCGACACCGATCCATCGTGTAATCATTGACGTGCGAGGAGAGGCGCACCGACTCGTGCTGAGGCAATACACGGATGAGGAGTGGCTGGAGAGCGAGCCGGATTTGGCGAAACACGAGGCAGAAAGCTTGCGGAAAGCATCAGGCGCGGCGGATATTGATGCGCCGAACGTCGTTGCTTACGATGAGACGGGAAACGAATGCGGATTGCCGACATTACTGATGACCCATCTGGATGGCCGCGTCGTGCTGGAGCCAGAGGATGTGCGGGCGTGGACGGATCGCATGGCCCGTACGCTAACGCGGCTGCATGTTGGCGCGAGTACGGAGGGCTTCCCGTGGACGTATGGCGCTTACAGCGATGCGGCGAAGTTCGATGCTTCGGGCTGGACATCCGTTCCGGACCGCTGGAAGAGAGCCATTGAAATTCTGCTCGGGCCGAAGCCGGCGTTTGTCCCGAGATTTATTCACCGCGATTACCATCCGACGAACCTGTTATGGGTGGACGGGGAGGTCAGCGGCGTCGTCGATTGGGTAAACGGCTGCATCGGCCCGGCGGGCATAGACGTCGGTCATTGCCGGGTCAATCTTGCGCAGCTGCACGGCGTGGAAGCCGCCGACTCATTTCTGGAAAGTTACCGGCGCTATGCAGGCGACAACTTCGACTATAATCCGTATTGGGATCTGGCCACCCTCGTCGACTACGCCTTTGGAGAACCGGAGGTCTACCAGGGTTGGATCGATCTCGGCTTTGCCAAATTGACGAACGAGCTGGTGATGGAGCGCCTGGACGCTTATTTAGAGAGCGTGTTGGCAAGGGAGAACGAAATCTAAGAGCGGGACGAGTCTAAAGATTGATGGAAGGAGCGGAAATCGGCCGTCATCATTTTGATTTTTCTTTGCAGTCGAATACGCCGTTTGCGGTCCGTGCCGCAATGCATCAATTGATCCATCGTTTTGTCGAGCTTTTCCCGGAGCGTCAAAATAAAGCCGATCGCGACATGCGATTGTTCTATTTGGCGCAGATCGGCTCCCAATGCCAGGCCAAGCCGTTCATGGCGTGCATTCGCGCGAGGCATGGCCAGATTGACGTCAACTCGCTCCGGCGTAAAGTCCTCTCTGTAATCCTGACCCGGAATTTGCTCCCAGAATGATTGCCACTCATCCAATACGCCTATCTCGTATAAATAATATTTAAGAAATCCGCATAACCATGCCGTGCAGCTGGTATTTCTTTGGCCGCAGCCCAATCCGTCGGCGAGATGCGGGCAGCCTCTGCAGCAAGATCCTCCGTAGCTGATGCAAACGTTGCATATATGATGCGTTCCGAGCTCTCCGAGCGTCTTCATGCCGTCCACGATTAGCGCATTCCGGGTAAGAGTAACGGTATGTTCCCCCTCCGGGGAATCGTTCGTCGCCTTCCTTGCTCCGATTGTCTGTTCGCTCACCGGTCAAACCTCCATAAAATCGAATATTCAAAAATTCAAATATAATTATTCAAGTATAGTGCAACTCTGCGAAAATGACAAAGGTTCTGAAGCGATTGGTCAACCTGAAAGCCGAATTATGGTATGATGGAGAAAGATGATCAAGAAGAAACAGGTAAGGGGCAGCTGCCGTGAATCAAGAAATTCCTCAATTCAAAGCGAATTTTTACAAAGCTCTCGCTCATCCGATGCGAATTCGGATTCTTGAGGTATTATGCGAGGGCGATCGGAACGTTAACGAGCTTCAGACCATTCTGGGCTCGGAAGGATCGGCCGTCTCGCAGCAATTGGCTGTATTAAGAAGCAAAAATGTTGTATATGGCATCAAGGAAGGAACAACGGTTATATACTCGCTCCGCGATCCGCTGATCAAGGATATGCTCGCCATTACAAAGCAAATATTCGACAACCATCTCGTTGACGCGATTTCGCTGCTGGAGGTCATTCGGAAGGAGCCCTGATAATAGGCAACTTCCGATTGACAATCTAACGGCGAGGCGGTAGTATTTCATATATATTCAAATATTTAAATATATGAAGAAAAGAAGGTTGTACAAATGAAAGGGTCGGGGAGATACGCGGATTATCGCGCGGGGTCGTTTCGGAACGATTTGTTATCCGGCTTCATTGTAGGGATTATTGCCATTCCGTTAGGGATGGCATTTGCTATTGCTTCCGGCGTAAAGCCGGAATACGGGATTTACACGACAATCGTTGCGGGCGTGCTCATCTCGGTGTTTGGCGGATCGCGTTACCAGATCGGAGGACCTACCGGAGCGTTCGTTCCTGTTCTCTTGGCCGTGACGCTGCAGTACGGCTACGAAGGGCTTCTGACGGCGGGCATGATGGCCGGGGTGATTCTCGTGGTATTGGGGGTGCTCAAGGCGGGCAGCTTCATACGATTTATGCCGAAGCCGGTTATCGTCGGCTTTACTTCGGGAATTGGAGTCATCATCTTTGCCGGACAGCTTCCCGCATTTTTGGGTTTGGACCGGATCGATAAACAAGAAAGCTTCCTGCTGAACATCAAGGAAATGGCGCTTCATCTGTCTTCCGTCAATGCGTACAGCATCGCCACGGCGGCGATCGGCTTCGCGGGCATTTTGCTGTCGCGTCGGTACTTGCCCAAAGTGCCGGCTTCTTTGGTTGGTTTGCTGATCTCCGCCGCAGCGGCAGTGCTGCTGTTCGACGGGAGAGTCGAGACCATCGGCTCGTTGTACGGCGAGATACCGAATGCATTGCCCGCGCTTCGAATTCCCGAGCTTTCGCTGGAGCTGGCCGGACAGCTGTTCGTCCCCGCGTTGACGATCGCCATGCTGGGCGGCATCGAATCGCTATTGTCCGCCGTAGTGGCCGACGGGATGACGGGAAGCCGCCATAACAGCAATCGCGAGCTGGTTGGTCAAGGCATCGCGAATATAGTCGCGCCTTTATTCGGGGGGATTCCGGCAACGGGAGCTATCGCGCGAACGGCTGCGAACGTGAAGTCGGGCGCGGCGTCGCCGGTGTCCGGCATCGTGCATGCACTGGTCGTGCTGGGAGTGCTGATGGCATTTGCGGGGTACGCTTCCCGCATCCCGCTTGCAAGCATGGCGCCGATCCTGATGGTTGTCGCCTGGAACATGAGCGAACGCCGCGCGTTTATGGGGATGCTGCGCGCCAGAAACGGCGAATCACTGGTGCTGGCGACGACGTTTCTGCTGACTGTTTTTACGAACTTGACCATTGCCGTACTCATAGGAGTCGCCATGTCATTCGCCTTGTTCATCTCTCGCGTGCGACAGCAGCGCTCGGACGCCAGCGTGGCAGAGGAGGCGGAAAGTTAATGTGTACTAGATCAACGATAAAAGACGACCTGCATTCCTCATAGAAGGAATGCAAGGTCGTCTCTGTGTATGTGCATGTTATTATCCCGCAGGAGACACCCGATAAGCCGTACGCCTATCGTCGCCGGCAGTCCCGGCGTCGTCCACGGCGGTCAGCGCCCAGCCGAACGAGAGCACGCCGGCGAGAGATGCGGCTTCGTCCGCCGTCAGCGACGCTGCGACCGCTTCCGAGCCGGGCTCAAGGATGAGCTCCGCATCCTGTTTTAATGCGACGAAGATCCAACTATGGATGCCTCGGATCGTGTTGTATTTGATCTGGTAGCCGTTCTCCACCGCTGCCTTAAACGTATCCGGTTGCTCGGAGGCGACTGTCCTCAATCCAGCGTAGTCGAACTGGAATTTGCTGTCGTCCTTCGGGAGGTCGCCGCTGTTTACCCGCGAGATCAACTCCTCGTTCGACCAGCCAAGCGACTTGAGCGATTCGAGCTGAAGCGCGTCCCACTGCGAAAGTTTAGTTGCGGATGGTAGAGTCATGTTCAATCACTCCTTCATGTATGATGATCAACAAGTCCCTAAACGAAGAGACGCTCCCGACCAAGTGTTGGCGGGCCGGGAGCAGTCTCTGTTATCGTGCTAATTATTTGCTCGCTTTGTAAGCGTTCAGGAATTCCTTCGCTTTGGCTGCGTCGGCTTTAAGCTCCAGACCTGTATCCACGATCGGGCTAAGCGTAGAAATTGCCTTGAATTTGTTGCCGCCGTAGTAGGTGATAAAGTCTTCTTGGTTGATGGAGTACAATACGGCTTTGCGCAGATCCGCGCTCTCCGCGACCGCGCGGTTTTTCGTGTTGAACAGCAGATACGATACCGCGTTGCTTGGCAGCGTCTGCAGTTGCAGTTTGCTATCGCCCTTCACGATGTCGAATTTCGTCTCGGACACGGCGTAGTACAGATGAATCTCGCCGCTGCGAAGCGCCGCAAGGGTGCTGTCGGCATCTTTAATGAAACGTACTTTAATGCTGTTGATTTTCGGAGCGTGATCCGTGCCAGTCATGTAAGCAGGGTTTTTGTAAAAGATCGCTTCGTAATCGTTTTTGTACGACAGGATGTAAGGACCGCTAGTGTACAGCGTATTGTTGTACGCGTTGCCTTCCGTAACCGTGTTTTGGTCGCCGTAAGGGATATCCTTGTTCGGGTCGAACTTCGCCACGTCGTAGGTGTTGATTGCTTCTACTTGCTTCTTGGATACGATGCCCGCGGATTGGTGAGCCAGGTAGTTCAACACTTGCGGGAAAGGTTCAGTTGTTGTCACTTTGACGATTTGGTATTTGCCTGCGCCGTTGTCGGCTTGCGTTTTGTCTGACACAAGGGAGGCGATTTTCGCATCCAGGCCTTCTTCAAGAGCTGCTTTAATCGTCTGGTCGCTGCCGGATACTTTGATGCCTTCCAGAGCGGCTACGTCCGTAACGACTTCAGCGCTTTTGATATGCTCATGCAGCGTGTATGTGCGGTGATCCGGAACGGAATCCTTGTTCTTCGCACGGTCAAGCGAGAAGATTACATCGTCCGCGCCTACGCGCTCGCCGGTGTCGACAGCCAGCTTGTCCTTAACCGCGGCGAAGTTGATGTCGTCGCGAAGGATGAAGTAGTAGTCGGAGTTGCCGTCGGCGATGGCATGATTAAGCGACAGGGAGCCTACGGATGTCACTTTATCGTCGTCCGTGAGGTTAACGAGGCGAACGTATTGGTTCGTGTTGATAATGTTGATGGAACCGTCGTTGCCCTTGATCGGATCAAGCGATGTCAATGTAGGCATAGTCGATTGCAAGACCAGCGCGTCTTTATCACGTTTCGCTGTATCGTTGAAGTCAAGCTCTTCCCAAGGCAGGGAGCGGGACTTGGACAGACGAACGGAATCCGGGTTCAGCACGTCCTTGTTCAGCGCCTGGGATTTCAGCGAGCTGTAGAGCGGAGCGATATAAGCGTTATCGAATACGAGCTTTTGCTCGAAATCTTTGTACGTCGCTACAAATTGTTCCGGCGTTTGAGCTGCCGCTTGCTCGATCAGAGCATCGATGTCGGCATCGGACATGATGCTGTAGTCGCCGCCTGTCTTGAATAGCGAGCGAACCGCGTAGTCCGGGTTGCCTGTTACCGTTGTCCAGCCGGACAACGATACGTCGTAATTGCCTGCGTCTTGTTGAGCTTTGAAACTGCTGTAGTCGGCTTGTACGTTAAGCTTGACGTTGAAGCCGTTTTTGTTCAGCTGATCGCGGACGATGTTAAGATCCGCTTCATTGGCGCTCATGCCGAGCACCTCGATGTCTACCTTGTTGTTGTCGACGACTTCCGAGCCGGTCGTAGGCGACGGTGATTCTGCTACGTCGTTTTTGGTGGTCAGCTTGCAGCCGCTTAACACGATGGATAAGCTGAGCAGCAGCATCGCTCCGAGTTTGACTTTGTTCTTCATGGTGTTCCCCTCCTACAAGATATGTTTGAATAAGGTTGTTCAAAAAGTCCGCTTCTCATCACGAAGTATACCAGGAAGCCTACTCGACATCGAATCTTGAATTCAGGCGAAACTTAAGCATATGCTTACGAAGTATGTTTCCTTTGGAAACATTGCAGGTGCTCACGTAGCTGCCACTACGCTCCGCTCCTCAGTTTCTACCTTCATCCAATCTTCTCGATGCTGAAAACCGAACTTTTTGAACACGAACTATATGTTAACTCACATTCATTCATCGTCCAGTCATGGTTTCGAAACATAGAAGTCGATGGAATATGAATGAGGTTACGACAAGGAATAAGACTTTGGCGTTTTTAGTAAATGAAACAGGCCAATTGCTAATCCAGCTTCGGATCCAGCGCGTCGCGCAGACCGTCGCCAAGGAAGTTAAACGACAGCACGAGGGCGATAATCGCCAGGCCAGGATAGATCGCCGTATAGGAATGGGTCTCCAGGTAGGCGCTGCCCAGCTTCAGTATGTTGCCCCATTCGGGAATATGCGGCTCTACGCCGAGACCCAGGAAGCTGAGGCTGCTCGTCGAGATAACGGCCGTACCGATTGTCAACGTGGACTTTACGATCATTGGCGCCAGCGAATTCGGGACGATATGCTTGAACAGAATCGTTAGATCGCTGGAGCCGAAGGCTCTTGCAGCTTGTACATATTCCAGCGTAGATACCAGCATGACGTTTGCCCTCATCGTCCTGGCATAGGTCGGAATTGCGCCGATGCTAAGCGCCAGAATGAGGTTGGTCGTGCTGGCGCCGAAAGCAGCGATAATGGCAATAGCCAGCAGGATGCCGGGAATCGCATACAGAATATCCAGAGCCCGCATAATTATATTGTCCGTTTGACGGCCGTAGTAGCCGGAGATTGCGCCAAGCGCTCCGCCGATAATGACGGGGATGAGCGTGGACAGCAAGCCTACGACAAGCGAGATCCGGGCGCCGAATACGATGCGCGAGAATAGATCGCGTCCGAAGTTATCCGTTCCCAGCGGGTATTCCAAGCTCGGAGGCTGGAAGATCGCTGCATAATTATTATCGATAGCCATGCCGTAATCGAAGGTCAGGTAGCTGCTGATGGACAAAGCGAGCAGGAATAAAATAAAGAGCAGGCCCAACATCGAAGTCGAGCTTCGGGACAAACGGTCGATAATATCGCCAACCTTGGAGCCGGACGTGTAACCCTTGTCGCGAAGCTTCGAGATCAGGAGTAGGCCAAGGAACAAGGCGAACAGGTTGCCCGTAGCGGCTGTGGCGATCAGGATCAAAGCTACGCCCCACATCCAGCGAGGAAGCTTGGTCCCGTTCGCGGATTTGGCGATGAGAAGCAGCGCAACAAGCTGCACGACGGCTGATACCAGCAATAGGAACATGCCGGGCAGGAAGCCATTCGACACATAGGGCTTGAACAGGTTTAGCGACGATACGGCGAATACGAGCAAGGTCGTAAGCAGCGTATACACAGCTAGCGTGTAAGCCGCCGTCTTGCGTTTCTTGACAAGCTGGAACGCTGCGGTGGCTGCGAATACGTTAGCAGTGAACAAGCTAAGCATTAGCAAGTAGCCCATTATTCGGGTACCGGCAGTGAGCTCGCCTATGGCAATCAGATTGCGGCGAATGAGCAGCCAAACGACAAATTGCAGGGCCGCGAAGACGAGATAGGCGACACCAACGGCCAGAACGGCAGGACGGAAAGCACCTTCATCAGGCACATAGCTGTTCAGTAGAAGAACAAGTCCCAGCGCGAGCGTAATGATGCCCGCAAAGCTGGCTTGTCCATACTCGGGCGCCGACTTCAGCCGGAAGTTGAGCTCTTGTTTAGTCAAAGTAATATTCATCCTATAAGCACCCTTTAATATTGTTTCATCTTGGAGCGGATTCGCGGATCGAAGAACGCGTACATCAGATCAACGATGACGTTGACGATCGAGATCGTAATAGCTGTGTAGACGACGCCGCCCATGATGGCCGGAATATCCGGAATGAACTGCTTGTCGACGATGTAGCTGCCGATTCCGTTAATATTGAATACCTTCTCCGTAACGGCCGCTCCGCCAAGCATACCGCCGAATTGAAGGCCGATGACAGTGATGATGGGAATCAGCGCATTGCCGACGGCATGCTTCCATAATACGTTGCGGCGAGCAAGACCCTTGGCCCGAGCCGTAATAATATAGTCCTCGTGAATGACTTCCAGCGTGGAGGAACGCGTCATTCGCGCAACCGCTGCAGTCAATCCGGTACCAAGCACGACGATCGGCATGATCGCAGAAAGCCAGTTGTTCGGATTATAGGTTGCCGGCAGCCAGGACCAATTGATGGAGAAGTTCAAGATGAAAATCAGTCCTTGCCAGAAATTCGGGATGGACAGTCCGAGCAACGCAATGAACATAAACGTATAGTCAAAAAAAGAATTCGGCCTTGTCGCCGATATAATGCCGATAGGCAAAGCGATAATAACGGCGATCACTGTGGAGATCAGCGTTAACGTCAACGTGACCGGGAACTTGTTCGCGATGGATACCGTTACATCTTCGTTGCCGGCGAATGAACGACCGAGATCGAAGGTAAAGATATCTCTAATCGTGTTCCATAATTGGACAAGATAAGGCTGGTCCAACCCATATAGACGATTAAAAGCGGTAATCTGTTCATCAGTGGCCGTTTCGCCAAGGATATTGGCGGCGGGACTCATGGGCGAGATGTACAGGATGGTGAAGACAAGGAAAGCGACGCCCAGAATGACGAACAATGCCATGAACAGCCGTTCGGCGATGTATTTCGCATAAGGGTTAGCATAAACGGCCATCAGGACATACATGGGAAGACCCAGCACGAACGAAAGGGCGGCGAAGAGAGGATAACCCATAAGCTCGCGATAGGTTGCCGAGAAAGTTAATTGCCCCTGCGAATGCCCGGCGGCGGAGGTTTCATGGATCCGCTCTTCGACAAGAACGTTAAGTTTGGCTTCCGCCAATCGTTCCGCTTCGGCGTTAAGCCGTTCCTTCGTAACGGACTGCCCGAAGAAACGGTGCTTGCGCGAGAGCCGGTCAATCGCCTCCGCCAGCAATTGCTCTTTCATTCCGGCAGCCGCCAGCTCTGAGCGAATTTCTTGCTTTCGTCTGGTCGACCCGTCTCTTGTTTTACGGTATTGGTAAACTCCGAACAGGATCAACGTGATCGGCGCTCCGAGCAACAGCAACAAGGGGCGATAGGCAGGGTTAACGAACAGTTTATTATAAATGGAGGCAATACGATCAATGAAGCCGTATCCCGTTGCAGCAGCATCGCCAGTCAAACTATTCCGCTCCTTTAAAAGGTTGTTCAAAAAGTCCGCTTTTGATCACGTACCGAACTTTTTGAACTTTCACTTTTATCTATTTTAATTTGCATAATTCCGATCGATATAGTAGATTTTATTTTAAGGGTTACGAAAAGTCAATAAAATTTCAATTAGATACTAATGGAATGAAATAATAGCTTGAAATAAAATTTTCATATATTATTTATTATAGCTATTTGCAACAAAACAGAAAAGATGCGCGACACGCGAAAAAAATAAAAAAAAAGGTGACATCATGGATGAGTTGCTGCAAGTCAAAGATTTATCGGTTTCTTTCTATGTAAGAGATAAAGAAGTGGAGGCGGTTCGCGGCGTCAGCTTCGAGCTGCGCAAGGGCGAAACGCTGGGAATCGTCGGAGAATCCGGCAGCGGCAAGAGCGTCACGGCGCGCACGATTATGCGTTTGCTGCCGTCGCCCCCGTCTATCGTTAAGGGCGGAGAGGTCCTGTTCCAGGGGATGAATCTGGCGGACAAAAGCGATTCGGAGATGGAAGCGATCCGAGGCAAGGAGATCGGCATGATTTTCCAGGATCCGATGTCGTCCCTCAATCCGACGATGCGAATCGGCAAGCAGATCGAGGAGAGTCTCATCAAGCACCGCAGAATGAACAAGTCGGCAGCACGGAATGAAGCGATCGAGATGCTTCGGAAGGTAGGGATACCGAACGCCGAGACTCGTTATTCGCAATATCCGCACGAATTCTCCGGCGGGATGCGTCAGCGTGTCATGATCGCCATCGCGCTGGCCTGCCGGCCTTCGCTGCTTATCGCGGACGAGCCTACGACGGCACTCGACGTAACGATTCAGGCACAGATTCTGAATCAGATGAAGCAACTGCAGCAGGAGCTTGGCACGTCCATTATATTAATTACGCATGATCTGGGCGTTGTCGCCGGCATGTGCGACCGCGTCGTTGTTATGAAGGACGGCGAGATTGTGGAGACGGCAACGACAGAGGAGCTCTTTGCGAATCCGAAGCATCCCTATACGATTCGATTGCTCAATGCTCTGCCGCGTCTCGACGAAAAGAAGAAGCCGAAGCTCGCTCCTCTTGTGAAGCGCGAGAAAGACGATGTGCCGCTCCTGCAGGTGAAGTCGCTGCGTCAGCACTTCGATCTCGGCAAGGGACAGGTTCTTAAGGCCGTCAACAACATCAGCTTCGATGTTCACGCGGGGGAGACGCTTGGCGTCGTAGGGGAATCGGGCAGCGGCAAATCGACGACGGGCCGTACGATTTTGCGGCTCAACGAAGCGACGGGCGGCGAGGTGCTGTATCGCGGCATTCCGCTCCAACAGTTAAATCGCGGAGAGATGAAGAGGATGCGCCGCCATATGGGAATGATCTTCCAGGATCCTTATGCTTCGCTGAACCCAAGACTCCGCGTCGCCGATATTATCGGCGAGGCGCTTGATGTGCACGGCATGCATGAAGGGAAGGCTGCCCGCCAAAAGCGGATCGAGGAACTGCTCGACATGGTAGGATTAAACGCCTCGCATGCCATGCGTTACCCGCACGAGTTCTCGGGCGGCCAGCGGCAGCGGATCGGCATCGCCCGTACCCTTGCCGTCGAGCCGGATTTCATCGTTTGCGACGAGCCGTTATCCGCGCTGGATGTATCCATCCAGGCCCAGGTCGTGAAGCTGCTCGAAGAGCTTCAGCAGCGGCTGGGTCTGACCTATCTGTTTATCGCCCATGACTTGTCCATGGTGAAGCATATCAGCGACCGTGTAGCCGTCATGTACAAGGGCAAGATCGTGGAGCTGGCGGAGAGCGAGGAGCTGTATACCAATCCGCTTCACGATTATACGAAGACGCTGCTGGCCGCCATTCCGGTGCCGGATCCGAAGGTGGAGTCGCAGAAAAAGCTTGTCATCAATCAAGAAGCATCGAAGGCGGACCCGTATGGACTTGACGCGTCGCAGTTCGTGGAAGTGTCGAAAGGGCATTGGGTAGCGATAGCAGGGGCGTGAATCGGCAGTTGGAACGGCAGCAATAAGGGAAAGTTTAAGAAACAACGGTTTTGTGTTAGACTTAAATGGGAAATCCAGGAATAACAGTCTAACGAGTAGGATGTGCTGTATGGGGAAATGGTTAAAGGCGGAGTGGCTGTACGTTGCCGCCGCAGGAATTGTTGCAATCGTGCTGTTGTTTGCGGGCCCATTTATCGGGGTGGCGGACAACGGCGATTTTTTGCGAATTATGGGAACGGCTGGGTTAAATTATTACGATGCGGGTGAGTCTTACGAGGATCGTTTTTTTGGTTATGCCCATGCCTTATTCGCATATGACGGGTTTCTTCGGGGATTCTATCCTTCTACGCAAATTCTATTGGTTGTCCTTGCGAGATTGATAGGGGGAATTGCGAACGGCGAAGCCTTCGATATTCGCATTTTGGGAGGCATCTACACCGCGCTGTTACTGGCTGCAGGGTATGTTGCGATAACTGCTGTACGTACGGAGTTTCGGATTGTTTCGGCGCTGCTTGCTCTGCTGATGGTATTTGTTTTTGCCGACGTCGGCTACTTGGCTTATTTCAATTCATTATTCGGGGAACCTGTTTCATTCGTTTTCTTGCTGCTCTCGATCGGATTCGGGCTGAAGCTGGCAAGATCGGAACAACCGACAGTCCCGCTGCTGCTGCTCTTCTACGCGTCGGTGCTGTTTTTGACTTGCTCAAAGACGCAGAATGCGCCGATCGGAATCGGATTTGCCCTGCTGGGGCTTAGATATATCGGCCTTGGCGACAAAGGGAGACGTATACGGACGTGGATAGTCGGGTTGTCCGCGTTTACCGCGTTGGCGTCCGTGACGATGTATGTCGCGGCTCCCAAAGATTTTAAGGAAATTAATATTTATCAGACCGTGTTTTTCGGCATATTGAATAACTCGCCCGACGTCGAAGGCGATCTGGACAAGCTGGGGCTGCCGCAGCGATTGTCCGTACTGGCGGGCACGAATTATTTTCAGGCAGGGACGGCGATTCCGCAGAACGATCCTTCCTTGAAAGAGGACTTCTACGACCGGATTTCGCATTTCGATGTGCTGGGCTTCTATTTGAGCCATCCCGGCCGATTGGTAGAGAAGATGGCGTATGCGGCAGAGAACTGCATGAGCATCCGGCCTTATTATCTTGGCAACTACGAGAAGTCGGAAGGGAAGGAGCGAGGGGCGCTTTCGTTTCGCTTTAGCGGGTGGAGCGAATTCAAGCATCGATACGTTCCGAACGAGTTATGGTTTGTCGTTGCCTTTTTTGCGGCATATATGGCTGTTGCCTGCCTGGAATGGTTCAAGGCGCGGGCGCTTGGATCGCGAATCAAGGCAGAGTTGTTCCTGCTGCTGGCGCTTACCGGCATCTTTGCTTTCCTTATCCCGATATTGGGCGATGGGCAGGCCGACATGGGCAAACATCTCTTTTTGTTTAACGTCTGCTTCGATGCCATGGTCGTGTCATCCGTTGTCTGGGCGATATATCGGATTCGCAAGCAAGTACGAGTATTTGGGCATACAGGCCAATAAGCAAACCTTAACAAGACCCTTGCCAGAAACAGACCGGACGAGTTCGGTCGTTTCTGGCAGGGTCTTGTTTGCGTACCGCCGGCAGAAGCGCTTGTCCCAATTACGAAGCCATGGCTTCCGTTGCGGCAACCCGTTTTCGGTACACGGACTTGGACAGCCAAACGCTGATCTCGAATAACAGGATAAGCGGGATGAGGAGCAGAAAGTCGGATACGATGTCGGGCGGCGTCATCAGATTGGAGACGACGACAAGAACGAGATAGGCGTACCGTCTGGAACGGCGCAGCCGTTCGGGCGTCAACAGGCCGATGCGGGTGAGGAACATGACGACAATCGGGAGCTCGAAGGCAGCGGCAACGGGCAGCACGATGTTCATCATGAAACCAAAGTATTGAGCGACCCCATACGTCTCCGTTAGCTGAAGCTTCTCCGAGACGCTTGTGACGAACGAGAAGCTCATGGGCAAAACAACGAAATAACCGAAAGCAAGGCCGACCAGCAGGCAAAACACGCTGTAAGGGATATAACGAAGCGTGGCCGACCGTTCGTGCGGATACATTCCCTTTTTCACGAAGTTCCAAATCAGTAATAGCGCAACGGGAAGCGTCAACACAAGCGCGACGGACATCGCGATAACCATATAGATGCGAACGCCGTCAAAGGGGGAAAATGTGTTCCAGTCCATCGATGACGCCGGAGGCGCATTTTTGATAGCGTCGAAAATGTATGGCGCGACGACGAGTCCGGCGACGGTGCATAATACGAATACAATGGCGATTGCGATAATTTGTTTGCGCAGCTGAGCCAAGTGCTCCAGGAAAGTCATGATTGTCGGCGATAACATTACACAGCCTCCTCTAGGTTTCCAGCGAGCGTGGGGCGCCGGACAAAAAAGTTTTGCGTAACTCGAACGTATGGAAGCCGTCTCGCAGCTTCCGGTCGATCTCCTTCAATTGCTCCACATCCTCGAACGAGAACTTTCGAGCACCGCCCGGTGTTCGTTCCGGAAAGATGAGCTGTCGATCCTCGTAATACCGGATTTGCCTCTCCGTAAGCCCCGTCAATTCTCTGACCATGCCAATCCCTATCACCTTTTTGCTCATGCTCTCGCCTCCTGGTTCATTGCAAAGAATGTTGGATGCTGAATTTCGTGGCAGAATTAGGTTAGATAAACTAACATTTATTTCGTTTGGGAGAGATTTTAACAATCGGCAACCTGTTTGACAATGGTCTCGATGAACTATTCCAACCCGTTATACAAAAATGAGAGATATTGACGTGGGAGGAACAGCCTATATTTACGAAGTTTATCAGACGAAAGAGAATCTTAAAAAAACATTTATGTAAGTATTTCTGACATAAAAATAGAGTCTCTCAATCCCGGCATGTTATCTTGACGTTGTGTGGTAAACCAAGCACATCGATGCTGAAGAATGGGAGTGGAGCGGAATGGAATCGACCAAAGCGCCAAATGAAATGTCCAGGCGGCAATTTCTTAGCGCGGTAGGCAAGATCGGCGGCGGGGCCGCGGTATTTAGCGTCATGGGTACGCTGGGACTGTTGTCGCCGGAGACGTTGAAAGCGGCGGATTACGAGCCGCCCGATGCGAACGCGCTGAATCTGAGCGGACGCGGCGGCAAAAAAGTCGTCATCCTCGGAGCCGGTATCGCGGGCATGACCGCAGCGTACGAGCTAGGTCAAGCCGGATTCGACTGTACCATTCTGGAAGCGCGGGCTCGATCCGGAGGCCGAATCTGGTCCGTGCGCAGGGGGACGACGGTGACCGAGATCGGCGCGGCGAAGCAAGTGGCCAGATTCGCGGACGGTCTGTATCTGAACGCGGGGCCCATGCGCATACCGCAGTTCCATGTCACGATGGAATACATCCGGAAGTTCGGCATTGCCATCGAGCCGTTCGGCAACGTCAACGACCACGCCTACTACTACAACGAGAATGTTGGGGAGCTGTCGGGCAGGAAGGTTCGCAAGCGCGAAGCGAAAGCCGACGTACGCGGGTACGTGAGCGAGTTGATGGCGAAAGCCGTGAAGCAGAACGCGCTGGACATGCCCCTGACGGCCGAGGAGAAGGAAAAGCTTGTGGCGTACCTCCGGTCGGAGGGCGGACTGGATGCGGATTTATTTTACAAGGGGTCTTCGAGGGGCGGTTATAAGGACGAGCCGGGCGCGCGTCTCGACGCCGGCGTCATTCGCGATCCGTTTAGCATGAAGGCGATTCTGAATTCGGGCTTCGGGAACTATCTCAGCAGCGAATACGGTTACGACCAGCAGATGATGATGTTCCACCCCGTTGGTGGCATGGACGCCATTCCGCAGGCGTTCGAGAAACGTCTGAAGGGCAAGATCCGCTTTCACTCCGAGGTGTCCGAAATCAAGCAAAGCGACAAAGGCGTCACGGTCTCCTATAAGAACTTGGCCACGGGCGCTACTCAGAAGCTGGAGGGAGACTTCTGTATTTGCACGATCCCGCTATCGGTGCTCAAGGGCATTAAGGCGGACTTCTCGCCGGATATGAAAAAAGCGATAAACAGCGTCGGTTATGCCTCCGCGGGCAAAATCGGACTGCAATTCAAACGCCGCTTCTGGGAGGAAGACGAGGGCATATACGGCGGCAACACGTTGACCAATATGGACATCTCCTCCATCTATTACCCTCCAACCGGCTATATGGACAAAAAAGGGTTGCTGCTTGGCTACTATGCTTTCGGCGGCAGCGCGGACAAGCTTGGCGCGATGTCCTATCAGGAGCGGGAAGCGCACGCGCTGGCCCAAGGCGCGAAGATTCATCCGCAGTATCATAAGGAGTTCGAGGCTTCCTTCTCCGTCGATTGGAAGAAAATCAAGTATAACGAAGGCGGGTGGGTATCTTATTCGGGCGATCAACGGTCAACGTTGTATCCGACGCTGTGCAAGCCGGATCGCAGAGTATACCTGGCGGGCGAGCATATCAGCTACATAACGGCCTGGATGGCCGGCGGCATCGAGTCGGCGCGTGCCGTCGTCACCGACATCGCGGAACGCGTGATGAAGGAATAAGGTTACTGTTATGACGGCATAAATGATTGCGATCGCGCAAAAGGGCTGAACTTATTCGTCATTTATTAATGGAGGGAATGATTGGACATGGCGATCAAACGAAACGTCAAAGTATTGGCGGGAACGGCGATTTTATCGTGTTTTATCGGAGCTTCCGTGTACGCGGCGGCGGTTACGCCGAACAAATTGCCGCTAACGCCGATTAACGAGCCGGAGTTCTACGGCAGCCCCAGCTCTTCCATCTCTAACGCGGTGGCTCTGCCGGCAGGGTCGGCGACTTTCTCTACAAGCGGCACGGTGCCTCCTCTGCTCAACAAGGACGGCAAAACCGTCTATGAGCGCTACGGCAATACGGAGAAGCAGGCCGAGGGCATTCTCAAAAATATCGAGAAGCAGTTAATCGACCAAGGTTTGTCCCTGAAGGACGTCATCTATCTGCGCGTGTACGTGACGCCGGACGCGGCGCTGGACGGCAAATTCGACTATACGGGCTGGTTCAACGCGTATGCGAAGTTTTTCAACACAAAGGAGAATCCGATCAAGACGGCCCGCTCGACGGTCGGCGTGGCGGGTCTCGTCAATTCGGACTGGCTGATCGAGATCGAAGCGGTGGCGGCGTATCCCATCCCACATAATAGGGACTAGCTCTACGAGGTTGCGGGAAACAATAAAATAGAATCAGGAAGGGGAATGTTCCTATGCTTCAAAATATCGGATTCCCGGGATTGTTGATGATTTTGGTCGTGGTGCTCATCATATTCGGTCCGTCCAAGCTCCCGGAGTTGGGGCGCGCAGTGGGCCGGACGTTGCATGAGTTCAAGTCTTCGGCCAAGGAGCTGGTCTCCGACACGAAGGACGATGTGATCGAGGCGCCTAAGGAGGCTGCCAAAGGGTAGTCGGTGATACGCTTAGACAATGCGTTGCGAAGCGTCAAAGCCGAGCGTAGAGGGCTATCGTCCGCGGTGGTTTACCGAGTCGGGTCATAGGAGAGCTGTCGCCTCTTTCATAGGGGTGGCAGCTCTTTTTTTTGCTCGAATTCGACTTGAAATTCGGATTGCGTGCCACAGGCTCCGCCTTCAGCAAAAGCGGCAAGGATTATGTGATTATGGAACGATGTTACTTGTCGTGAACGGCTATCCTTCTCCCCTCACCGCAGCCGCTCGCATAGCCTCCTTACGGCAGACACATTGAATTTCTTGGAGCGGAACCGATATAATAGGAGAAGATTTGTTTACTACTAAAATATTGGCATGATAGTCGCCTCGTTTCTCATGGAACGGGCACATACCGAGTTTAGGGGATGGTGTAGGAAGATGCTGCGATTGTTCCGATTTTTACGGCCGTATCGGGTCGCGATTGCACTGGTCATGACGCTTATTCTGATTCAGTCGTTATCGGAGCTGTACTTGCCGACCTTGATGGCGGATATCGTCAACAGGGGTGTCATTGAAGGAGACAAGCCGTTTATTTGGCGGATGGGCGGCTACATGCTGCTCATTACGCTGCTGGGGACCACAGTCTCGATTCTAGCAAGTCTTTATGCCTCTAAGATTTCGTCCGGCTTCGGTCGGATCGTGAGAGGCAAGGTATTCCAGCATGCCGAGCACTTCTCGCTGCAGGAATTCGATCGAATCGGCACGGCTTCGCTTATCACCCGTACGACGAACGACATTAACCAGGTGCAGCAAGTTCTTATGATGATGCTTCGCCTCATGGTCATGGCGCCGATGATGTGCATCGGGGGCATCATTATGGCGCTGTACAAGGATGCCGAGCTTACGCTTGTGCTTCTGGTGGCGTTGCCGGTTCTTGCGGGAGCGATCTGGCTCATTACGTCGAAGGGGATGCCATACTTCAAGGCGATCCAGAAGAAGCTGGATCGGCTGAACCTTGTGCTGCGCGAAGGGCTGACGGGCATCCGCGTCATTCGTTCGTTCAACCGCACGGCACACGAGAACGAGCGATTTACGGAGGCCAACGCCGATCTTATGCAGACATCGATCAAGGTGAATCAGATTATGGCGGTTATGATGCCGGTCATGATGCTGATCATGAACTTGTCCACGATCGCGATTGTTTACTTCGGCGGTCTGCGTATCGATAACGGAGCGATGGGCGTCGGCGACCTTATGGCGTTCATTCAATACGCGATGCAGATCATGTTCTCGCTGCTCATGTTCTCCATGATGTTCGTTATGGTTCCGAGAGCGGCTGCATCCGCGGCTCGTATTAACGAGGTGCTGGAGCTTGAGCCGTCGGTGACGGATATAGACAATGTGTCGACAACAGCCCAGGCAGTCTCCGAGGGCGACGCAAAGGAAGCATCGGCCGGGATTGGCGGCGTTGTGGAATTCAACAAGGTCAGCTTCGGTTATCCGGGCGCCGAGATGCCGGCTTTATCCGACATTTCGTTCCAAGCTGGCCGTGGAGAAATAACGGCGATCATCGGCGGAACAGGCTCCGGGAAGTCCACCCTTATCCATTTGATTCCGAGGTTTTTTGATGTAGCGGGCGGTTCCGTCCGCGTTGGTGGCAAGGATGTCAGGGAATGGACGCAAGAAGAGCTCCGCGAGCGAATTGCGCTTGTTCCGCAGAAGGCGGTGTTGTTTTCGGGAACGGTCGCGGAGAATATCCGCTACGGCAAGGAGGATGCGACCGACGAAGAGATACGCAGGGCGGTGGAAATCGCGCAGGCGCTCGACTTCGTGTCGGCGATGCCGGATGGCTTCGATTCCGTACTGTCGCAGGGCGGGACGAACGTATCCGGCGGGCAGAAGCAGCGGCTATCCATCGCACGCGCGCTGGTGCGAAAGCCGGAGGTGTACCTGTTCGACGACAGCTTCTCCGCGCTCGATTACAAGACGGACGCGAAGCTACGAAGCGCTTTGCGGGCGGAGACGGCGGATGCGGCGGTATTAATCGTCGCGCAGAGAGTCAGCACCGTTATGGACGCGGATCGCATTATCGTGCTGGACGAAGGCCGAATCGCGGGCATCGGCACGCATAAGGAACTGATGGAGACTAGCGGCGTGTATCGCGAGATCGTGTCCTCGCAGCTGTCAGAGGAGGAGAGCGCATGAGCAAAGAGAACAATGCAGGAGCTGGCGCTCGCGGAGGCGGCCCTCCCGGCGGCAGACCCATGGGCTTCGGCCCGGGACCCGGAATGGGCGTTCCCGGGCAGAAGGCCCGTGATTTCAAGGGCTCGCTAAAGCGGCTGTCCGGCTATTTGAAGCCGTTCCGTCTCATTTTGCTGGCCGTGTTGCTGGCTGCGGTTCTAAGCACGGTATTTTCGATTCTCAGCCCGAAGATTCTGGGCAGAGCGACGGACATTTTATTTGAGGGCATCATAACCAGCACGAAGATCGACTTCCAGGGCATCGTCGAAATTCTCGGCTTGCTCGCCGGACTTTACGTGATCAGCTCGTTGTTCGCCTTCGTGCAGCAATATCTGATGGCCGGCGTCGCGCAGAAGGTCGTATACCGGCTGCGGAACGAAGTGAACGACAAGCTGGGCAGGCTGCCGCTGAAATTTTACGACTCCCGTTCGAACGGCGATATTTTAAGCCGCGTCGTCAACGACGTGGACAACATCAGCAACACCTTGCAGCAAAGCCTGACGCAGCTCATAACATCCATCGTGACGCTGATTGGCGTTATCGTCATGATGTTGACGATCAGTCCGCTGCTCACGCTGATTCTTGTTCTTACGCTGCCGCTTAGCTTTATTGCGATCGCGATGATCGCGAAGCGGTCCCAGGTTCATTTCAAAAACCAGCAGGCTCAGCTTGGCGATCTTAACGGCCACGTCGAAGAAATGTACACAGGACATACCATCGTAAAGGCTTTCGGACGCGAGAAGGAATCCATTAGCAAATTCGAAGCGATGAACGAAAAGCTGTATAATTCCAGCTGGCGGGCGCAATTTATCTCCGGCATCATCATGCCGGTCATGAATCTTATCGGCAATATCGGATATGTCTGCATCTGCGTTGTTGGCGGCGTCCTTGTGACGCAGCGGACGATTACCGTCGGCGACATTCAGGCGTTTATCCAATATGCCCGGCAATTCACGATGCCGATCACGCAGACGGCCAACATTGCCAACATCATTCAATCGACGCTGGCTTCGGCAGAGCGGGTGTTCGAACTGCTGGACGAAGCCGAGGAATCTCCGGAAACCAAGGGCAAGCAGCCTGCATTGGTCAGGTCGCATGGAGTGGTGGAATTCCAGGGTGTAAGCTTCGGCTACAACCCGGAGAAGCCGCTCATCCAGGACATGAACATCTCGGTCAAGAGCGGTCAGACCGTCGCGATTGTCGGACCGACCGGGGCGGGCAAGACGACGCTTGTCAATCTGTTAATGCGATTCTACGAGGTTGGCGATGGAGCGATAACGATAGACGGACACGATATCCGCGAGCTCGAGCGCGGGCAGCTTCGGAGCCTGTTCGGCATGGTATTGCAGGACACGTGGCTGTTCGGCGGCACGATTAGGGACAATATCGCTTATGGCCGGTTAGGAGCGACAGAGCAGGAAGTTGTCGAGGCGGCGCAAGCGGCGCATGCCGACCATTTCATCCGTACGCTGCCTGAAGGCTACAATACAGTGCTTAATGAAGAGGCGTCCAACATCTCGCAAGGCCAGAAGCAGCTTCTGACGATCGCCAGGGCGATTCTCGCGGATCCATCCATTCTCATTCTGGATGAAGCGACGAGCAGCGTGGATACGCGCACCGAAATTCAAATCCAGCAGGCGATGAATCACTTGATGTCCGGTCGAACGAGCTTTGTCATTGCTCACCGACTATCGACAATCCGGGACGCCGACCTCATTCTTGTCATGAAAGAAGGCACGGTTATCGAGCAAGGCACTCACGAGGAACTGTTGGCACGAGGCGGTTTCTACGCGGATCTGTACAACAGCCAATTCTCGGCGGGCCCATCGATTCCGACCGCCGGTTAACTAAAGCTTTAATTACCATACGACTGCAAAACACAAGGTACCCCTCGCGCGCTTGCGCAGGGGTACTATTGGTTAGAAGGTGCGGAACGGTCCCCCTGCAGGCAGCGGCGCTATCGGGACGAGATGGGCAAGCTTTATTGTTTCGCCGCAACACCTGCCGCATGCCGCCGTCTTCTATCTTGCGCCAAGCCTGCAAGAATTGCAGCCAAACCTAAAGCGACGACGATGCTTGCGCCCCATGGATTGTAAAGCGTGGTTGCCGTACTCTCGGCCATGACGCCTCCAAGTCCGGCGCCTGCCGCAAGGCCCAGGTGAATAAAGGAGATGTTGAAGCTGATCGCGATGCTCGCGGAATGCGGTGCTTGACGAATGAAGTACGTTTGGATGGCGGGACCGGATACGAACATGGCCAGTATGACGATCGCGATCAGCCCAAGTCCCAGCGGGACGGAGCCGGCGGCTAGCGGCAGGACGGAAAGTGCAGCGATATGAACGAACGCGCCTAACAAGATGACGCGTTTCTCGCCCCAGCGGTCCACCCCGAAGCCGCCGAGCCGAGAGCCGATGGCGCCGACAATGCCTAGCGCCAACATAACGGACGCGATGCGGGAAGCTCCGAGCCCCAGCACATCGGTCATGAACGGCGTAAGGAAAGTCAGCAGAATGGAGTTGCCGGATTCTCGCAGGAAGGAGAACATCAGTCCGGCAATGACGATCACGCTACCTAACGTTTGCCACTGCTTGCTTAGCGGAACGGCTTCGTCCCCGGCGATCGAGGGCAGCAGCCTTGCGATTACGGCGGCTACGACGAGCCCGGCTGCGCCGAGCAGCGCGAAGATCGCCTGCCATCCCAGCCATTCTGTAATGGCGATGCCGATCGGTACGCCTAGAATGAGGGCGGTGCTAAAGCCGAGGATAATCGTGCCGATCGCGCTGCCGACTCTTTCTGCCGGCACCAGCTTGGCGGCGATACCGAACGAAGTGACCAGGAAAACGCCGGAGCTGACGCCTAGAATAACTCTAGCCGCGAGGAGGAGGGCGAACGAAGTTGCCGCGACGGATAGGCCGGCTCTAAGCGCGTAGATGACGAGAGAGGCGATCAGTACCTTATTGCGTTCCAGACGAGAGGTTAGCGAAACTAGAACGGGGGTGCCGATTGCGAAGGAGAGCGAGTAAGCTGTGACCAGTTGGCCGGCGAGCGCGATGGAGATACTGAAGTCCTCGGCCAGCACGCGGAGGATGCCGGACACGACAAGCTCTGATGTGGCTGTCAGGAAGACGCCCAAGGCGAGGGCGTAGACGGTTAATCGATGAAGAGAATTCATTAGAATGACCTGCCTTTCGGTTGTTGTTCTGAACTGCTTTATTGAAGTATAGTAAGGTTACGATAATAATGTAAGAAGGCAAAAGAAATGGATATAATCTAAATGATTTGACTTAGTTACGAAAAGTAAGTTAATTTGTCATGAGTGATGATTGAATTGTAATTCGTGGAGGAGGCAAGGGAATGATAAGCGAAGGCAAACATAATTTGAGGAACGCTCGCGATGACGAACAATCCGACGGCGCGGCCTTGGCGAAACCGGGAGCATTACGGCAGCCTCTGCCGATAGGGACGCCGCCTATCTGCTCGGTGCTCGACATACTGGGGTCCAAGTGGACCTTTCTGGTCATCGCCCTACTGGCGGAGGGGCCTAAACGTTTCAATCAGCTTCATCGCGATGCTGCCGTAATCCGCACACAGTCGCTTACTAACGCCCTGCGCCACCTGGAGCAGAGCGGTATCGTTAACCGGACCGTATTTCCGACAGTGCCTGCAACGGTGGAATACGCTTTGACCGAGAAAGGCGCGGACTTCCTGACGGCTCTTGCCGAGATGGAGCGATGGGCGGAGAGGTGGAGGCCCGGAAGCTTGGCAGCTCAATCCCTATAACAGACATTGTGAACGAAGCAGCTCGTCCTCCAGTAGAGGGCGGGCTGCTTTTTCTGTGTTTCATCTTGGCGACCGGCATAGAAAAATGTGGCAGAGGTTATACTAATCGATGCTAAAATCTGGATGGCTGCGATACGGAGGCGAACCCATGAAAAGTACGGGACAAATCAACTTTGTGCAATTGTTTATGATGTTTTCGCTTATGAACGGCTTGGCCAGCCATGTCATCGTCAACCCCATGGTGCTGGACGTTTCGGGACGGGATTCCTGGATTACGGCGCTTGTCAGCGGGGCGTTGTTCATGATCTGGGTCGCGCTGCTCTACTGGATGATGCGCCGGTCGGGTCAACAGCCATGGATGGACTGGTTGTCCGCCCGAATTACTCGTCCCGCTGCTGTCTCGCTTATGGTGCCGATCGCGATTCATTTGTATTTGGTCGGAGGACTGACCGTCGCCCATACCTCGACATGGACGATTACGAATTATTTGCCCATTACGCCGAAGCTGCTCATAATTGGATGCCTCGTATTGTTCTGCGCGGCCATCTGCCTCTGGGGGCTGCCCGTCATTGCGGTCGTATCCGGCATCCTGCTTCCCATCGTCGTCGCGCTGGGAATCTTCGTCAGCTCGTTTAACGCGCCGATGAAGGATTACTCGCTCTTGCGACCTGTGCTGGAGCATGGCTTCGGGCCTGTTGCGAACGGCATGGTATATACAGGCGCGGGGTTCGTGGAGTTTATCGTCATTATGCTGCTGCAGCACCGTCTTGAGAAGAAGGTGCGGCTCTGGCAATTGCTAGTGTATGTGGCGTTCTCCACGATTATCTCTATGGGACCGCTCATGGCGGCGGTTACGGAATTCGGTCCGGCGGAAGCGATGCATCAGACGACCTCTCCCTACGAACAATGGCGGCTTGTCCAGATCGGCAAATATATCGAGCACCTCGACTTCCTGTCGATTTTTCAATGGCTGTCGGGCGCGTGCATTCGCATCAGTCTCTCGACCTTCTTGCTTGTCGAGCTGTTCCGATTCAAGCGCAAGAACGTTAGAAATATCATCGTTATCGCCGTCATGGCCAGCTATGCGTTGATCGCTATATACCCTATTAATGAATATGACTTCTACCAGTGGATGTCCTGGTATTACATGCCGATCTCATTGGCCGTTCTGCTGCCCTTATCGTTTCTGTGGATGGCGGCAGCCCTATTCCCAAGAAGAAAGAAAAGCAAGGAGGAAGCGACATGACAAGCAACATCGGGAGCAAGGAAAAGAACTGGACGGAAGAGAGCTTTAGGGAACTGTTCCGTGGAAGCGACGATGTTTTGTTTCAAACCTGCCGCTTCGGAGACAAAACGGAAGTGGAGGTTGTCTTAGCCTATGCGGAAGGATTGGCACGTACGAGCGATATCGGCGACTATATCCTGCCGGAGCTGGATCGGATGTACCGGGAAGGGATGGACGGAGATCCCTTCAAAAAGCTGTCTGGCGTCCTGCCGCTCGTCCAAACGGATCAGAGTCCCGATGAGCTGGCGGAGGTGCTCTTCCAAGGGGATCTTCTGCTATTATTCGTCGCGACGGGAGAGGTCGGGTTTATCGCGATTGCGGACAAGCCCACGCGAACGCCTTTCGAATCCAGTACGGAAATTTCGGTCAAAGGTCCGCGAGACGGCTTCGTGGAGGATATTACGGTCAACATCGCGCTGATCCGCAAGCGGCTTAGAACGCCATCATTCCATGTAGAGCATATGCTTTTGGGTGCTCGTTCGAAGACCCGGATTGCGCTGCTATATTTTCGCGATATTTTAAATCCCACTATTCTGACTGAGATGAAAGATCGGCTTAAACGCATCGACGTGGATGCCATCTTTAGCATCAGCCAATTGGAGGAATACCTGTCGGATTCGAAGTTTAAGCTGCTGCCGGTGGTGGATTTTACAGGTCGCCCCGATTACGTCATGAGCAGTCTGCTGTCGGGAAGAATTGTCATCGTTGTGGATGGTTTGCCCATGGTGCTGATTGCTCCTGCGGGGATTTCCCTCATTCTGAAATCGCCGGAGGACGCCCATTTCAATTACACGTATGTGTCGTTCGCGCGCATCATTAGGGGAATCAGCCTGTTCCTCTCCATCTTCCTGCCTGCGATCTGGGTGGGGCTGATGTCGTTCCATCCCGATCAGATTCCTTACCGCATTATGGCGACGATCTCCGTAACAAGGCTCGGTATCCCGCTGTCTTCGCATATGGAGATGTTCCTCTTGTTGATGCTTCTGGAAATATTTCGGGAAGCTGGCATCCGCCTTCCGAGTGCAATCGGACAAACGCTCACGTCCATCGGCGGCTTGATTATCGGAGATGCCGCCATCCGGGCGGGGCTCGTCTCTCCGTCCGTCGTCGTTGTCGGCGCGATTACCGCCGTATCCGGCGTTACGCTCGTCAATCAGACGTTGAGCACGCAGGTAAGCTTAATGCGGTTTTTCTTCTTCCTGCTGTCCGCGCTCCTTGGCTTGTTCGGCGTTATTCTCGGCATGGTGCTGCTGCTGGGCTATATGGCCAGTTTGAAGCCTTTCGGCGTGCCGTACCTGACTCCGTTGTCCCCGCTTAACTTTAAGCAGCTCGTCGTTTCCTTCCTGCGCGTTCCTTGGAGCAAGATGAAGAAAAGGCCTATGGCGCTGGAAACGATCGATAGCGATAATCAGGGGGGCGACAGCTAATGACATTGAAAAGATTAGCTCTGGCAGCCTCCGTCCTGATCATGCTGCTGTTCTCCGGCGCATGTACCGCTATGCCCGATATCCAAAGCAACGCTTATGCGACAGCAATCGGCATCGATTACAAGAACGGAGAATGGATCGCCTACGCGCAGGTGATCAACTTCTCGACGGTCGCGCACTCCGATCAGGTAGATCTCGGTCCCGGCAAGCCCGTATGGATTGGCTCGGGGAAAGGAGATACCGTGGCATCGGCGCTTATCAGAGTGGGAGAAACGTCGCAGCTTCGCATGTTCTGGGGACATGTGCAGGTGCTCGTCATCTCGGAGGAAGCGCTTAAGAAAGGCGTGCAGGATATATACAGCGCGATTAACCGTTATCGCGAGGTTCGTTATACCGTCTACGTTTATGGTACGAAGCAGAATATACGCGATGTGCTCATGCAAAAGTCGATCATAAACATGGCTCCGTTATATACGATGATGTTTACCGGCACGCAGTCCGCCTCCAAAGAAGCGTTTATACTGCCCGTTAAGGCCAATCAGGTCATTGCCCATCTAAATGAGCCCGGCGAACCGGCAGCCATACCTTCAATCGGCATTGATGGAGGGGATTGGACAGAGGATGAAAAGCCTAGAAAGATGATTAGGTTGACGGGGATGTATTTTTTTCGCAGCAATCGAATGTCCAGCTGGATGCCCGTGGAAGACTTATATGGCCTTAGGTGGATCGAAGAGGATCTGGAGCGTACTCCGCTGCTCATACGCCGTGAAGGAAAACCGCTTGCGGTGCTCATGCTCTCGCATCCAAGATCGCGCGTTAAGGTCATCTCGGAGGGCGAAGGGAGCCAATTCAGGATACAGGTGAAAGTGAAAGGGTTCGTTATGGAGATAATGGACAATGCATCGATTAAGGAGATGGAGAAACTGGCGGAGGAAGCCATCGCCCGGGAGGTGGAGACGACTTTCCGGGAAGGAGTAAAGAAAGAAACGGATCCCTTCGGCTTGGTGGAGGAGCTGTACCGGAGCAATCCGAGCCGCTTCCGCAAGGAGACAACGGGCAGCAAGTTTGTGTTGTCGAACGAATCGCTTGCCGAAGTAGTAGTGAGGGTAAGACTAACGAACACAGGCAAATATCAAGGCAAGCCGCCGTAATGTTTTCCTAAGCAAGCAGGATTGGGAGCAGAGAGGAGAGAAGTAAATGGCATAACAAGAAATGGGCTCTATGAGGGGGAAGCGACGTTAGTGGGTTACGTGGAACAAAAACGAAAAGAGTTGGAGCAGTATTTGCCGGAGTTAACAAGAAGGTCGGATTTTTTCGAATTTTGGGAGGAGACCATTGCGGAGGCGCAAGAGGTGCCGCTTCGGCCGGAAAGAAGGGAAATCGACTACCCTATTCCCACGGTGCGCGTATACGATATTTCGTACAACGGCATGGACGAGACGCGAATCCATGGATGGTTGATCTTGCCGGCCTTCCTGAACAAGGATAAATACCCTTGCGTCGTCCATTATCATGGCTTCAACGGCAGCCGGGGCAATCCTGTGGGCTTCATGCACTTCGTTATGATGGGGATGGCGGTGGTTGCGGTCGATTGCAGGGATCAGGGCGGCAAGACGGGCAACAGCGCCCAGTATTCGCATGGCTACTCGTTGAACGTGGCCTGCCGGGGCGTACATAACAAATACGAATATTATTTCCGCCATGTGTACATGGATTGCCTCAAGGCGATCGACTTCGCCTGCGCGCAGGAAGAGATCGACGCGGACCGCATCGTTATCGACGGAGGCAGCCAAGGAGGAGGACTCGGCATGGCGATCGCCGCGCTGGACAACCGCGCGAAGCTGGCCATGGTGGATGTGCCCAGCAACAGCAATATCGTCGCCCGCATCGAAGGAAACCACGGCGCGTTCGGCTCTGTCACGGAGTTTCTGCGCCATCATCCCGAGCTGACGGATCAGGTGATGGACAATCTCAGCTACTTCGATACGATGAATATGGCGGAACGCATTCAGTGTCCCGTGCTGGCATCCGTAGCGCTTAAGGACGAGACTTGTCCTCCCCAAATGTATTATGCGACATACAATCGGATCGTCGGCGAGAAGGAGATCTTTCTCTATCCGTTCAACGGCCATGAGGGCGGGGGCTCCAAGCAAGCGGAAGTGAAGTTGGCGCATCTGCGCCGCCGCTTCCCGGACTGGTTCGAAGTTTAATTAATGAGTGGAGGAGGAGAGCATCGGATGTCGAACATAACGGTCGAATGTTCCGTTTGGGTGGAAGCCGGTCCCGACCGTGCCTGGAGAGCGGTCACGAAGGATGAAGAATTGTCGTTATGGTATTCTCCCGGCTCGCCATGGGATATTCCGCAATTGGAGGCAGGTGCCGAGCTGTGGTTCCACCATACGCCGAACGATTATCATGACGGCTCCGAGGTCGTATCGTTGAAGGCCGTTATCGAGAGAATCGAAGAGCGGTCGGAGTTCTCCGTTCGCTGGGAATTCGATGGCGAGTTATCGGACATGGTTACTTCGTTCCTGGTGAAGGAGGAGAAGGGCGGATCGACGGTAACGATTCGCGAGACAGGTTACGAGGATGAAGCGGCGGCCGCGCAGACGGAAGAAGGCTACACCATGTCGCTTGCGAATCTGTATGCGTATTTGAGCGGGAGCGAGCTGCCTTATTAAGTGCGGGAGAACCGACATCATGATGGAAACAGAAAAATAATCTGGTCAAATCATGGGGGGCGGAAGAAGGATGGCAAGAAACAGAGCGATCAATTCGCCATGGATGTATGCATTCGGGATGCTGGCAATGATGATTCCGAGCCATGCTTTCAGCGCTTTTTATGTGTTTTATTATATGGAAACACTGGGGCTTGCCATCGGTCTGGTGACGTTCGCAAGAACGGTGTTCATGATCTGGGACGCCGTCAACCAGCCGTTGGCGGGATACTTATCCGATCGAACGGATACGAGATTCGGACGAAGAAAACCTTGGCTGTACGTTTCCATCCCGCTCTTTTTCCTTATGTTCTATCTGGTGTTCGCGGTGCCGGAGGGGTTGTCCGAGACGGCTCTGTTCGTCTGGTTCCTGGTCGCGCTTGTGTTGTTCGAAGCAGTGGCGACGATTATATGGGTCAATTACGGCTCCTTGTTCCCGGAGTTATATAGAGGGAATACGCTGCGCAAGAAGGCTTCGGCCATTCAGCAAGGGTATCAGATCGTCGCGATTCTCATCGCTTCGGTCGCGGGACCGATTCTTTACGACGGCCTCGGCTTCGGCCCCATGGCACTTATATTCGGCGGCATGTTTGCTGTATTAATGATCCTGTTCCTTCGGTTTACGCAGGAGGACGAAGAAGCTCGCAAGACGCCGCGCATGGGGCTCAAGGAGTCGTTCGCGGCCACGGTGACCAATAAGCCGTTCTGGATTTTCAATATTGCCAATTCGTTCGCCCAGACGGTTAACGGGTTGCTGAGCTCCATGATTCCCTTTTACGCCAAATACGTGCTGGAAGTGCCTCCGGATCAAGTGGCCTTGCTGCTGGCTTCCATCTTCGTTTCTGTAATTCCGCTTGTTGCCGTCTGGTTCTGGATCATAAAACGGATGGACAGCGTCAAGGCGTGGCGATTGTCGCTGCTCGCTTACGCGCTGTCGGTCATTCCGTTATGGTTCGGAAGCAATCTCCTGACCGGAATTGCGGCGGGCGTGTTGGTCGGCTTCGGCCTCGCTGGATTCCTGGTAACGCCGCCGGTCGTGAACAGCCATATTATCGATCTGGATTATGCAGAGACGGGAAGGCGCAGGGAAGGTATCTATACGGCGGTCAGCGGTTTCATTACGCGCTCCAGCGGCTTGATCTCGGTCCTTTCCGTCCTCGTTGTTGGCGTGCTGCTAGGCTACGAGAGCGGCGATAATCCCGGCGACAATCCGGAGTTGACGTTCCGCGTCCTCATCAGCGTGGTGCCGTTTGTTTTGCTGGTTATCTCGCTGGCGCTTTCTTCTTTTGTCCGATTGAAGCCGCTGCCGGACACTGAGCAGGCATATCAGGATTAGGCGAGTAAGATCGGCTTCGCTTCTTGAGCTGGATGGAGCGGACTACGGGAAGCATCTGAGCGAGGACTTGTTGCTTGTATCGTACGTCAGTGCAGGAGCCTCCATGACGGTCTAGCGCGTGCACTTGCAATCTCCGAAGTCTGTATGATAGGGTAGCGTAAGAAGAGAACCGGAGGATGGAGAGTCATGACGATAATGTACGAAATTACGATGGATTTGACGGCCGACTGGATCAAGACGGTAAAGGAAGTGCTGCGCGGAGCGGGCTACGAGATGGAAGAAGGCTTGCCGGCTGCCGAGGTTGCGGAGCATTACTTCCGCCTTTCTCTGCCCGATGATAGAGCGGAGGAGCTGGCAAGCGAGACGCTGCGACGGCTAAAAGAAATGGAGTCGATCATCATCGACCACATGAACACCACGATCGTTCCCGACATTCGGCAACGCACCAAGTACGAGGGAAACACGTTCCACTTCAGCTGGGTATATAACGAAGGCGAGCATATTATCGAGCTGAATTCGGAGTACCGGATTCCGATTTAGGCTAACGTTTATGTAGGGAGTGCGGCGTCGACTTTGGCGAGCGGTTCTCCGGTGAGCAGCGGCTTTGCCGCGTGGCCAACGTGAAATAGTGCGACAAGAGGCGTATCCTGCGGGATACGTTTTTTGCTGCTATTTTAGAAAATCATTAGCATTCTCCATAGTTGACCGATTCTTCCCGGAATGAAACGCGCTGCGCCGCCAAAGGAAGGAGTGACGGAAGGATGTACGAGTTCGACTTGCCTTCAGCTATGTGCGCGATAAGAATTGTACGAAAATACACAAATAGTACCAGGTGCGTGCTTGTATTCTGTGAATTTGTACAAATATACATAAATTTAGGCTCGGAGAGCTCTAAAACGATGATGTGAAGCAAAAATTTGTGTATATTCGTACAATTTACTGCTTTAGATGGGATTCCGTCTGTGAAATTGAGTAGATTTGCACAATTGTAGAGGAAGGCTGAGGATCGGTTCAGTCGGCGACAACGTAATGGAAGCCACGGCACTCACAGCCGGCAACAGCGTAATGGAAGCCACAACACTCACAGCCGGCAACAACGTAATGGAAGCCACAGCACTCACAGCCGGCAACAACGTAATGGAAGCCACAGCACTCACAGCCGGCAACAACTGAATGGAAACCACACCGCCCAGTTAGTGTTGCAATCAACGTACCCTATATCATTAGATGTGAGGGCTCAGGAGGACAATGCCCTCCTGGTTGCGCGCCGCCCTTAGTCTACTTTTGAGGCTGTATTTCTCCCTTGATATAAGTCGAGGTGTTGGCAACACGGCTCGGCGCGTAAAAAATCGCGATGATAAGCTCGGCGATTAACAAGTTAAGCGCGAAAGCGGAGAAGACGCCGAACGTGTAGCTTGTCTCATACGGAAGCCGCAGCCCTTGCTCTGCAAGGAATGTCATCGTGTGGACGAACACATTGGTGAAACAAAAGACATAACTGCGAACCATCGAACGGAGATGGCCGACTACGTCCTTCTTTTTAATGCGCATAATAGCAATGACAGTGAAGGCCGGCCATACGATGTTCATCATATTATAAGCGACGCTGACGGGTTTGCCGCCTGTTGAGTAGGGAGCCATGTAACCGGAAGTAAGGACAACGAGCATGACAGACACAACATACACGTATCCGTTGACCCGGTGAAACCCCCGGAACCGATTCCGGAGGTATTTGGAGAAATTCATCGCTCCCGTTGCAGTGGCAATCGTCGCGAACGCCACATGCACGTACATGACATTAAGCCATACGGGGAGGTTGAGAACGCGGTCTATTCCTGTTTTGAGCGCGAGGAATTGCTCCGCTTTCGGGTCCAGGACGTAATTGTCCACCAGAACGTAGATGAGGTAGAAAGATATCGTTACAAGCAAAAAGGCAAAAAGCCGCGTAGTTTTCATTTAAGGACCTGCCTCTCAAGCACGAATGAGTAATTCGCAAGCGGTGGCGCTTGCGGATAATTTTACAGAGATGGTCACACTTTTTAGTATAAATGAAGTGTACGTGAATAATTTCACGTAATGTTACAAAATAGGCACAATTTTTGAGATTCGTGCGTCCATGCCCCTATTAGCTCATGCATAAGTAGCTCGATCGCAAGTTGGCGTTTGCGGAAGCGACACTGTTACAAAACAAACGAAAGCCCTTAAACAACCGGTATCGATATACCCGACACCGGCTGTTAAAGGGCAAGTAGACTAGCGACTATGTTTCTCCTCCCAATTAATCTGCGCCGTGAAACGAAGCTGGCCGATCTCCTGCTCGCTCAAGGCAGGAGCTTCTGACGTCTCTCCCGTGTTCACCAGCACTAGTCGCGATTGTTCGTTCCAGCTAACATGGGCACCGAATGCTTCCAGGACCATTCGTGCCGGAATATAAGTGCGGCCATTCACGATTGTTGCCGGCGCGCCTAACGTCTGCGATTTGCCGTTCACAAGCGCTGAGCCGGATCCAATAGTCAGCGCTATTGTGACATCGCCTTTGCGGGCTGTTACTTTGCGTTTCGCCGGGTCCCACAGAACGGAAGCGCCAAGCTTCTCCAGCAGCTCGCGAAACGGCAAAAGCGTGGAACCGTTGCGAATAACCGGTTCATCGCGAAGCGGGAGGAACTTGCTGTTCCATGCGACGGCAGCATTGTAATCGATGGCGCTAGCTGGAGCTGTGAGATTAATCAGCCAATCGCTTGCTGGCGGTAAATCTCCGGCTGAGCCATCTGGGACAGGGACCAGCCATTCGCCTGTATGTGCATAAATGAAAGGATGATCGCCCCAGGGGGAGATCGGAACCTCGGGTTTGACACGTAGTTGAAAGTAAAGCGAGGCCTGACCAGGCGAGTCGTCCAAATAAAGCTGCTCCAGATCAAACAAGGACAGCAACCTCTTTTTTGCTATATCCCGGGGGTAGGCGGCAACGATCTCCTTAATCGGCGCAGAGGTGCTAGAGTTATGGTCCACGGCCCAATCTCCGTTGGCATGTATAGTATAGCTGGAATACGCTTTATACTGCGGCGGATAGTCGCCATCGTCCGTTGGCCAAAATCCCGGTTCGAGTACAGGTTCCACCTTGCGGTAAAACGTTGATGCCGCTTCCTCGAGTGTAATTATGTCATCTGGAGTAATAAATTCAGTATCTGACCAAGTCAGAGTATGTGCAACGACCTTGCCTGATTCCCGATCCACGTAGATGATGAACCGGTTATTATCATAACGGATGCCTTCAAAGGAACGAACAAACTCTACGCGATGGTAGACGCCTGTTTCGAACCTCAAGGAATAATAGCTGTACGGATAACGCCACAGTGTCCAATCCGTATCCAGATCCCAGCCCTGGCTTTTAGTATATGCCTCCGCAATGGATACGGCTTCCGTGTAAGTAATCTTTTCCTCGCCCAGGAACTCTATCGGTACGTTGTCATCGTGGACGGACACTCTGCCCAAACGTTCATCCAAACTGACAGGAAGCCCCGACTCTGCGTTTAAACCGATCGTCCCTTCACGATCCCAATCTAACATCGTGTATTGAATTGTCCAAATATCGTTGGCTAGTCTAGCCGTATAATGGTCTGCTTGCTGCGGTATCAGCTTTAAAGCAATCGCTTGGTTAATCGCGGCGCTCTCAGTATCCAGCTTCTTGATGGGACTCTTGTCGTGGGCGATCGCTGCAAGCGTGGCAACTTTGGCTGATTGCTCAGTGTTGCCGTTTACGGCCAAAGCTCCAGCTTCACGGTTAGCGCCTGCGTACGAACTGAGCAAGAGCGTCACGAATACAGCCGCCGCCAAGACCCGGGCATTTCTTTTGCTTGTTTCCAAGGATTCCACTCCCCGCCACAATAAATAAATATTACCAATTATTAAAACGTCAATTATGCAGGAAGGTTGCGATCTGCCATCTGCAAAGTTACGATAGTGATAGTGTTTTATGAAGCTGAGAAGGGAAGAGGCGGCAATGGATAAAATGATGTTCGTAGAAATCGGAATGGGAATCGACCTGCATGGGCAAAACGTGACCAAGGCGGCGGTGCGCGCCGTGCAGAACGCCATCCATCATAATTCGATGCCGGGTATTCGGTCCGTGCTTCCTGGCGGCGATCTGGCCAATATGAAGGTGAACGTTAGGCTGGCGGTGCCTGCTGATAGAGAGAAGCTTGACCTGGAGAGGGTCAGAGAAGAGCTGCCTTACGGACAAGTTACATTCGAAGTTGTGGACGGAGGCATGCTGACAAGCAGCGGTATTTTGCTCACGGACAAGGATGATGTCAATGATCTGGCATATGTCGTCATCGCGTCAGTGGAGGTTGGCTATTAGCTTTTGAAAATGGGAGCGGCGAGTCGCTTCGGCGGCTCGCCGTTATTATTCAGCGCGCTTGTTTAACTTCATTGTTGCCTAACACAATCCATGCCCACGGGATGAAACGCTGCGCGAATGCGACGATTGCCCAAGTGCCGAATAAAGCCAGCAGGAAGCCGCCTACGTACCAGGCGTGGTAGAGGTAAGGCTCGGCGTTCAAGGGACGAAGCTCGCGATATGCGGCCAGCAGCAGCGGATGCAGCAAATAGATGCCGAAGGCATACGGACTAAGCTTCTTCAGGAAACGTACGACGCGCGTATGCGTCCATCTGGTCTCCAGGATTAAGGCTCCGTAAGTCAACGTCAGAGCAGACAAATAGGCGTAAATGCTCCCCGCGAAGTAGAATGCCCACGTTGGGGGCGTAATCGTATTTATTCTAAATTTGTACCACAAGACGATGTAGGCAAGCCCGGAAGCAAGCCAGCCTCCCCAAAGCAGAGCTAGCCCGAATCGTTGAACGAGACCCCCGCGTAACGAAACAATGGCTGACCGGATCTCGTCATACTTTATGCCGACGAATACGCCCAACATGTAATAACCGAAGTAGGATAGAAACCAGCTGGCGGCATTCGGAATATCCACGAATTGGCCAGCGATATAGAAGGCAGCTTGTACGGCAATCCCGAACGGAATTCCCCAAGAAACAAGACGAGGGAATGCCTGGAGCAGTCGCAATACGAACGGGAACAGCGCATAGAACTGAATGATGATAAAAATATAATAAAGATGAGCGTAAGCGGTCCCCGTTGCCAGCTTTTCGAGAAAATCGGGCAGTAGGGAGGCTGCGCGATCCCCCTCGCTTCTCGTAACCTCAACGGCGATATAGTAGATTGTAGAGCATACAGTATATGGTATAATGATTTGGGTCGACCGTTTCCTATAAAAGGAAATAAGTGTATGTCCTGCGAACGGCATGTTGCCATAGCGCTTGAACAAAACAAGACTGCTCAGAAACAGAAAGACGGGAACGGCGAAATTCATTCCGATATTCGCGGCGATGTACAGGAAGTAGGCGACTGGCGAAGAAGCAGTCATTTCGATGGTGGCGAAGGATGTGGAGTGAATGGCAATGACGGCAATAATGGCGAATGCTCGCAGCAGATCAAGCTCTGCAATCCGCGATTGCGGCTTCGGAACTGTAATGTTGGAATTCATGAATACCCCCGACAGGTGATGTTCTTATATTTTCCATTTAAGCCAAAGTCAATTGTCATCGACAATTAGTCCCGTGTCAAGCGGGGAGTTGCAGGAGGAACCTATACAATGATGCGCAAAAAAAGAACGGCACTACTTACGGCGATATTATTAATTGTCGTCATTGCGGCGGCAGCGGCAGGCTGGATCTGGTACAAGGAACGGAATAACACGGTGAATCGGCATGAGCCTCAGGCTTTGTTGCAAGTTGAATCGATCACTCAGCCCGAAGACAATTATGATGTCATCGTGGCGGGCACGGATCCCGAGGGCATCGTGGCTGCCATTTCCGCGGCGCGAAACGATCAGCGCGTATTGCTGGTCGATGGGCGGAATCGCGAAATTCTGGGCGGACTCATGACGCTGGGCTGGTTGAATTCGCTGGATTTGAACTATTCGCCGGAGCAGTCCAAGCTGTCCGGCAAACATAATTTTCTCAACAAGGGGATCTTTCAGGAATGGTACGACATGATCGAAGGGACTTCGTTCGACGTCAATACGGCGGCTAACGCGTTCTACGAGCTAGTGAAGGCGGAGCCGAATATCGATCTCCTCATGAAGACGAAGTTCCTGGAGCCTATCATGGAGACGGGCAACAAAGGCTCGGGCCAAATAATTACGGGGCTTCGCTTGGAAACTGAAGGCGGCGTAGAATATGCCGTTCGTGCTGGAGCGGTCATTGATGCTACGCAGGACGGAGATATCGCCGCGGCGGCGGGCGTTCCGTATTCGGTGGGGCGCGAGGATATCGGCAGGCCGCAAGACCAGCAGGCCGTCACGCTTGTTTTTAAGATGAGCGGCGTGACCCAGCAGGTGTGGGATTCCTTCGCGAACATCGGCGACGGCACGGGCATCGACAGCATGAGCGCATGGGGGTTCATAAAGTCGAGGGAATACGTCTCTTCGAATCCGGAGCGGGTCGGCATTCGGGCATTGAACGTAGGCAGGCAAAACGACGACACGATACTGATCAACGCGATGCATATTTTCGGCATTGATCCGCTGAATCCGGAATCCGTGCAGGAAGCGCTTGAGATTGGAGCCAAAGAAGCCCCTCTGATCGTGGATTATCTTAAGAAGACGTACAAGGAGCTTAAGGACGTCGAGTTCGCGGGCGTGGCACCGGAATTGTACGTGCGGGAGACTCGTCATTTTGAGGGCGAATATCGTCTGACCGCTGTCGACGTCGTGGACAACCGCGACTTTAAGGATGCCATCGCCTACGGCTCTTACAGAATCGATATCCAGCGGCTTAACGCGCAGGATCAAGGAGCCATCGTCGCGGCGCCGGAACGATACGGCGTGCCGTTCCGCGCTATCGTGCCGCTTGCGGTGGACAACCTTCTTGTCGTCGGTCGCGCAGCGAGCTTCGATACGATTCCGCACGGCAGCGCCCGCGTCATCCCGCTGGGCATGGCAACCGGCGAGGCGGCAGGCGCCGCGACGAAGCTGGCAGCGGAGCTTGGCTTGTCGTTCCGCGAGCTTTCGCGTTCGGAATCGGATATCTCGGAGCTGCGCAAACGTTTAATGGCACAGGGCATGGAGCTTGCGCCGGTCAAATTCGAGACGCCGGAATATGCCAAACACAAACATTATCAAGGGCTGTTGGCCGCCGTAAGCATGGCGCTGACGTTCGGCGGCGATCATAACGAAACCTTTAACCTTGACGGCATCGCAACGGCGGGTCAATTCGCCAATATCATGCAGACGGTCAAGATCGCTCATGCCGATCACTTCCTGGGCAATCCGTACGTGGCCATCGCCGACCTCGAAGAACCGGCCAAGCTGCCGCTTACGTTGGAGCAACTGGCGTACACCATCGCGTTGACGACGGATTTGTCCGTTACGCCGGAGTCCGCACTCGACGAGGTCGTCTCCAAGGGATGGCTCGCGGAGACAACTTTGTCGGATATCGAGGATTCCCAAGAGCTTAAGGTGGGGGAAGTTTTCTCGCTGGTTCGGGATCTGATGGAGTTTTACGCGGGGAAGGTTTACAGCTAGTTTCATTTATTTGAAAATCTCGAGCGGATTGTACGTTTTCGTGCAATTCGCTTTTTGGTGTTGTACCGAGCATGGGCGTTGGGTAGGCACATGCGTATGGGTCTAACTCATCTGAACGGTGAGGTTGCACTGGCGGATGTTGAGCCGATGAAATCTAGCGGGCATTACCGATCAATTACGAAGCAGGGGGCTGTCAAGTCATTTACAACTTTAGGACAGCCCCCATGTTCAATTGTTGGAAAGATTATTATTTCGGCATTCCTTCTCCATTTTTCACAGCGTCCGCAGCAGCTAATTTACGGAATAGATGGAAATTCTCAGACTGTTGAGAAACCCACCAATCTTTA
>NZ_MXQD01000056.1:0-81354 GCF_002165585.1 Paenibacillus sp. MY03 | reverse complement strand
AGACATATTCAACAAATTAAAGAAATTATAGACGAAATAAAAGGATAAAGCCTACATTAACTCTAACAACAAGAGAAAGTAAAAACCCACCCAACGGTTAGCGCCAGAGGTGGGTTTTTTAATCCTGTTCGACTTTATGATAACACTTGGAAAAAGAAGTGAACCAGGTAAATCTGTTCAGCCAGACTGCACTCAATTTCCCGTACGATACTTACGTTCGCTGTGAGAATCCTGTTTCGTGCGCTCCTTGTCCTTCTCGTCTTGTTGCTCGATGGTCTGGTCCTCAACCGGGATCGGATCGACCGTGCGCTCGCTGACAAACTTATCGAACAGACTCTCATTCTCCGTCGGAATCCCTTCCGGATTGTCGCGCTTGCCCTGCTGCTCGCGCCGGTTATCGGCGCTTCGTTCGAATTCGTTCATTGCTGTCACCTCCCAAGCAGATTATATATCTACTTACCCCTTTTTCTGCTGAGTTCAAACCTGTAGCAAGGAATATTTCCCAGTCTCGATTTTGAAGAGCAACGCGGCCATCCTATACACCGCATTCGTCTGACACCTAGCCCTGCTCCGCAGCCTTCCCTGCCGTCCCAGCGTTCTTGGATCCATTTAATAGGACTACGCCGCCGATGATAAGCAGTATGCCGCCAACCGTGTAGGAGTTCCATGCGTCTCCCCAAATCCATACGCCGATGACCGCCGTTAGCGCGGTGCCGACGCCCGACCAGATCGCGTAAGCGAGACTAAGCGGGAGCGTTCGAATGCTGATAGACAGGCAATAGAATGCCAGTCCGAACCCGATCATTACACCGATGGAAGGAAGGAGCTCTGTGAATCCTTCGGACAGCTTCAGCATGGAGGTGCCGAATATTTCCGTGACGATGGCAAGCGACAGCCAGCCGTATCCCTTCAGCAAGGATTGCTTCGTTCCCCGTTCCATCAATGCCCGCCTCCCGTTAATCTCATTACGACAACGCCCGCGATGATCAGAATCAGCCCCAGCCCCTTTTTCCAGTCCAGCCGTTCCTTGAACGCGATAACCCCGATCATGGCTGTAAGCGCCGTGCCCAGGCCGGACCAGATCGCGTAAGCCGTGCCAAGCGGGATAACCGCGAGCGCTAGCGACAGACAATAGAAGGCGACTCCCATGCCGAGTACAACGCCCAGCGATGGCATGCGCCGCTTGAAGCCGTCGGACAGCTTTAGCATGGAGCTGCCGAACACCTCGCTGACGATCGCGACGGCCAGCAACAAATACGCGTTCGTCATGTTCGTGACTCCCCCTCCGTCCATTGCGTCAGCCTCGCTTGTACTTGGCTTCGCAGTCCGGCGTCAAGCAGTCCGAAGCCGAACAGCTCCGCGAACCAAAGTCCGTCGGTCGCAAGCCGGATAATCGTGGACAGCACGGGATCCATTCCGTCAGACTGAATTTCGTTCTGCCACGAATCGAATTGCTCCCTAAGCGTGCCCAGCAGCTCCGGCTTTGCGAACAGCGCTGCGATTAGCGCGGTCGTCAGTCCATCAGACTCCGATCCTCCCTGGAACGTCGAAGCCACATAGGCACGGCTCCACTTCCCCGTTTCCTGCGGATCACGCTTGACCCGGCTTTCCATATCGGCGACAAACGTATCCGTAATGTGCTCCACCAATCCTTTGATCAGTGCTTCCTTGCTCGCAAAATGATGCAGCAGCCCGCCCTTGCTAACGCCCGCTTCCTGCGCGACCGCGTCCAGCGTCAGCTTCGCCGCCCCTTCTTCCTTGATTATTCTTGCGGCAGCCTCCAACAGCAAGACGCGTTTGGAATTCGACCTCATGTCCGTCCTCCTCTACAGGTATTCGTTATTGTTAACTATACCGTCTGGACGGTTTTTAAGTCAAGAGCAGGTTCAATTGACTGCAGCAAGCCGCCTCTAGTGATGGTTTCCGCAAACCCACCAACCTTCGGGCTGCAGCAGCTACGTCCTGGATTCCAGATCCGGATGACCAGCGTGGCCACCGCAGACGCGTCGGTTGCTTGTAGCAGCTCACTATGAACAAACACCCAAACAAACAAGCGCTATAAAAGGAGCAAGCCACCAACCGCTCAGCCGTTTTTGGAGAGCAGACTTTTCAGAAAAAATCCTGACAAAATTCCTCCGGTAAGAAGGATTAAATTAGACCATTCAAAAATAGTTTGCAGGATGTCCCAATGAATTATAAAAAACAAAGTATGGGACACTTACATATATAGTGTTATTTAGTATAACGTGAAATAATGGTTGCATAGTAGAAAAATAGCGCGGGCAGCCAATTTGGTTGTATGGTTAACGATTCACAAGCCAGCTTGCTTGCTTTGTTGATGCCTTGACTGTCATCTGTGGCTGTGAGGTTTCCTATCTGCCGGATATTTTACAACACTGGACGGACATTGATCACTATCATGGGAATGATAACAAAATGAAAAGAAACAGTATGCCAATTGGCATACTGTTTCTTAATCCTGAACGATTAGGCGTTACAATGATTACTTCTTTAAGTTAAACAGTTTTAACTTGTTTTCTTCAATTTCTGCTCCCAAAACACCATCTTCAAGAGAAAAGATATTTGTACCAACTTTAAGTTCATTTGATGAAAAATCCTCTTGAGGCATTTGATCAGGATCAGTCTGTTTACTAATTGTTCCTAATAGATCTTTGTTCGGGTATTGATCTGATGAAACGACATCCTGCCCAATATATTCTTGCTTGTTATATATCAGAATCGATGCATTAGAACCACTATTATTTCCGCAGGCAATCATAAAAACTGCCAGCATAATTAGGGACGATATTGTTAAGGCATACCTTTTCATTACATATCCCCTCAATGATGTTTTATTTTGTTAGAATAGAGAATTCTGTTGCATTAATTTCATTTTTAGTGATGGACTTAAATGACCCATTCGATTTGTCGACTTCATACTTGCCACTAGGGCCACCAGTCATAATATACTTCCCTTCGACGGGTTCCTCTAAGAACAGCACGTATTCAGTATTAAGTCTCATTAGTGGATGTTCCGCATAAAAATCCCCTTGAATACCATCCTGCAAGACACTGATGGATGTATTCTTCAGAGCCTTATCGCCTTTATATACGTTTGAAATTTGGAAAGTATACTCAGTAAATGGGCTCTCCAGATCATTAGAGAACACACTTTCTCTCACAGGCTTCCCTTTTACGATCAATACCGATTTTACCTTAACTTTTTCTGTAGAGAAGGCCGGGAATGAAGCATGTCGTTCTACCGCTACGATATTTGCTGCAGAATTTTTTGCCTCATCCGCTATAAGAATTGCCCCTGTAAGAGAAAGTGAGAGAATTCCAGTCATTATAAGTGTTTTTTTATTCATATTAAAACCCCCAAATCTTTTTCAATCCGGTTAAATCTGTGGTTTTTAAACCACTGTAACTACCAGCATAACCGTACATTAATTTGGCACTGTTAGAACTGTCATAAAGATCTCTCAATCCAAAGACATGGCCTAATTCGTGCTGAGCAATGCCATTCCATTGACTATCAGTATAATCATCCTCATATTTTGTATTGAATTGCAAATGCCAACTATCTTTGTGTTGACCACTTGATTGCTGAGTTACTACTCTCGCCACCCAGGTATCAAATTGTTTGCCAAGAGCCTCAATATAATTATTTGTCTCAAACGCAGTCCCGTTTACGACTTTTAAATTGTTACTAGTTTGAGAATACATGCTGTTGTTACCGGCATTTAGTCTATCCTTCCAATACTGATCGGTGCCTGGCGTCCACCAAAACTTAGGTTGTTTTGTCGGGGCATGTGTGCCGATAATATACCCGTCTGACTCGCTTCCTGTCTCCGTTACGGTATGCGCATAAGTTAGTGTAGGGACAGACAATAATGAAACAAATAGTACATAGGACAAGATTTTTTTCTTCATACTTAACCTCCAAATTGTTTTTGGCATCTAATTACCAATAACTATATGGGAATTTTATCATTATTTTCTATAATCAGGAATGGTTCGGAAATACCATTTCTATGTCGAACCTTGAATGATTTCATCACCGATAGCGTGCAGAATAAGTCGAATACTTGTCCACCAATGTCTAGCGTGCTTACCGTATAAATCCGAAAAATATCCGTTCTTGTCCAAAATCTATCGCCTCACAAGCTGCGACATGCCCTATTGACCTGGTTCAAAAAGCAGGGCATTTGATGACGCGCTCGGTAGAAGAGCCAGAAGCCGTTATGCTCCCAGTATAGAATCTTGAGCTTGTTGTCGTTCGCGATTGCAGAACACAAACAGACAGGGAGAGAACGGAGCGAGACAAAACCTTCCTGGACGATGGCCGCAAGGCCGTCGATGGACTTGCGAAGATCCGTCGAACCGCAAGCGAGATAGACAGGGTGAGAGCTGGATAGTTTCAGCATAGCGGTTGCAGCGCCTTAACAACGGAAAGAAACAAGCCGGGATCGAATCCGTGTTGGAGTTCAATGCGCGTGGGGCCGACGCAAACAATAGTGGATGCGACGATGGGAATGCTGACGCGGCGTTCATGGAGAGCGGCGCCCAACAGACAGGTGCAGATGCGGCTTCTGTGATGGGAGCGTTCTATGGGGCGAATTGAAAAAACCATCTTCATCTTGGATTATCTTTCAAGTGAGGCACTACGACGAAAGATCCACCGGGGTTTGAACAAAGGGGAAGCCATGAACGCATTAGCCAGAGCGATCTTTTTCGGCAAGCATGGCGAGCTGCGTGAGCGCGCTCTGCAAGATCAACTACAACGGGCCAGCGCCTTAAATATCCTCATCAATGCAATCAGTGTATGGAATATGGTTTATTTGACCCAAGCAACGGAGTTTAGAAGGAGCAATAAACAATTGAACGAAGAATTGTTGAAGCACATTTCACCTCTTGGATGAGAACACATAAATCTCTTAGGCGAATACAAATTTGATCTAGAACAAATCGCATCTTTGAAAGGGTTACGCCCTCTTAAAAAACTTTCAAATGAAGCATAGGTATTTAGCGTACGTTTTTCGCGTTTTGTCGACCGGTACCTCCCATTGTAAAAGTCGATTATCCTTAGCGTAGGAAAATCGACTTCATTACTGGTAATTATTGTCTTAGCGTGGTTTTACGTCTTTTGGTTGGCGGTACCCCTCCTATCATTTGCTGATGCACTCTACCCATTGCAAAAAATTTTAGCGCCCCAACGCCCAATGGAAATTCCCTAATATAATAAAAATGAAAAATGATACTATCGAGGGTATTAATATCTTCAAAGCTTTTTTCTTATTTATATTATGTGTATGAGATATCTGCGAATCTACCATTCCGACGCCACTGTGTATGATATTTCATACTCGCATGCCTCGAATCTACTGTTCCGCTTCCGCAACAAACGTGTTACGCAAAACTCCAATTCCTTCAATCTCCGCTTCGACCACATCTCCCGGCTTCAGCCAAACCTGCGGCTTCTGTCCCATGCCGACGCCTGGAGGCGTGCCCGTGCTGATCACATCGCCCGGCTTCAATGTCATCGTATTGGACAGGAACGAGATCAAATAAGGAATATCGAATATGAGCTCCTTTGTATTGGAATTTTGCATCAGTTTCCCGTTCAGTCTCAGCTTGATGGCCAGGCTGCCGGGATGGGGAAGCTCATCCGCAGTCACGATCCACGGCCCGATCGGGGCAAAGCCGTCGATCGTCTTGCCGCGCGTCCATTGCGGCTCATTAAGCTGAATATCCCGTGCGCTTACGTCGTTGAGCACGGTATAACCGAACACATAATCCATCGCTTCCTCTCGCGATACCCGCTTCGCTTCCTTGCCGATGACCACCGCAAGCTCCACCTCGTAATCGCATTGCGTGACCTCTGCGGGAATCGCAATGCTCTGCTCATGCGCGGCGATACAATTCGAATATTTGGGGAACAGTACGGGCACGGAAGGCACCTTCATGCCAGACTCGATGACATGGTCATGATAGTTTAGACCGATACAGATGATTTTCTCGGGATCGGTCAGCGGCGACAACAACACAACCTCCTCCAGCGGCCATCCTTCGGCATCTTCCACCCATGTCGCAAGCTCCAGCTCCGACGGCTCAACTTCCGACAGACGCGCGATAAATGGCCGCATTGTGCCGTCCGTGCGAAGTGGACGAACGATATTGCCTTCGCCCAATACGCCGATTCTCGGCTTTCGTTTCTCGTCTTGTTTCTCATAAAATTGCAGCAGTTTCATCCCTTAATTCCTCCTCTATCTATGCCTTGCCCGCAGTTCCTTCAGCTACTAGGGCTTCAGCAAAATCTTGGCGATGCCGCCGGGACTTCCAAGCAGCGTCTCAAAACCCGCCGCCCCTTGTTCAAGCGGCAGCACGCGCATCCATGACGACAAGTCCACCCGTCCCTGCTCCAGCCAGTCGAGCGCTGCAGTAAAGTCCTGAGGCGCGTAAGCAAACGCTCCCCGGCACGTTATTTCGCGACGGATGATATCATTAATTGGCAGCAAGCTATCTGCTTCGTGAAGGCCGGTAAATACGACCTTGCCGCCTGACCGAACCGCTTCGACACAGCGCTGACGGGTAACGGACGCACCGACCGCGTCCACTGCCGCATTGAATTCGCCCTCCGCTGCAACGGCTCCTTGCCCGCCCATCGCGCTCGCAATCGCGAGCCGCTCTTCGTTAATGTCTACGATGACGATCTCTTGCAGTCCGCCCATGCGTGCTGCTGCCAGCACGAACAGACCGATGGGGCCCGCCCCATAAATAAGCAGCCGGTCTTGCGGCTTCCACTGCAGCAATCGGCCGATATGAGCCGCGCACGCAAGCGGCTCCGTCAGCACTCCGTCCTCGAGAGATATGGAATCCGGCAGCCGAAGCGCATTGCCCGCAGGCACAGCGATATATTCTGCGAAAGCTCCCGGGCGATGTGCCCCGAGCAACGCCCGCGACTCGCACAGCTGCTCCCGCTGGCTCAAGCAATACGAGCATTCGCCGCAAGTCGCGAGCGGATTGACCACCACTCTGTCCCCCGGCTGCCAATCCAAGGCACGGCTTCCCGCGCGCTCCACGATGCCGGTAAACTCATGCCCCATAATAAGCGGCGGCTTGCGGAGCGAATTATGTCCCAGATATCCGCCAAGCTCGGAGCCGCATATGCCGGCATAGGCGACTCGCACGAGCAGTTCATCCGCCTTCGGCTCAGGGATGTCTGCTTCCCCCATATTCATCACGCGCGGTCCTTCATATATTAATGCTTTCATGAGCTAACCCACCTTTGAACTCTAATCGCAACGTTCCTGCCCGATCAACTAATGCCTCTTCCGAGGTTTTAGTTCACCCGATAACGGTTCAGAACTTCCTCATCCATTTCTACGCCCAGCCCTGGACGGTCAACTGGCACAGTAACGTATCCGTCCTTAAACTCGATTTCCCGACTGACCAGATCGCGAGCGAGCGGAGAAGATGACACCGTATGCTCAATCATAAAACCATTCGGAATAGCTGCTGCAAAATGAGTGCTGGCTGCTACAAGAATGCCCGTCTTGAACGCATGCGGCACGACCTTCTTGTGTCGGTCATAAGCAAGATAAGCAATTCGTTTGCCTTCGGTTAGTCCGCCTACTCTGCCAAGGTCTGGCTGAATAATGTCCAAATGCCCTTCGTCCAGCAGACGCTGGAAAGCCAATCTTCCTGCTTCCTGCTCGCCGCCGGCAATCATGATTTTGGATCGATCGGCCAGTTCACGATAACCGTTAAGATCATTGGAATGCACCGGCTCCTCCAGCCAGTAGACGCCGTACTTCTCGTATACCTCGGCCATGCGAAGCGCCCCCTTAAGATCCCACGCGAGACCGGCATCGATCATAATATCGATGTCATCGCCAACGGCCTGCCGGATCGCCTTGATCTGCGCTTCGTCAAACCTGGCGTTGCGGCCGATGGGCCCCCAGCCAAATTTCATCGATTGGTAGCCCTGCTGCACATAACCTTCCGCCATCGCTACCGCTTCTTCGATCGTCTCCGGCATCAGAGCGCTGGCATAAGCTTTTAGACGCTTGTTAAAAATGCCGCCCATCATCTCGCAAACAGGCCGATTCGATGCTTTCCCTACAATATCCCACAAGGCCATATCCACGCCGCTGATGGCGTGCAGTGCGGGACCGCTTCTGCCGAAGTAGATGGTTCCGCGATACATTTTGTCCCACAAACGCTCTATCTCGAATGGATTCTCGCCAATCAACAAGCTTCTGAGACCGGTAGCAATCGAATGAGAGGGCGGCGTGTCTACAACGGCCTTGGCTACGAGCGGAGAAGAATCCACTTCTCCGATCCCCGAGATCCCTTCATCGGTATGTATTCGAATCACTAACGTATCCTGCGTGCCGTCGCATTGGCTGGCATCCAGATCAGGCAATCGCAAATAAATCGCTTCTACTTCCGTAATCTTCATGGTTGATTCCCCGTTTCCTTATGAATGATAATGCCGGCCGCTTCAAGCAAATCATGCCGCAGCGGCGTAAAGGTTTCCAGCACAAGCGAATCTTCGAGCGCAAGCACGTCATGCGGTACGTCGCCAGGCACGTAAATCTGCTCACCGGCGTGTACTACCTTTTCTTCTCCGCCAAGCTTCATCCGAATTTTGCCTGAAAGAACGAAGCCAAGCTGCTCATGCGGATGGGCGTGCTCGGCGCCATACCCGCCCTTCTTGAAATCGATCAGCATGCTCATCATTCGCTCTCCGGGTGAAAGCACCTTGCGGCGAATGTCCGGACTGATGGACTGCCACTCGCCATCTGTTCGATGTGGTTCCGTCATCACATTTTGCCCTCTCTTCCTCATATCCCCTATCAGAAGGTGATGGATAATCCGCCGTCTACCGGCAATATGGCTCCCTGAATATAAGAGGCTTCCTCCGACGCGAGAAATAAAATAGCGCGCGCGACCTCATGCGGCAAACCGGGCCGTGCGAGGGCGATCTTGCGCTGCCCTACATAGTAGTGCTTGAAGTCCTCCGTCTCCAGCTCATTGACGCCGCCAATGACCGACAACGCCGTGTCGATAAAGCCAGGCGCTACGCCGTTAACGCGGATGCCGAGCGGCGAGAGCTCCAGCGCAGTGCCGCGTGTCAATTGATCAAGCGCACCCTTGGCCGCATTGTAGTGGCTTGACTTCATCAGAGCCCGCACTCCGTTGATGGAAGACACGTTGACGACGGCTCCGCCGCCCGTTCCCTTCATCGCCCGTGCCGCATACTTGGTGCACCAGTAAGCCCCGTTTACAATCGTATCGAATACGGCCCGCCATCGCTCCGTGCTTTCGTCCATAAAATCGCTTTCATAGAACATCGCCGCATTGTTGACAAGCACGTCGACCCGCCCGGTTAGCGTCATCGTCTGCTCGATCAACCGCTTAACGTCTTCCTCGACGGAAACATCGGTCGCAATAAAATGTACTCGTTCTTTGTAACGTTCCAACCGAAGCAACGCCTCGGTTCCGCTCTTGACGCTGCGTCCTGCCATGACCACATCTGCGCCTTCGGCGGCAAAATGTTCGGAGGTCTCCAGGCCAATGCCCGTTGCCCCGCCCGTAATTATGACCGTTCGGCCGTCAAATCGGCTCATTACGCATCCCTCCGTTGCTTCCGTTTCCCTTGCGCGTCAATGCGGCAGCAGCGATCCTGTATAATTACGGGGATACGCCTTGGCCCGGACGAACCCTTCTGCATAACGAACGCCGCTCTGAATCCCGCGGAATCTCGACATCACCTCGATCATCTCGATCGCATTGGAACCATATTGATCCTGCAGCCAGTCGCCTACCTGACTGACATGTTTGCCCAGCATTTCTTTTTTTGTGCTCATGCTCTCCGTAATGTCCACGTATTCGTCCGGGTGAAAGCCGATGCCCGCCACACTATCGACAAAATAGACAACGGGAATTTTTTTTAACGGTTCGCTCGCCGTAACGATGTTGGGTACGGTTGTCATAATCGCCACATCATTTGCCACCTGCCCGGTTACCGTATGGTCGGGATTGTACAAATCCTGCGGCCAGTGCGTTAACACGACGTCGGCTTTGCTGCTGCGCATCGCTTCAATAAAAGCCAGTCTGACTTCGGCTGTATCGAACAGAAACTCGTCCGGATAATTGAGCCATAGGAGCTTTGCGCCAATGACCTCGGCCGCTGCAATCGCCTCCAGCCTCCTAATTTCCGCAATTTCAGCCTTAGGCAATACGGGAGACCCTACTTCTCCGTTTGTTGACACCGCAATTGTCACCTGATCGCCGCGCGCGGCATATTTGGCCAACGTCCCGCCGCATAATATTTCTGCATCATCGGGGTGAGCCACTATGGCAAGTACATTCATTTCCTATGACCTCCTCCTTTTATCGTTGCTGGTAATAACTCCATCATACTTTCACATATCATAGATTGTCAACAATCATCAATTGATCGTTGAATGAATATCACAATTCGCGTATAATACCTATTAAGAAATAGACTTAAAGGGAGAATTAGATAGATGAAGCCACATCAATTCAAAAGTCAGGAAAACTTGTCCTTGCGGCAGCGGATCTTCTCCGATATTCGGGACGCCATCCTGCGGGGGCATCTCAAGCCCGGCGACAAGCTCCGAGAACAGGACATTTCTGCCCAAATGTCGGTCAGCCGCGGGCCGCTGCGCGAAGCGTTGCGCGACCTGGAAGCGATTGGACTTGTCGTCAGTCAACCTTACCGGGAGACGGTAGTCGCCGATGTACAGGTGGATGAAGTTGTCGGGCTGCTGATCCCGATTCGCCTGCAGTTGGAGCTATTTGTTCTTAAGCAGCACAACAATCAGCTAGACGAAGAGCTGTTCAACGATCTGGAGCAGATCGTCGCCGACATGAAGCAAGCCGCAGAAGAGCAAAACTTATTTGCGCTTGTCGAAGCGGACATCCGTTTCCACGAGAGGATCATCGCGCTGGACAAAACATCCTATGCGCAGCAGATTTGGCTCAGCATTGTAAATCGGCTCCGTCTGCACTTTATTAAAAACACAGGCATTTTTCCTGATCTGCATAAGGTGCCGAAGGAGCATCAGGAGTTGATTAAAGCCCTTCGCTCGTATAATGAGGCAGCTGTAGCCGAGATTTGGGGAAGCCATATTCGCGACGAGGATTGCTTGCTGTGTTTTAATCAGAGCTAGGAAGGAGCATGCGCCGCTTGACCACTGAACTCGAAACGCTAATGAACCGCCACCACGGTGAATTTGCTGCTTTGCAGGGGATAGACGGTTCTTCCCTGCTGGTGTTGCCTAAAGGCGGGAGACTTCTGGGCTTAGTGCCCGGACGAACCGACGCCCCCCTGCCGTTTTGGACGCCTGCCAAAGCCGCTTCTCCGGATCATTGGAATGTAGGCGGGGATCGTACCTGGATCAGCCCCGAGCTGGAATACTTCATGGATTCCGAAGGCCAATACAGGGTTCCCGGCTCTCTGGATCCCGGCAACTGGACGCTGGAGTCGCTTTCCGCAGAAGAAATTCGACTCGGCATGGATGGCGTGCTCCATCATATCACCTCGGCCATGCCCATCCAATTTCAAATCAAAAAACGATTCTCCCTGTTGCCCAATCCGCTGCTCCATAATGGCTCTACGGCTTCGCTGGCCGATCCTTCCGTCAGTTATGCAGGCTGCGAAACGACAACCGAGCTGTCACTGGAACCGTTGGGGAATGAAGACCACCATGCTGCGGCGGAAGGCAACGGTTATTGCAACTTATGGAGCATCCTGCAGCTCCCCTCGGACGGCGAAGCGCTGATCCCTACGTTTGGCGGCGCGCGGCCGCTCACCATGTTCGCCGACAGTCAGCCGGAAACGCTTGAGATCTTGCCTAGCGGCGCGCGTATTCCATGCGGCGGGGCGGCCAAGTTCAAGCTGTCGTTCGACGCGATTGCCTCAACAGGACGCTTTGGCTACATCAGGCGTCTCAGCGAAGACGTAAGCACGCTGATTATTCGTCAGTTTGCCGTGCATCCCGCAGGGATTTACCCGGACTATCCACCCGGTCAGCCCTCCTATCGCGGATCGTGTGTGCAAGTCTTTAACGATGGCGGGCAGTTCGGCAAATTCGCAGAGCTGGAGTATCATGCGCCTGCCTTGCCGATTTGGAAGCCGGGACATTCAACCGATCGTTCTGAGCTGTTTTACTTTTCAGGGCCTTCATCCTCCATCGAACGTATTGCGGAGCGTATGCTTGGCATGCCTGTCATGGAGAGGGAGTAAGGTAACAATGACCGGAGTAGAGTTCGTCCCATCACCGCAACCGCCTATAGTCTTTGACTAGGATTGCTTCGTAACGAGAAGCGGAATTTTTGAACAATCTCTTTAAGCGAAAACTAGTCTCCTGACTGCAAAAGAGAGGCCGGACACTGTCGCCCGACCTCTTCCCTCCTGTTATTTTAAACCGCTCGTCCATACTTAATGTGAAGTCTCGATTGTATAATTTGCTCCTATAGTTGTAGGAAAGCTGATGATTCCGTCCTCCAACTGTTTTAACTGGACGGCTTGTCCTTCAGCTAGAACGGCCATTTGGCAATCCATCCTTACACGGCACACTTTGCCTAGCGCTGAGTGAATGTGTACGCGCTCAACCTTATTCTGTCTCCACGTAAAACCGACTTCAAATCCGTTCCTCGCGCGTAAACCTTTTACTGAGCCCGACGGCCATTCAATTGGCAGTGCGGGAATCAAACGGATAGCATCGGTGTGGGACTGCATTAACATTTCTGCAATACCTGCGGTAAAGCCAAAATTCCCGTCTATCTGGAATGGTGGACCTACGTCAAAGAGATTTGGATAAATCCCCATGCTATTATAATCCGCTGTATCTTCTTCTCGGACTAGATGGAGTATACGATCTATTAACTTTAACGCGCGATCACCATCGCCGAATCGTGCCCAAAGATTTATTTTCCAGGCCAAACTCCAACCCATGCCAGCATCACTTCGACGTTCCAAAGATTTCTTTGTTGCCTCATAAAGTTCAGGTCTTTTCCTTTCAGTAAATAAATACCCCGGGTATACCCCATATAAGTGAGATACGTGACGATGATGAATGTCTTGATCTTCAAAATCAAGGAACCACTCTTGAAGATGACCACCTTTGCTAATCGTGTATGGACGAAGTTTCTCAACAGTTGCTTTAAACTCTTCCCTCAGCTCCATATCTACATTAAGCAAGGATGCTGCTTGAATACAATTTGAAAATAATTCCTCTATCAACAAAATATCCATCGTAGATCCTTTGCTTACAGCTGCCAATTGACGATCAGAGGTAACAAATTTATGTTCAGGAGAAGTTGATGGTGAAGTAACCAGATAACCATCAGGTTCCTCGCATAGCCAGTCGAGACAAAACAAAGCCGCTTCTTTCATAATAGGATAACCTGTCTCCCGAAGATACGTTACATCGCCGCTAAATGCATAATGTTCCCAAAGGTGCTGACTTAGCCATGCACCTGCCACGAACCAACTCGCCCATACCGGATCACCATCTCCATAATCCCCTACTGGAGCCGTTTGACACCATATGTCGCTGTTGTGATGAGCGACCCACCCTCTGGCCCCGTAATTTACAAGTGCGGTTTTTGAACCTGATTCTGAGAGATTCCGAATAAACTCCAACAATGGCTTATGGCATTCCGACAAGTTACAGACTTCCGCGAGCCAATAATTCATCTGAGTGTTAATATTTAACGTATAATTTGCGCTCCATGGCGGTCGGGTCTCTTGATTCCATATTCCCTGCAAATTAGCTGCTTGTGTTCCAGGACGTGAACTTGAGATAAGCAAGTATCGGCCAAATTGAAACAGTAACTCTACCAACTTTCTATCTTTAGCTCCGTATTCTAGTATTCTTTTATCTGTTGGGATACTTTCATTATCGTCACATCCACCAAGATCCAATTCAACCCGGTTATACAATCGTTTGTAATCCGAAATATGTTTGCCCAGCAACTCTGTGTAACTCAGATTATGAGCAGCATTCAAATAACTCTCCGCCAAGCTGCTTGGCTCTACACCCTCGGTGAATGGATTTCGATCATAACCATTAAAACTGGTTGCTCCACTAAAAATTAGCGTAACACTTGAAGCACCTTCCACAAGCAGACCGTCGTGATTAACGGAATGTGTGCCACCATCTAGTTTCACACCTATCCGACCGTCAAACCGAATCCCGCCGTTCCCATATTGAATAGGTTGTTCTTTTTCGCGGTAATAATTGGGATCAACGTGTATAGGTGCTTGTCCCTTAATGATGTGACGTCCCAACTCAACAGTTGTCTGGCTGCGAAGCGAGCTTGAAAGATTCGCATTAAAACTGATCATTTCCTGACGATCCGCTTCAATACGTAAGACGACTACATTATCCGGACTTGAAATAAAACAAGTTCGAGTATATGTAGTGGTTCCAATCTTATAGCGAACTACCGATGTTGCCGTCTCCAAATCTAGTTGACGTTCGTAATTGTTCGCCAAAGCTCCATGATAAAAATGGATAAAGAGATCGCCCATGGGCATATATGATTGTGTATAAGGTCCCATGGCTTGTTTGCAAAGTTCATCCGCTTCCACAAAATTACCTTGATTAATTAGCTCCCGAATTTCTGGAAGTACTTTTTGTGCGTTCGAATTTGTCGCGTCCTTCGGTTCCCCTGACCATAAAGTATCTTCATTTAATTGAAGTCGCTCCGTTTCAATCCCTCCGAATACCATTGCACCTAACCGCCCATTTCCTAAGGGAAGCGCTTCCGTCCATTTATATGCTGGTGTAGTGTAATGTAATTTCAATGCTTATCACTCTCCACTAAATTTGGGTATACTGCATTGTTGTTCGGGCATATTTTGAGCTTGTTATCACAATTATGTCGTTACTCCTGTAAAAAAGTATATGTCGACTCTGGCACTGGAATCCCGTATTTCATTCGTTCAATCACCTTCATTTGTTCTGGCTCGCCTGGTATATATACAGACTGATGACCAGGCGCTGGTTGTAATTGATGCAGTTCGTCGATAAGTTGATCAATCTTATATTTGAATATAGTAGAATCCGTTAAACAAGAGATTTTAATGGCCATTAAGAAGTGCCCCAGCTTACGAGCCTTATTGTAGTTGCCATACATCTGACTTACGTGAGGTCCGAATCCAGAGCCAGTTAGTATTCCCGAGAATATATCAATGACTAGAGCAAGTCCGGTTCCTTTCGGACCGCCCATAGGATTCAAAGCCACAACCTGATTAGGATCCTCTGTTGGATTCCCTTCCGCATCAACGGCCCAATCAGCAGGAATAGATTTTCCTACTTGCTTAGCATATAGGATCTTCCCCACCGCTACTTGACTTGTCGCCATATCTAATATGATCGGTTTTTGCTGGTTTGTCGGAAAGCCGAAGGCAATCGGATTGGTTCCAAAGTATGGCTCAGCCGCACCGAAAGGGACAACAAACTTATCCGTATTGACCATCATGATGCCGATCATATTATGTTCCACTGCTTGGTTAACAAAATAAGATAACGCACCACAATGACTGCTGTTAATTATGCTAATCATACCAACACCATTCTGCTCAGCAATTGCTATCGCATGATCCATAGCTTCCTTAGCAATAATATGTCCGAATCCATCATCGCCATCAACTATGGCTGAACAGGGTCCCGTACTCTTCATCTGAATATTCGGGTTAGGATTAAGCCCGCCTGCCTTCAGTCTTTGGATGTAATGTCCCATTCTGTTGATGCCATGTGAATCCACACCTCTTAGGTTGGCATGGACCAGAACATCTGCAACGATACCTGCGTGCTTTTGGCTCAGACCATGACTCATGAGCTTCTTAATACATAACTCAATTAACTCGATTGATGATACAATGATTTCCTTATCCATAGTAATCTTCCTCACTTGTTAAACTTGTAGTCTGTAAAAATCGATCGCATTATACCCCCAAACCTTGGATAGATCTGCTTGATTCAGGTTCGAAGAGATATGGCCTTCCAAAATTGATACTACTTCATCGTAAGAAGCCACCAACAGGCACACAGGCCAATCACTGCCAAACATGACGCGGTCGGTTCCAAACACATCAAGGCAGTGTTGTATGTATGGTGATAACTGCTTATAATCCCACTCCATGTGATTCGCTTCCGTAACCATTCCAGACAGTTTACAATAGATATTCGTCCCACTCGCTAATTCAGCTATTTGTGTTCTCCATGGTTCCATCTCCCCCTTTGCAATATTCGGTTTTCCGATATGATCCACAACTCCTCTTAGATTCGGAACTTGCTGAATCAATTTATTAAGATGAGGCAGATGCCGTGAATAGATGAGGAAGTCAACTGGAAAATCATATTCCGCCAATAACTTCAGAGACTGAATGACCTTCGGCCTAAGAATCCACTCATCGTCTGGAAGATCATGCAGCATGGGACGGATTCCGACAAACTTTGTGTGAGTCATCAGTTGTTGGAATAGCGCTGGAAAAACATTTGATTCCAGATCCAACCAACCCACAACCCCGGCAATTGTTAGATCATGCTCGGCTAGTGCTAACATGTATTCAGTTTCAGCCAATGTAGGAGCAGCTTGAACAAGAACGGTCTTGTCAATATTATGCGTATGCAGGATAGGTGTCAGATCACTTGGGAGAAAATCGCGGTAAAGCTTGCTTAGCTCAGGATTCAGCCAATTATAATCACCACGATCCAGCTTCCAATAATGCTGATGCGCATCAATTCTCATGTCTCCCCCTAAACTTGATCACGGCTGGAGAATATTCCAAGGTTGCTCCTCCATCCGCATCGATGATGGATCCAGTGATAGTTGAGGCGTCATCGCTTGCCAGAAATGCTGCTATTGCAGCAATTTCTTCCGAACTCGATATATGACCCAAGGCATGACAATTACTTAAAGACTGTTCTGTTGCAACAGGATCGGCCTGTTGATTGATCCAAGCCCTCAACAATGGGGTATCTACATAGGCAGGAAGTATGGCATTAGCACGAACATTCGAACGTCCATAGTCCAGCGCTACCGACTTCGTAAACGCATTGATAGCTCCCTTTGTTGCTGAGTATAAGGAGCCTGCATACTGTCCTACTTTGCCCGTACTCGATGATATATTTACGATGGCCCCTTTTGTTATGAGCAGATGTGGAATCGCATACTTGGAGTGGAGAAAATAATTTCGCAGATTCGTGTTGATTATCGTATTGAAATCATCCTCGGAGTACTCGTGCATAAGTTTCGAAATATGTGTGGCCGCATTATTCACTAAGATATCTATTTGATTGAACCTTTGGACTGCTAGATTAACTATATGGATTATGTCTGATTCGTTGAATACATCACATTGAGCAAACTTTACTTCATACCCGTTCCTTTGCAACTCTTTTTCGAGCTCTAGACCTGTATTTTCGTCCCTTCCTGTGAAGACTACTTTAGCTCCTCGTTCTGCGAACAATCGTGTACAGGCTCCGCCTATCCCTTTAGTACCTCCAGTAACAATGGCGACTTTTCCTTCCAACTGCTTGTTCATAAAGTTCACCCCCGCTATCTTATTATTGAATGGTGATTACATAATCAAATTGTAAACAGATTGGACGTTACACTACATGAACGTCCCTAAGCATTGTTTGGATAATTCATACCAATTTGATCCGCTCCCACTGCGCCCCCTCTTTACATCTAACATTTGTCCATCCGTAGCTAATATCAGTCCATATGAAATTCCGCGACACAAAAAAAGAGGACCTTCTCCCGTTTAAGAGAAATAGTCCTCTACTACTTTGATTCTGTAAACAGTCATTGATGCTCCGCGCGATACGTGCTCGGAGGTGTGCCTGTAAACCGCTTGAATTGCCTGCTGAAATAGAAATAGTCGTGATAGCCGGCCTTCTCCGCCACCTCCTGAATCGACGTATCGGCCGTTCTCAATAATTGACAGGCATACTCCATCCTTAATTGGGTCAAATGTTCGGTAAAGGTCCTCCCGGTCTCTCGCTTGAACATCTGACTGATATAATTGGCATTGATGTTAAACGATCGGGAAAGGCTCTGAATGGACAAATCCTGGCAAAAGTTTTCGTTGACGAAGTGAAGAATGGACGTAAACGTCCTGTTCTTGATATCCTCAGGTTTAAGGCTTAGTTTGCTTCGGTTTAAACTCTCCGACAATGCCTGCTTTAACTGCCTCACCATGTGCCCCGCATCCGAAAACAAGACGGTCAGCTTGTCATACGACAGCAACAAGGACTCTTCGGATTCTCCAATCCTGTTCAGGAATACGATAGTATCGTTGTATACCGTCAACGCATGCCTGATATTAAGCAACCCCTGGGAGAAGTGCCTCTCGATCCCGTTTAGCGCAGCAAATATCGCGGGCACATCCTGATTTGCAATCGCTCCTACTAGTCGGGTCAGTGCCTTGTCAGGCGCTTCCGTATTTTCCGATTCCAATCTTTCGGCATAATTGCCTACTGTAAAATAATGATAAGCGTCCAGCTCCGCCCTCTCGATCGCTCCCTTCAATCGGGCGACATCCCCGATAACCCCTCCGTCTCCAACAGCTGAACCCGACATCTGAGCATGCGTATACCACTCATCGGCTCGGCCGGGAGGATGATCTGCGATGCAGTACGCATATTTGCGATAACCGATCCGCAAAATTAGCTCACCCAGCGTACCGGGATTTAGAGCCAGGCGCTCCTGCCCGACCGATACAGCCACTCTATAACGTTCCTGCTGCCCGATGCGGATACCAGCCTGCTCCAGTCTGGAGCGCAATTTATCTACGCCCTGATTTGTTGCGTCTTCAAGCAAATCCAGTATTTCTCCTTCGTCAATCGGCCGTGTTTGATCCAACATAGCTGCGGCTTTATGCAGAAAGCCGGAGATCTCAAGTTCATCGAACGGCTTGAGACAATAACCAATCGCGCCAACATTAAGCGCCTTTTGCGCAAAAGCAAACTCGGCGTAGCCGCTGACGATAATAAACAGCGTTGAGGCGTCAACTGCTTTAGCTTTCTTAATGAACTCAAGTCCGTTCATGCCGGGCATGCGAATATCCGTAAAAACCAAATCCGGCTTTAGCTGCTGCACTGCCCGAACCGCATCATCCCCATTGTATGCTTCGCCTACAATCTCAAACCCGCAGGCCTGCCAATCCACGCTAGCCTTTAAGCTTTTAACTACAAATTCCTCATCGTCCACCAGCAACACTTTATGCATATAGCTCCCCCCCGTAAGGCATCAGAATGCTAACCTCCGTGCCGATTCCGAGCATGCTGACAACACGTACACCATATGGATTGCCATAATTTAAACGAATACGGTCGTGGACATTAAACAAACCTATTCCTTCAATATAATCCTCCATCTCTCCAGAAGCTTTAAGTCTTGTCTCGGCCATCAGACGTGCCTGAATATGCTCGAGCGTATCCCGTTTAATGCCCACGCCGCTGTCTTTAACCGCCAGGTAGAGCACATTTTCGCGAACGTAAGCTTCGAATCGCAATTTACAACCGCCTACCTTTGGCTCCATGCCATGAAAAACGGCATTTTCCACAATCGGCTGCAAAATCATACGCGGGACTTTGTAGTCAAGAAGTGTTTGATCGATCTCGTATTCCATCTCGATCCGGTCGCCAAAACGAATCTGCTGAATATACATATAATTTTGTATCATTTGAATCTCTTCGCGAAGGGGTATCCTGTCTGCACCCTTAATGCTGTAGCGGAACACCAGCGCCAGCGCCTTGGAGATTCGAAATATTTTATCGGAACCTTCATCGGCGGCAATGCCTTTAATCGATTCTAATGTGTTATAAAGAAAATGCGGGTTGATCTGACTCTGCAAAAAAGCCAATTCGGATTTTTTCTTAACAAGTTCCGCTTCATACAATCTCACATTGCTTTCGAGCAGTTTGTGAGTCAAATCGTCAATTTCGTCCAGCATCGCATTAAAATGATTGGTTGTGGTCATCATCTCGTAATACCCGTCGAGCTCAATCCGTTTCTTCAACGTCTTCAATGTGCCCGATCTGATCTCTTTCATAAATCTCAACAGCTTCTTGAGCGGATACAAAATATTATTGATAACAAACAAAAAAGGAAAGGCAAGCACCGCTAAAGAAATGCAGAACACCAGCAATTGCTGTCTGCGTATTTCAGCCACTTCGCTTAGGAGCGCGCTCGCCGGTACTTTAATAATGACCCGTCCGCCGAGATCCGGAATTTCCCCTGTACGAATAATATCGCTGTCATCACCATCAAGAAACTGAGCCTCATCATACATGCTCCCTACCGAAATCTCTTCGTTGTTCGTATAAAAAACGACGCCGTTGCGGTCGATCATGTACACTTCGCTGCCGCTCATTCGAATCACTTGTTCTTGTTTCCCCAACATCGCGCTAATGTCTAGTACAAGCAAAAGCGTGCCGATGGGAACCTCTTTGTTTTCGAAATTGGTAATGGAATAAATGCGGGTCCCGGCAATAAAAACATGCCTCATCTTGCTATTAAAAGGAATCGTTTGGAGCGACGAATAATAATACAATTTCCTCTCCGGAATTTCTTCGCGGAACGGCAGCAATTCATTAATGTCGCCGCTGGTATTGAAAACGGTTCCATTATTATCGATCATAGCAATGTCCAATATGCCATCTTTCATATCGATCATATCCCCGATGTAGCTTTTAAGCTGGGTGTATTCCACAAACTTTCTGACGGAATCCGTTTCGTTTAAGTAGCTTTGTACAATCGGCGAATTATAAGAGATTTTTTCCAGGAGACGTTTGACCACATCGCTATTGGAAGCAATGGTCTGGTTAATTTGAGAAATGGATTCCGTCACATATTCGCTATTCTTCTCCTTCATGACTCGGGAGACCTGAATAAAATTGCTTAAAATAATAAAAATCATAACAGCAACCACAAAAAAGGCGAGAATGGACAACTGCTGACCAATCGGCAATTTTTTGAAATATTTCAATGTCTTCACCGCCTCGCCGTTCATCCTATTAAAAATATAACAAAACGCAGGAAATCCCGCTACATAAGTAAATCAATGGCTTGCGAGAGCCGCCTTGCGATAAACTCATTGACGAAAGGTGACGGATGAATGGGGTCGTCGAATAATAGTTCATAATCCAGTATTCCGTCATGCACACAGCTCTCGAAATATTGCGCGAAATCAATAAAACCGGCGCCGCTTGCGCGAGCAAACTCCCTTGCCGATTCGTAGTAATCCTCATAGCGGATAGGAGCCGACGGTTCATTTTGAAACATAATCCGTTTGTCCCCCGGCGTCGTCAGGAAAAGAAAGTCGGTTCGCTTTTTTCCATCCATATTTAGATGTCGGCTTAACTTGTCTGTTAGGTCATGCAAATGGCTAGTAAATACCGCAAGCGGCGTTTGACGAAGATACTCGTTGACAATTGGCGCCTGAATCACGACCAGTGTTGGTGTAAAGGGAACATATCGAAGCAATTGATCCATATGCGCCTGAGACTCATCGTTATAGCTTGGCGTTCCATCCCCCAGCCATTGACCGACCGTATGACCGCCCATCGAAAAATTGCGAACATTGTTGCCGTCGAACACTACGCCACGCAATGCGACAATCGGACATGACAATTGATCGTGCTCCGGTTCGAACGATTTCGCTTTCGTATTCGCGCCAGCCTGGGCAAAACGGAGACGCCCCTTTTGTTTCTGTCCAAAATCGATGCAATAGACGACCTCTGCCTCACCCCCGGCAAAGTATGTATCTATTACAATGCGTTGACCCTGCAAGACTTCGACTTCATCGCCAACGGCGGGAGCATGCCTCCCCGAAACCAGCCGCGTAACCTGAGGATAACCTTCGCGTGGAGGATAAACGTATCCGGCCGCAAGTCCCTTGCTTGCCCCGTAAGGTTCGAAGCTCACCTCCAGTCTCGCTCCCCAGCTACTCGCAACAGCACCGATATAGAGCTTCGTAGCATACGAGGTCATATCCCAATACAGTGCGGATTCCTCCGCCGGACGACTTGGCAATGCGATCAACTCTTCGCTGAACTTGTGATCCGTAGCCAGGTAACCCCAGATTTCGCGATCATCCTGCTCGCTGGCTCTAGGCGCATAGATACCTGCAGCGTCGTATTTATCACTGATTGGGCGTGTCATCCGTACAACCTTACCGCCCCCGCTGACTGGAGCGAATCCTGCCAACGGATGGCTAGATTCTACCTGACCTGAATCTGCTACATACCATCCGTATTTGCCAATGATATGTTGGCGCAGCTTGCTGAAGAAACCATTACTATAGGGGGCCGCCATATGAGGGCGGCTGGCCGAATGATCATCATATTCCGGCGAGCCCTGGCCCCATCCGTGGCTGTCCCCCAGCAGCAGCACTTCGGTATCCGTTGTCACATGCGTTCTGCGTCTCCCTGTTAGCGAAGGGAAGTTTTCCGCCGTCAAATTGCATGCATATTTCGCAAAAAAGTGGAGTTCATCCATCGTTAGTTCTCCTCTGTTTTTTGCTTTATCTTACTGTCTCTTTCGATTAATTGTCAACAATCTACTGTTTTCAATTACCATGTTTTTATATCTAAGTACACTTCGTTCCAGTTGTCATAGAGCGCATCCTGACACACGAAATCCAATACCCCTTCAGCCATAGACGATTTAGAGTAGGTGTGTATAAGCTCAGCTAGTTGTTCATCTGACTGATAAAGCGGACAATGCTTATCAAAATATTGACCGTAGTCATCTCTTCCAGGAACACTTAGCAGGAGGCCGCCAATATCATCCTTGTACTTAGCCAGCGCAGCTGCGGGCTGTTCGCCTAATGCAATACTATGTGCCAGATTAAAGGCAAACTTAAGGTTATGAATCTGCAACTTTTTCACGAAACTTACAGTCTCCTCGGTAGATTTCAACAGTCGGCCCTTCGTGCCATTTTGAAGATAAATAGTAATCCCATATTTCGCAGCATCTGCACAAATCCCCTTCAGCGAGGCTGCCATCTGTTCTACCGCATCTTCTACAGTAATATGATTTTCGGCATTGCGATGCAAAATGAAGATCGCCCTTTTACAGCCCAATAATGCAGCCTTCTCGAACGTTAACACAATTGATTTCCTACCTTCTTCATAACGGTCTTTAATGTTATTCAAAAGCGACAGCTGCGGATAATGATTAAGCATGCTAGAGAAATCAATAATGACTTCAACCTTGTATCGTCGTATAGACGATGCTTCCTGTCGCAGCCACTCCATATCCTTCTCAATGAAATAAGAAGCATCCAGCTTAACACCCTGAAAGTGATGCTTGAACGTAGGTTTGGTCAATAGCTCTGTCTTCAAGGAACTAATGTTTCTGATTGCCAGAAACTTGCCTTGCGTAGAATCAGCAGGGAAGCTTACTTCTTGTGTTTGAAACGTCCATTCACTAGCTTTCAAGCGGAATATTCGAATATCTGCTGGTTTAATCGCCATGCTTCCCGAACCTTCTTCAGCGTTCTCCTCATGTTGGAATTCCTTCGCATAGTATCCGATCAAATCCTCCGGCAAGGCTGGAATTGGCAGCTCAGATTCTATCGAAAATCCATACTTATTGCTAACAAAATCAAACATTTGAGTAGAGGAGCTATTATTCACAATCGCCGCTAAAAAGGAGCCGTCTTCACAAGTATTCACTATGCATTGAAGGCTCCTATTCGTTATCTCAACCATTTTCATTTCATTTAAGCAGCTTCCTAGATATTGCTTGACTGTGGATAGGAAATCATAGTACATAGGCAAATCTTTACCATCAACATTGTCTGCTGCGGTCATAATTTTCTCTGTAACGATATCTTCACCTACAAGATATTTGGTTTCTCTCTCCTCCAGCTTGCACTCCTGCAATTTGTTCATGTTCAGCCCGAAGGGAGAAGCAATAAAGCTAACCTTGCCCTGCTTCAAGGCATTGCATACAATGAATGGCGTTCCTGTATCCGACAATCGAGCAACAATTTCCACTCCATCATTGGGTTCGATGCTGTATGCTTCAAATGCTTTTTCCTCAAAATCCTTACTTCTGAATTGGATCGTCTCATCCGAAGTGTAAGCTTGCAGCTCCCCTAGCTTTTTGATTCCGACAAAGTCTAATACCTGATTCACGTACTCCTGAGGCAGTTGAGCTGATAGAATGACATCTGCAGTCGCAATCAAATGCCCTCCGCCTTCTACAAATCCACGGAGCTTATCATAAAGCTCTACATCCAGAGTGACTTTGCCAGCTAAAATAATCGTGTGATAGCTGTTCAATATTTGCTGATCCGCATCCGAGAAAATGACATCCGTCATATCTCCATACGGTGTAGCAGTCAGAAAGCCTCTCTCATCACGATAGAAGCCTGAATTTTCGTAGCCAGGAAATAGCATTGTAAACAAAGCATGCGTCTGATAATCGCCTTCCTCATAAGGAAGATTCCCCCACACCTTGTAGTATTCATGGGTATATAGATGTCTTGGCGGTGTCCAGCCATTAAAGAAGTCCATCAACACTGCAGCTGGCGTGTACATTATGCCAGGATATCCATTATTAGCAACGAATTGGACAGCCTCGGTTTGAATTTGTCCAATTGGTGTTAGCTTAGTTCCGGTATCATCCTCGCTATCCGGCATCGTAAAGCCCCATTCCAAGCCAAGAATATCGCAATTGTACATGTATTCAATGTAAATAAGTCTGCGCAGCAGGCTTAAGCTAGTCCCCGCATCGGGTCCAAATTCGTAGCCATTCTCCACACCTGCTCTTTCATAATCCTTGTAGCCAAAGCGATTCCAAATTGAAGCATTGCCGAACCATAACAGACCGTATTGCTTTCCTGCCCCTCTTAAATAGGAGTACCATATGTTGGCATTCGGGAGCGCCTGCGCTGTTTCCGCTCCGATTATAATAGCGTTGCCTTCCTTGGCAAAATAATGACAAAAGGTCAAAGAACAGACGACAGATGTCTGATTATCAAAATGATTCCCAAGCTGCTCGAAATGACGCTGAAAGTGTAAATACTGACTCTTCCTGTTACTATCTACCGGACAAATCATTGGCGTATAAGCACCAATATATCGCCCATCCTGCTCACCATTATCGAAGCCCATGAACTTGCTGCCCAAAGACTTCCTAAGATAAGCGGCGGCTTGCTCCGGCACTTCATACTCACCCCATGACGACCGGTTTGAGAACGAGCCCGGCACATATCCCCAAATATCAAAGATATAAAGTCCTCTGTCCTTAACCTCATCAATAAAAGAATTCAAATTTGAAGCATACAAAAATTTATAAAACAACCACAAAATCTCTCCAAGCTTATAGTGCTTCGTATAAAGGTCTAGTTGTTGATTGAAGTCTTTAATAGCTCCCTCATCGTCTAATTCCATTGCCCGCATAGCTGAAAAATGAATTTTGTTCCCTAAGTCACTGCGCGTAACCGCCTTTGCAAATCTTCTTTTATATTCAATATGATTTTCCGGTTCCACTGTAAATACACGAATGTAAGACGTTGATCGATCTTTTAAATCTCCCACGTAGATCCTCCTCGTTACCCAATAAGTTATTTATTAAAACCACCCTGAATATGAATCACATTCAGGGTGGCTCCATTCTGTTACTCCACTTGAGCGTCCAGTAATCGGAGTATGACGGTCAATGCTTCTGCTCTGGTCGCTAATCCGTTGGGATTAAACCTATTGTCTAACTGTCCTTTCATAATTCCGGCCTGTTTGGCAGCTGCAACAGCTGCCTTACCCCAAGCCGGAATATCCTGATCATCTGCAAACCCCATTGTCGACACGGCCTCGAGCGATAAGCCCAATGCTTTGGCTGCGATTACCGCCATCTCCAATCGTGTCATAATGGCATTCGGACGGAAGGTATTGTCCTCATAACCCGAGATGAGTCCAGCCTCAACAGCCTGGGTAATGGCTTGCTCCGCCCATGCTGCAATAGCGCTTGCATCTGAGAAGAATATGCTTGTACCCTGTGACTCAAGCTTTAATCCGCGCATAAGCATGACAGTAAATTCTGTACGGGTCACCTGCTGCTTCGGTTTAAACGTACGATCCGAATAGCCCGTCACGATTCCACGGTTAATCGCATCTTGTATGCCTGCCTCTGCCCAATGACCTGCCACATCACTAAACGACTGTGCATGCGTTGGTGTTGCTGTTAGCGTCGGTGTTGTTGGCACCGTAGCTGTTGATGTCGGGGTTGGCGTCGGTGTCGGCCCTGGTGTTGCTGTTGGCCTTGGTATTGCTGTTGGCCCTGGTGTCGATGTCGGACATGGCGTAGCTGTCGGCTCTGGTGTCGTCCTAATATCCCCTTCTGCCAACTGCAGCAGCTTAAAGCCAAGCACCTGATTATTGTTATCTACTTCATAGACACCTACATACATCCCTGCACTAACACCAAATAGATTGGCGCCTGACGTATACGGATTCGTTACTCCTGCTCCTATCGGTGCAGGATTGCCTATGAAAGGTGTAACAATCGGATGAAATGAAAATTGAATGACCAGCTTATTGCCCGCTGCGACTACAGCGTTGAAACGACTTGTTCCCATTGCACTTCCCTGCGCTACTGTCGCAGCTAATTCCGGTGCCGGGGTCGGCTTTATATCGTCGATTGTCAGCTGTAGAAGCTTAAAGCCAAGCACCTGATTACTGTTATTTACTTCATAAACGCCTATATATTGACCTGCGCTTACTCCGCTTATGTCTGCACCTGATGTATACGATTGTATGACTCCAGCTCCTGCAGGCGCTAAATCGCCAATGTACGGTACGACTATGCTATCAGAAGACAGTTGAATAACAAGCTGATTGCCCAACCTTGCAACAGCTTCTACCTTGCTCGTCTGGACGGCATTGCCCTGAGACACCGTGGCAGACAATTCCTTAGCAGGAACCGGTGCGGCTTTAATATTTTCTTTTGTAAGCTGCAGCAGCTTAAAACCTGCCACCTGGTTGCTGCTATCCACTTCATAGACCCCTACATACATACCTGCGCTTACATCGCTAATATCCGTTCCCGATAGATAAGGGTCAGTAATCCCTGCTCCCACAGGTGCAAGATCGCCTGCATTAGGCACGCTCATGCTGCGTTCAGACAGTTTGAGCACCAGACGATTTCCTGCATCAACGGCTGCTTGAATAGCTGTGCTTCCAGTTGCCGAACCTATGATAGCCTGAGCCTCTATAGCTGATACAGGGTTAGACTCCGGATTTGAAATGGATATAGAAGCATTATCAAAGGCAGCTTCTGCATCTCCCCAAACCGTAAAGCCGGTTTTACCTGCAAGGATTGGCTGCTCTTGGCCCGGATGTGTTAATTCTCCATAATACACATCAATGTTATCGATCCTAATCCATACATTCTGATCGATGTATTCGATATCGATCTGATGCCACTCGCCATCCCCCGTATTTGACGCAGAAAATGACCGCTCAACCCATTCTTCCAAATCTTCATTAAATGTTCGCATCCTGACAGCGCCACCGGACTGAAAGCCGATCCATGTGTACGATTCCGGAGAGGCATAGCGGAGAACTGCGCCTGCTCCCCCTGAGCCCGTAAACTTCATCTTAAAGGAGTAAATGCCGTCCTCAACCATTGGAGAGTTGTTGTCAATAGCTAGAAACTCCCCACCCTGAATCTGTAGTTCCCCATTGGAAACAACTAACTGCGAGAGCTGATTACCTTTCACAATTTGCAAATCATCCTCAAGATTATCGTTAAAATCCCTTGTGTACTGCTCGGCGCCATAGATTTCAAACTCGCTAATTTTCGGTGAATTTGATTCCGCTCCAGTAATGACAAGCCTAATTTTATTCGTAAAAACAGTATCCGTTTCTATGACAGTCAGTGGAATATTCGTACCACTATACAGCGGCAGGAATTTACCCCATGGCGCTGAGAAATAATCGATTCGGAAGGAGGTTACTTTGTCGTCATCCGCCCCGACTTCCTGGATAACGAATTTGTTGATCGGCGAGTACTCGCCTAGATCATACTCCACCCAGGCTTCACCATCTGCCATATCAACACTGCCTACTGAAGTGTTAATATTGGGAGTCCAATAACTGCTTTGAACACCATCTGCTGTGAAGGCTCCTAATACTACTGCTTGATAGGTAATCGTCCCTTGACTATCAATCATTGTAGATGTCATGTCCTTAAGAACGGTAGTCCAGTCTCCGTCAGGAGCGTTTTCATTCGTAATGGTTCTAAACTCAGTACCTGTATACGATTGAGTTGTGCTATTATATCCATCCTCCGTATGCGATGATGCCGTAACCTTGGCATGCAGACTAAGATTTGTACCATGAATGACCTCACGATTATTGCTATTAGATGGTACAAGAACATAACCTGTTAATGCTTTCGTGTTAAGCGTTACCTGACCACTATTCACATAAATCGTATCTACGTAGCTTCTTCCTTCAGAGGTCAATTCAAATAAATCAAGCGTACCATAGCTGCTCCAGCCTCCTGGAAGTTTCCATGTATTGGCATGACCTGCCTCTACACCATAAACAAATATACGATCCGTACCATCAAACGCTGGTATAAAGCGATCGGTACCTCTTGCTATAACAACATCATCATTAGTCACTGTAATCTTTTGGGTTGCTTTGTCATACTCGTAGATGACGCTATCTCCCCACCGTGTATAGGTACGAGTTTCCGTATCTTCATATTCTTGGATCCCATATTGAGCTAAATAACCGTTAAGCAAGCTGTACAAAAATGTCATCTTCGTAAGTGCAATTGCACTTCGGTTTTGGTCATATCCAATATTCATATTTCCATTTCTTTCTGTATCACTGTATATCGTACCCCAAATATAATCCTGCGGCTGAGTTTGATAGGTACGCGTAGAGTGGAATACCGTTTTCCCTGCATTGATAAAGCTATCAAGCACGGCCGGCGCACGATTTTCTACCTTAAAGATATATCCCCCATTAAGTCGCTTCTCAGCATCGTAATATTCAGTAGCTGCGTAAGTACCAAGAGCCGCCCAATGATCAATTTCTCTCTTTTTGGCATAACGTTCTTCCGCCTTCCCATACTCACCCTTAGGATAATCGATCATGACATCCTGATAGATAATTAGCGGCGACCAGAAACGATCTACAAAATCATCCTGGCGGTTAAATGGATAACCCGCCTTCACATCCGTATAATGGCTAATCTGGTATGCATCCCAACCAAATACAGTAGTACCATATTGTAAGCCGTCTGTTGCGATTTCCGCATTTCCATAAATATGCGGAGTATTCCCTCTCAAATAGGCATTACTATTCGTCGTCATATCCGTCATATTCACGTGGAAAGATAAGTCTCCGCCATAGACTTCCATAGCTGATTTGGCTTCAGCCATCTTGGCATCCGTTCCCAGTGCCGGATTGTAATAAATCTCATTTATACTAGGCCAGCCATAATCATGTCCCCGCCCATTCCAACCGACATATTCATAGGATTGTTTCCCAACCCCATCCGTCATATTAAAGGTTTGTCTTTGAGCTTCCTCCAAATGATCCAAGCTGCTATTCACTACTGTAAAGCCCTTAAAGGTGGAGGATAACCCGCCTGGACCCGGAAATGCTCCATGCGTCTGATGCCAGTTTCCACCATTAAAGAATTCTCTTAATACCTCAGGCATTTGCGGAATCTGCTCTCTGATCCATAGAGCACCATCCTGCCAATCCACTTGACCATTGTTGTTGCTGTCCTGGCCTATATGAATTTGACTTTCATACCATACCTCATTCAGTACTCCTAATTCACTCTCATTCTGTGGACGATGGCCATCAACCAATCTGTGATAATAAACGCCATCATAAATATCCGCCGTCTTTGCGGCATTGTCATTATAACGAAGCCGCATCGTATAAGGACGATCAAAAGAGCTCGGCGTATAGACGCCTCCAACAGCTTTATCGTTCCATACAAATGCGTAAGCAACCTGCTCCATAAAATGCCTATCCCTAAATAAATCAGAATTATAAACGATATACGCATCGTACATATCCTGCAATGTCCATATAAAGTCACTTGTTTGATTATAGGTATAGCCCAAGGTAGGCGATTGAACTCCGCCTATATTGGATACTGCAACTCCAGTGTCAGCCATAGTGCCATCATTGACACTCATAATCGGATACTTTAATTGCACACGGAACGGAGCGCTTGCATCATCACCGGTAATTTCCGTGATTTTCTTGGTCAACGTCGTCCCTTCAACCATGAATAGATATTTTAACGTAACCGCTCTCATTGTTAACGGACCAGCTCCATCAAGATCCACGTCATTGACCGTAACGATATATTCCGCGCTATTGGCTGACTCTACAGCAAACGTAACTGACGCTGCATAATCGACATCGTTGATCGATATTCGATAATCTGAAACGTTAGCCTGTGGTTCGCTTCCCTCGATAAAACCATTGTTGTCTTTTAGGGTGTACGTAATAACTTGGGGATAATTCGGATCCAGTTCCACGACCAGAGCATTACTTTCTATCGTATTGCCTATGGGCAAATCCTCATCTGCAGCATACGTCGGCTGGATACTTCCTAGTGATAATGCAAGCAGTGAAAATGAAAGAAATCCGGCGAGATCTTTCCTTATTCTAATCCACTTTAAACCTCTCATCTTGCAACCTCCCAATAGTTATTCCCATGCTATTGTCTTAAAGGTATGTGTTTCTGATGAATGGGTCGCTTTCAAACACATTAAGGCGCTTAGGAGACCATCATTTAACGGGGTTCCCGACTTCTCTTCTCCTTTCATTACCTGGATAAAGTTATGGACAAGAATGGCATCACCACCCCCATGGGACATCTGCGAGGAGTCCAATTGATACGTTTCGACCCTGGGCGTATTATGCATATAGACTTTTATCGCTTCCGTATAGAAATCAAATTCTAATGTACCCTTGTAGCCCAGCAGTCTGGCTCCTCTTGCTTCTGCGCCTTTTCTAGCAAAAAAGTTCTGAGAATAGCTCACATGCATGCCGGTTTCATACTGAATGATCGCACTGCCAGAATCCTCATTGCCCGTGTCCGTGGCGAATGAGCACATCTCCCCCTGAATGTACATATCTGGCTCGGACTTGATATGCTTAAGCACATAAGGGCTTTCCGGACAGCTCTTGTATTCCTCGCAGTCTTTGCAATATAACCCCGCAGGCTTCTTGCCCTTAAAGATCTGCTTGGATTTCATCGCGCAAATCGCGACCGGCTTAATGCCGAGCAGGTGGTTGATATAGTCAAAGTCGTGCGTAGACTTCTGGAGAAACAACCCTCCCGTTTCCTTCTCGTCTCTATACCAATCATGGAAGTAGACGCCGCCATAGGGCACATTATTGATCGCCTGCACATGCTCGATCGTTCCTAGCTTGCCTGAATCCACGATTTCTTTCGCCGTTCTTACAAGTGCCGTATTTCTTAATGGGAAGGAAACAATGACCTCGCTCGCAGAGCGTTCGGCGGCTTCTTTGAGCGAAAGCAGATCCACCATCGTTGTGGCTACGGGCTTCTCCAGGTACAGGGGCAAATTACGCTGCAATACTTTCTTCGCCATTACCGTGTGCAGGGAGCATCTCGTTCCGATTAATACGCCATCCAGTTGCTCCTTGTCCAGCATCTCATCCGCATCCGTATACATCGCTATGTCTGCAATGTCTCTCCCTTTGGCGGCTAGCTGCGCACTCACCTTGCTCCAGTTAATATCCGTAATGGCTGTCAGCTTAACCTCCTCGTTGGATGCAAGTAAATATTCCACGATGTTCTGAATTCTAAGACCGTATCCAATGACACCTATACGCATGATGATTCTCCTTCTTATAAAAAGGGGGATGCAGCATTATGATCTCGACCGCATCCCCTTCATCTTAGTTGATCCCTAGCTCCGCTGCCTTAGCGTTTACCTCGGCAATGGCTTCTTGAAGCCCCTTGGCATCATAACTTTTAACCGCATTCTGCCACATCGTAACTGCATCTTCTTTGCCCAAAATGACCTTGTACAGATCATCCATAGCCGTAGCCGTTAATCCGCCAATGGCGTCTTTGGCAGGAGTGGATAGTAGCAGGACATCAAAGTTGATAGGGATTGGCGTACCCTCTGCCTTTAATTTGTTAAACGTATCGATTTGCAATTGCTCGTATGCAGCCATCGTAGGATTCGTATTTACCGTTTGTTTGCCGGAATAGATAAAGCCTTGATTCCATGCTCCCAGGTAGGAAATGACGCTGATAATCGGATATTTCTGTGCCAGAGATTCGTCCTGAGTAAGCAATGAGACCGCCTTTCCGCCTTCCATCTTGTAATCTACGCCTTCAATGCCGTTTTTAACAAGCACGGCAAACTCCTCGGAGGCCATATAATCAATCAGTTGCAGGGCGCGGTCGAATTTGACGTCATCCAGATCGGCTCTAAAGAACATTTCCGACCAGTATGGCGTTTCCGCAAACGTATATTTTTTTCCGTCTGCTGCCGGCCACATGGACATAAGACCGATTCCATCTGCCGCGGTCACTCCCGGGTTCGCTTTCTCGAACTGATTCAACAGATCAAGGCTGGTAGGGCCTCCATATACGGCGAATGCCTGCCCGTTCAAGAACTTATTCGGACCGTCTCCAACCTTCTGAATCGCAAAATCCTTATCCAGAATTCCTTGCTCATATAAAGATCTAAGCTCTTGCACGCCTTGATTCACCTTCGATGAGACATAAGAAGGTATCCACCTGTTGTCTTCTTTCACCCAAGATTTAATATTGGCCATCTCAGGGTAGCTGCCAAGGAAGTGGGTAAGTAAAGTCTGATTGTTATTTACAGCCAAACCTACAGCGTTAGGATGTTTGGCCAATACGGCCTTGGTCATAGCCACAAATTCGTCGAAGCTCTTGGGATCGGATGTATATCCCGCCTCGGCAGCCCAATCCTTGCGATATCTAATGGGTCTGTCCAACACCCAATCATCTGAGTTATCATAGGTCAGCCTTGGAATCATGTAATATTTCCCGTCTAATTTCAACGGCTGTACAGAAGGAAGTTCCAAGATCTTGGCCAGATTTGGGTATTTGCTCATATCCTCGGGAAGCGGTTTTATAATACCTTGCTCCGCCCACGTCACATAAAGACCGGGGTCATCCGTTACCAAATTATTGACGAACATATCAGGCAACTGATTGGAAGTGGCCCAAATTTTATACTTCTCAGTCCAATCATCCCAGGTTACCTGAACCGGTTTAAGCGTCAAATTAAACTTTTCCTGCATGTTGTTCGCAATTGTGTCGTTTTTTGCGCCTGGATCGTCAAAGCCTTCTTGAATATTCCAGGTTGAAACGGTAAGCTCTATCTTTTCCGCATTGGGATCTGACGTGGGAGCTGCAGTTTCACCAGACTCATTGTTGCTGGTTGTCGGGGCCGTTGATGCCGCCGGTTGGTTTCCGTTATTACTACAAGCCGAAACCACTAGGACTAACAACAAGCTTAGCAATACAGACGATTTTATAACCTGCCTTTTCATTGTGGATCCTCCCTTTTATTTTCTTATAATCTTGTATAATAATAGCTTTCGCTAGTATTAACCTTTGATAGAACCGATCATGATGCCAGAGGCGAAGTACTTCTGGATAAATGGGTACACCACGATAATAGGTACGGCAGAAATAATGATCATCGCGGATTTAACAGAGTCTCCATAGATATTTTTAATACCTGCCGCAAGCTGTGCTCCTGCCGTATTATTAAGGATTTGATTGACATTGGCAATCGCATTTCTTAACACAAGCTGAAGGGGATACAGCTTCGAATCATTGAGGAACAGCATAGGCAGCCACCACTCATTCCAGCGTTCAACTGCGTAGAACAACATCATTGTAAAAATAATGGGCAATGACACCGGGACCACAATTCGCATTAAAATCAAGATGTCATTCGCGCCGTCCATCTTGGCGGACTCTTCCAGCTCAGGCGAGATGCCATTAAAAAAGTTTTTCATAAGAATTAGGTTAAAAGCGTTAACAGCTACGGGAAGAATCATGACTAGCAAATTATTTTGCATGTGAAGCTTTTGAAGAAGCAAATACGTAGGGATTAGTCCGCCTGAGAAAAACATCGTAACAATGATCGCATTAAAGACAAAGTTTCTCCCTGGCAATGTTTTTTTGGATAATGCATAGGCCCCTGTCGTCGTAACGATCAAGCTCACCGCAGTTCCCAGTACCGTTACAATGACCGATATAAACAGCCCTCTCGTCACTTTGCCTTCCATAAACAAGTACTTATAAGAAGATAGATCAAACTGCTTCGGCAATAGAAATACCTTGCCGCCTCCAAAATCGCTAATGGTGGAAAAGGATAACATAAGCGTCTGGTAAAAAGGAAATAAAGCAAGAACAGCGCCGAGTCCGAGGAATAGGGTAATGGATACATCAATGACACTAAATCTGCGCTTCACCTACAATCCCTCCTCTTTCCAAACGACCTTAACGATATAATTAGCTCCAAACAAAAAGGCAAAATTTATGACTGACTTCAACACTCCCACCGTCGTTGAAAATCCGAATCCGGTCGAATCCAGGAAGGCGCTTCGATAAACAAAGGTATCTATAATATCCACATGGCTATAAACGATAGGGTTATAGAGATTAAAGATCTGATCGAATCCGCCGTTCATTAGATTCCCCACGGCCAGGATGAGCAGGATCGCCGCTGTCGTCTTTACAACCGGCCACGTAATCGCCTTCATCTGCTGGAACCTGTTCGCGCCGTCTATGGAGGCTGCCTCATACAGCTCGGGGTTTATACTAGCGATTGTCGCCAAATACAAAATGGATGACCACCCGGCCTCCTTCCATATACTTGAGAGGAATATCATCGCTGTAAAGCTGTTAGGATCGGTTAATACTGATTTTTTCTCCAATCCAAATGTAACAAGGAGTTGATTCCATAAACCTTGATCACTGAAGATACCGATAATAATACCGCTTAAGACAACCCAGCTTATGAAATGCGGAAAAGTAAACACGGTTTGGAAAATCCGTTTCAGCTTGCTTTTGGATATTTCATTCAGCAACAAGGCCAGAATAATGGGAACCGGGAATTCGATGACCAGTCGACCCAAACTGATTAAGACCGTGTTTCGGAAAGCTCCAATAAAATCGGGATTGCCCAGAACGGCCCTGAAATTCTCGAAGTTGTTCCAGGGACTGCCCATAATCCCTTTGGCGTAATTAAAATCCTTAAAGGCAAGAACGGCCCCGTACATAGGAGCATAAGCAAATACAGCAAAGTAGATCACAACAGGGGCCAAAAGAATATAGAAGTACTTATGTCTAATAATCTCCTTCAGCAATCGATTTTTCGGATTTCGCAGTACGCCGCTGCTTCGGTCCATCATTTGTATAAGTTTTGCCAATAGAAATTCACCACGCTTGCTTTTATTTTGTCTGTAATCAAAGTATAAATAAAACGCTTCCATTCGAACATGAACGCTGCTTAGAGCTTGCATGAACAAATCATCTGTATTTCATGCCTCGCTCTTTGATCTGTCATCACAGCTAATGATTGTCCATGTTGAACGAACAATTGTCTATCTTAAAAGCGAAAGCGAAGATAGCCGCAAATAAAGCAAAGGTCCCCTCCTCCAAGAGAGGAAGGGACACCAGAATGGACACTAGAATTCAAGTATAACCTGTGTAATCGAACCCGATACCGCAATGACAACTGATTCCCTATCCGGATTATAGCTGCCGTTGCTCGCACGCCATGCCTGCTTCCCTTGCGGATGCGGCAAACGTATTTCAACCGTTTCAGGAAGTCGTTCGGAATAAAACTCAATCGTAGCCGTCATACTGCCGTTTTGGATATTGGATTCGATCACCATGGAGAATTGCCCAAAATAACTGGCAGCTTGATGCAGGGAGATCGTCTTCCCATGCTCCATCCATGCCCTCGGAATACCCGGAAGCAGCTTTAGGCTCTGTCCCTCCTCCATATAGAGCATCCACCGGCACTGCATAAGAAACCATCCTTCTTCGTGAGTCTTATGCGGACTCGCATGCCAAAAGTGCTCCCAGAAAGTATAGATTTCCCGATCAGCCAAACAAGCCAAGCCATTATAAAATGTCTTGAGAAACGCCTTCGTCTCTCCACGCTTAAGATGGATCCATGGGTGAATGCTATAATAAGGCTGACTTAATGCCACATTGCGTAAACAAAATAATTCATTATGGAACTGCAATAGAAATGACGTCTCCTGTTCATCGGGCTCAAGCACTTCCTGAATGACCAGATATAACGGTCCTAGCAAGGAGTCTCGGGCAGCAATAGATCCATGCGTGCCCCAGCTCCCTCCGTCTGCATACAACGCCAGCGGTCCCGTATACTCCGCCCAAGGCGGACATGTCGGGATCCAGCTCCCATCGCCAAGCGGAATAACCGGCGATCGGGCTATGGCCTCCTTCAACGATACACGGATGTCCTGCTTCATTGCATCGGCATCCTCAAGAATTTGCTGGGACAGCGCCTTATCGCTCAATAACAGCATCTCGGCTAACCGCTTTAAGCCTACAAAAGCAAAGCCATTAAGCATATAAGAACGGAAGTGATCCTCGGGATCCGCTGTTTTCCCTTCCAGCATCCCATAGCCCCTTCCCCTCAGTTCCTCGCGCAGATTCCGCTTACGCCAATCCATCAGAAAATGATACGCTTTGATGAGCTTCGGCTTTATTTTATCCACCCATGCTTCATCCCTGGTATAGCGGTAATGCTCGCCCATACTCCAAAGTGCAGCACCCGTCTCCAGCATATAGCCGCCAAAATTTTGAATGAAACCACTTTCGTGCTGCTTGTCCAGAAAAAATTGAAGCGCCCGTTCCGCATTCGTATGTGCCCCAATGGAATCCAAATATTGAATGATAGGCGAGCTTTCGGACCCTATTCCCGTATATACGCCAATCATCGGCACTAAGGGCCCCTCCGGCTCCAATCCATAGCTAATCAGATCCAGATGCATAAATCCCGCCTGCATCATCTCTTGAATCCGCCGCTCCGGGAGCTTAATCTCCATCGTATTCTGCAGCTTGGCTGCCCAGAAATCGACACATTCCCGATGTTTTATCGTAAAGTCCTGTAATCCAAGCTGTATGGCCCGGCTGCGACTAATGGGCTGATGCGGGATATAAAATTCGTAGACCGCCGATTCGCCTGGACTTAGCAATATGGCCACTTCCTCCTGCGGCATCGGACGGCCATTGATCTTGGATACAACAAATACACGGTCAGAGCTAAACATGCCAAGCCCAGCCTCGCCATCAAACGTTCGCTCGATATTAACCACAAATGGATTTTTGAACCACGCATACCTTGGAACGCGTGCCTGATTCGTTGCAACGGTCCTCGAATAATAGACAGCCTCCTCTTCCGAAGGCGGCTCTAATTCTATAAGCCCTTCATATTCCGCACGCTGCTCCGGCGTAAACATATATCCCACACCATACTGATCTGCCTTTAAATAAGGAGTCCCCTTAAGGGTCGACACCGATAATGGGCTTCTCTCAAAGGAAACGAATGCTGTATTCTCATAGTGAATGTCATGATCTTGTATGACAGCCTCAACGATCGGAAAAATGCCATTATGGAGTCTGCGAGTCAACCGATGCTCGCAACCCAAGCCTCTCCCCAATAAGTAGCTGTACTGAACGGCTGTCCCGCTGGTCTCCTCCAGGTGCACCCGCTCACCCGCATTTCGCGGCCGGATGTTATCCCACATACGATCGATGTCGCTTTCGCCGCCCCCCCGATAATCCGACTCGAAAATACGTATATCTCTAGACAATCCAAGCCATACGGGAGTGATTAGGGGGCGAGTGGCATTCGCCGCCGTCTCGTAGCTCTCTTCTGGCTCTTCCTCCAGCCGTTCAAGATTCGTCTGCAACCCTTGGTTATGGATAGTCTTGACGATTTGTTCATAGTCGCTAGCGTTCTCGGGTACCGTAACGATGACTTCGTATTCCTTTATATAGATTGGATAGGCTTTAGTCACGTCTCTCAAGTAAAAGCTAAAGGCATGCTGATCCGTCCTGATCGATAGGATGGTCGAGTGGGCGCCAAACTGAATACTCTCATTGATGACTTGCAGCTCTAGTCTACTCGCGACATCCATTTGAAAGGTTTGATTAATAGAATCATAAGTGCCTTGGCCGTAAATGAAACGTCCACTCTCAATGTCCCCATGTGTAACCGTAATTGAACCATTGCGCACCTTGTCTTTCCACAGAATTGCAACTCCCTTCAACGGAAGCACCTCCAAGAATATCAATTAAGCAATAAGTTCATTGTAGTTACAATGTTTAAAACAAGACATAGACGCCACTTAGATGGCACATGCACATTACTTATCAATCCTATGTTCGAATGAGCCTCATCCGCAATCCAACTAACAATTGTCCATGTAGATACAAGAGCACTCCATCTTAAAGTTTAAGACTTCCGACGTTCCGTTTTTTCGTTCCACTCGCGAATATGCTGCAGCCATGCTCTAGAGGCGTGGGACAAATAATGCTGTCGACTCCAGATGATCGCCAAATCCCACGCGATTGGCGGGTCCGTCTCTGCAATAACGCTCACGTTTTCCGTAACGAGTTTCTTAGCCACGGTAGGCGGAAGAAAGGCAACTCCGAGCCCTGCGCCTACCATCTCGCCGATAAAATCCCACTGTGAGCTTTCGAAAACAATATCAGGCTCAAAGCCCTCTCGAATACAGGCGTCCCGAACGCGGTCGTACAAGGAGAAACCCTCCTTGAACAAAATAAACGGCTCCTCCCGAAGCTGCGATAACCGAACCAAACGTTCCCTCGCCAGAGGATGGTCCGCATGTACGATAAGCGATAGACGTTCCTTGGCCAAAGGAAAGGCGTCGAACAGCGCCTCGTCTACAGGCAGCACGACGGCGCCAAGATCCAGCTTCGCCTCCCGAATTTGCTGTTCCACCACCTTTCCGCCTTCCTCCAGAAGCTGAAGCCGGACGCGTGGGTAGGTTCGACGAAAGTCAGCAATGATAGCGGGGAACAAGCTTGCTCCGATAACGGGCGGCAGCCCAAACGAAATATTTCCTCTCTTCAATTGTTTCCCTTCGTTTAGTGACGACTGCAGATCACGGGACATGGCAAGCATCGCCCGAGCGTATCGTAAAAAAACATCCCCATCATCCGTTAACTGCAGATGCCGCGTCGAGCGGTTGAACAATACCACGCCTAGCTCCTCTTCCATATTCTTGATCGCCTTGCTTAACGCAGGCTGCGAGATATGCAGACTCTCGGCCGACCTGGAAAAGCTCCCTTGCTCCGCCACTTCAATAAAATAACGTAAATATGGAAGATCCATATGCCATCGCCCTCACCATTTATTCTATTTTGTAATTAAAGATATGAATTATATCTATTTTACATATAAATAAGTCTTCTTTACAATTAAAACCATCGTAAGGGCCGAAGTTCAGGGCGAATGATAAGGGAGAGTGAGGCTAGGCATGAAAGAACAGGAAGTTATCATTGTAAGCGCTGTCAGAACTGCCATTGGCAAATTTAACGGTCAGTTCAAAGATATAAGCGCTGTCGATCTGGGAGCGGCCGTCATTGCTCCGGCAATCGAACGGTCAGGTCTTTCCGCTTCCGACGTACAGGAGGTGTTTATGGGCAACGTGCTGCAGGCGGGACTGGGTCAGAATCCGGCCAGACAAGCGGCGCTCAAAGCGGGACTCTCCGTCAGCGTGCCCGCTACAACGGTCAATCAGGTGTGCGGTTCGGGATTGATGGCGGTACAGCTGGCCTATCGTTCGATTCGAAGCGGCGAAGGCGGAATTCTCCTTGCAGGCGGCATGGAGAATATGAGCCGCTCCCCCCACTTGCTGCAAAATTCCCGCTCCGGTCTTCCGATGGGCGACCGGATGATCAAGGACAGCATGATTGTCGACGGATTATGGTGCGCTCAGAACGATGTCCACATGGGGATAACCGCGGAAAATATTTGCGAGGCCTATAGTCTGGAGCGCGAGGAATTGGACCGTTACGCGCATCGCAGTCAGATGAAGGCCGCATCGGCGGTGGCGGCCGGCCGCTTCCGGGAAGAAATCATACCGATAGAAATACCCCAGAGCCGGGGCCCCGCTCTCATAGCCAATCATGACGAATACATTCGTTCCGATACGACGATGGATGCCCTGTCGAAGCTCCGTCCGGCGTTTGCTAAGGGCGGAAAGGTGACAGCCGGCAACGCATCCGGCATCAACGATGGCGCAGCCGCTCTTGTGTTAGCGAGCCGCCGGGAAGTCGAAGCGCGCAATTTGACGCCATTAGCCAGCATCCGATCCTGCGCCGTTGTTGGTGTAGATCCGGCCTTCATGGGGCTTGGACCCATTCCGGCCGCGGAACAAGCACTGGCTAAAGCCGGTCTCTCTATGTCCGATATTAACGTAATTGAGGCCAACGAGGCGTTTGCTTCGCAAGCTTTGGTATTCGCAAAACATTTCGGGCTGGACGACAGCCGACTAAACGTGGGCGGCGGCGCAATCGCGCTGGGCCATCCCATCGGCGCCAGCGGTGCGCGCATTGTCGTGACGCTGCTGCATGAGATGGCTCGCCGGGAAGCTCGTTACGGCATGGCGGCGTTATGCGTCGGAGGCGGCCAAGGCATTGCCATCATTTTGGAGCGGGGAGTTGAACAACGATGATGCAGAAGAAAGTATGGACCTCGTTTGCAGAGGCCGTTGCCGATATTCATGATGGAGCTACTTTGATGGTCGGCGGATTCGGACTTGTCGGCATTCCCGAAAATTTAATCTCAGCTCTTGCCGAGCGCGGCGTCAAAAACCTGACCGTCATCTCGAACAATTGCGGCGTCGACGACTGGGGGCTGGGAATTCTGCTGCGCAATCGGCAAATTTCCCGAATCGTGGCCTCCTACGTCGGAGAAAACAAAGAATTCGAGCGTCAAGCCTTGTCGGGAGAAGTGGAAGTCCAATTGCTGCCGCAAGGCACGCTGGCCGAGAAAATCCGGGCAGGCGGAGCAGGCATTCCCGCTTTCTATACGCCTGCCGGAATCGGTACGCCGTTGGAAGAAGGACGCGAACAGCGGATGTTCGGCGGCAAAGCCTATCTGCTGGAGGAGTCCTTGACTGCGGACTTCAGCCTGATCCGCTCTGCCATAGCCGATCGGGCAGGCAATCTTGCCTACAATCGAACGGCCCGCAACTTCAATCCGTTGATGGCGGCCGCAGGCAATGTTACTATTGCGGAAACGGAATCGCTGCTGGACGGCGGCTACCTGGATCCCGAGCATGTGCATACCCCCGGCATTTATGTACAGGGACTTATCATTGGCAAACAGCAGAAGCGGATCGAGAAATTAACCGTGTCGCATCCCGAAGGAGGGCCTTCTTTATGACCATGCCAAACCCGCGCATCAAGATGGCGCTGCGCGCCGAAAAGGAAATCGCCGATGGATTTTATGTCAACCTGGGCATCGGCATGCCTACTTTGGTAGCCAATCTCATCTCCTACGGAAAACGTGTATCGCTTCAATCCGAGAACGGGCTTATCGGAATCGGTCCTTACCCCTTGCCAGGAGAGGTTGATCCCGATTTGATCAATGCCGGCAAAGAAACCGTGACAGCCCTGCCGGGCGCCTCTTTTTTCGACAGCGCCGAATCGTTTGGCATGATTCGAGGAGGGCATATCGATCTGGCCATACTCGGCGGCATGGAAGTGTCCGAAACCGGAGATTTGGCAAACTGGATGATCCCGGGAAAAATAGTCAAAGGCATGGGCGGGGCCATGGATCTTGTTCATGGAGCCAAGAGGATTGTTGTCATGATGGATCATGTCAATAAGGACGGCAAACCTAAAATCCTGCATCGTTGCACGCTTCCGCTTACCGGAAAGGGCGTGGTCCATCGCATCATTACGGATCGCGCCGTCATGGATATAACTCCGCAAGGGCTCGTTCTCGTCGAAGCGGCGGCTGGTTTTTCTGTTGACGATATCCAGGCGGCAACCGAACCTCATCTGGTGGTGTCGGACCATCTCGTTATAGACGCTTATTAATCGGAGGGGGACTTTTCTTGAAAAAAGGACCTGATAATCAAAGTCGGATCGTATTGGTTACGGGAGCGGCCGGCGGCATTGGCCTCGCTATAGGACGCCGCTTCGCCGAGGCGGGCGCCAGGGTTGTGTTAACCGACCGTGACGGTCCGGCCGTTAAACAAGCGGCGGCCGAATGGCGCGAAGCCGGATGGCACGCTCTTGGCTTGCCTCTGGATGTAACATCCGAAAGCGAGATCTCGAACGTTATCGAACAAGTTCAGCAAACATGGGGCGGCATTGATATTCTGATCAACAATGCGGGCATGCAATTTGTATCCCAGGTGGAAGATTTCCCGACTGCGACGTTCGAACGAATGCTCGCCATCATGCTAACCGCTCCGTTTATGCTGATCAAACAAGTTGTTCCAGGAATGAAGAAGCGACGTTTCGGCCGTATTATCAATATTTCGTCCATCAACGGATTGATCGGCTTCGCGGGCAAAGCCGCCTACAACAGCGCCAAGCATGGCGTCATCGGCCTGACCAAAGCCGTCGCGTTGGAGACAGCTCCCTGCGGCATTACCGTCAATGCGCTTTGTCCGGGCTATGTGGATACCATGCTTGTTCGCAACCAGTTGGCCGATGTAGCGAGGCTGCACGGCATCACGCCCGAGTCGGCGCTGGAGAGCGCGATCTTGCCTCTCGTGCCGCAACGCCGGCTGATCGATATAGCCGAGGTAGCCGAATATGCATGGTATCTGGGCAGCGACCTGGCCCGCGGCATCACCGGCCAAGCCGTTGTCATCGACGGCGGCTACACGGCGCAGTAGACGAGAGTTCGCGCCTATCGCCTGCTCCGCACCTCTTCCCGATACTCCTTGGGCGTGACGCCCGCTTCGTTTTTGAAGACGCGGTTGAAGTGGCGAATGTTCGAGAAACCCGTCATCTCCGCGATGCCGAGTATCTTCTCGTCCGTCGATGCCAGCCGCCGCTTCGCTTCCTCCACGCGAAGCTCGGTCAGCCGCTCGACGAACGTCTTGCCGGTACGTTGCTTGTACAGCGTACTGAAGTAGGCCGCATTTAAAAACACCTTGTCGGCGAGATCCTTAAGCGCCAGCGGCTCGTGATAATGTTTCTCCAGGTACCTCTCCGCCAGTTGGATGGGATCACGCTCCGTCGGCTTGCTTCCTTCCGCGATGCCCGACGTCAAACTGCCCAGCAGCGTCCGGCATACCTCGATCAGCTCCGTGCTGGATGAGATCGAACAGATCTCGACGAGCAGCGTCCGGATATCCTTTTCGCCAAGCCAATCCCGAGTCAGGCCAAGCTCTTCCGACAGCTCGTAGCACTGGATAAGCAGTTTGCATATTTGCTGGTGCACAAGCTCCGGCGTCCCCGCTTTGGCGCACAGCTCGCCAATGGTCAGCTCCGCCAATCGTTCGGCTTCGTCTCGCCGCCCTTCGTGGATCGCCTTATCCAACGACTCCCAGGACCACTTCTTCACCTCCGCCTTGAGGAGATGATTTTGAGCCGCGTTGCGGTAATCGATCACCTTGTCTCCTCCCACGACGAGACGGTACAGCAAGGCGATCCCCGCCTCGCGGAACGGCACGGTCATGGACTCGAACCCCTTTACCGGACGTCCGATGCCGATCGTTACGGTCAGATTAGAGAGAGACTTGATCTGTCTTCGGATGGATTCGGCGAGTTCCAGAAGAGCATCCATATTCGTATCCGGCATGTTTACGAGCGCCGCAACCTCCGACTCCGAGAACACGAAGCTGAATCCCGGCATGCGGTGATCCAGAATTTCCTGTACGAACTGTTGAATGTAGAGCTGGAACAGCGACGGATCGGATTGCGTATACCGCTCCCGCGCAACCGATTCTTTGTCGAGCTTGATGACCAGGCAATTGAAATAAGGTTCGGACAGCTCGATGCCCAGTTGACTCAGCAAGTCCAGATCCTGTTGATGCAAGCTGCCGCGCATGATGCCAGCGGACAAGCCGTCCGAAGCCTGCTGACGAAGCTGGCGGTCGTCCTTTGGCGCTTCCGGAGCCGGCGATGCTCCCCTCGTACGCAGCTCCTCCTTCAACTTATCCAACACGCGCGTCAGCTCTTCGCGCTCCACCGGCTTCATGATGTAATCCTTGGCGCCGCTGCGCATGGATTGCTGCAGGTACGAGAAGTCCTCATATCCGCTGATGACGACGCATTGCAGCTTCGGGAACCGTTCCCTTGCGATCGTCTGCAGTTGGAGACCGTCCATCTTGGGCATCCGAATGTCCGTCAGCAGCACGTCCGGCTTGAGCTGCTGAAGCAGCTCAAGCGCCTCGTAGCCATCCTTCGCGTCGCCGACAACCTCCCATTCGGAGTCCCACGAAGCGATCATCGCCCGGAGTCCCCGCCGGAATATCGCCTCGTCATCCACTACAACGATTCTAGGCATTCGTCCATCCTCCCCCGCTGATCGATTACTCTCCGCCGTCCGTCATGGCAGGGAGCGTCATAATAACCCGAAGCCCTTGATACGGCATGCTCTCCAAGGCTAGACCGTAAGGTTCGCCATAATGCAGTTCGATTCGCCGATGCACGTTCAACAGTCCATTGCCCGTCTTGCCTCCGAGATCCTTGGAATGCTTGAGCCGCTCGCGCAGCATCTGCAGCTCCTCCGTTCCGAAGCCGATGCCGTCGTCCTCTACGACGATCGTCAGCACGCCCTCCGCTTCGCGTCCGGATACTTTGATCCGGCCTTCGCCTACACCCTTGTCGATGCCGTGGTTAATCGCATTTTCGACGATGGGCTGAATAATGAGCGGAATGACCTTGCAGCCAAGCGCCCCTTCGTCGATGTCGGTCTCAAACGCGATGCGCTCCTCGTATCGGATCTTCTGTATACTCATATATCCTTTGACGTGCACAAGCTCGTCTTGCAAAGTGACGGCTTCCCTCCGGCTGCTCAGGCTATAACGCAGCAGCTTGCCGAGATTGTTCGCCATCGTTACGATTTCCCGGTTCCCCTCAAGCTCGGCGTACATGCTGATGGAGCCCAGAGTATTGTACAGAAAGTGCGGATTGATCTTGCTCTGCAGCGCGGCTATCTGGGCATCCTTCTCCCTTATCTCCGTTTCGTAGAGCAGATAACCAAGCTCGCTCAGCTTGGACACCATCGTATTAAACGTGCTCCCCAGTTGACCGATCTCGTCGGCCGACGTGACGGGGAACGAGACGTTAAGTTCGCCTTGCTCGACCTTTCGCATCAACCGGCTCAGTTTGCGCAGCGGCAGCGTTATACGAAACGCGAGAAAGACGGAGATCAGCATCGCCAGTCCGATGCAGATAAAACCCGCAAGCGCGATGGAATTGCGGACGAAAAGACTGTCCTTCATCAGCTCCCGGACCGGAACGGCGCTTACCGTCGTCCAGCCCGTTACGTCCGAGGTTACATATGCGACAAGCAGCTTCTCCGTATCTCCGCCGTCAATATGAAGCATCCCTTCCCCTTGCGGGGAGCCGAGATCCGCGATTGCCGGCGCTTCGTCCCGCGTAATGACCGGCTGGCCGCCTCCGTCAACGATATACATGGACTCCTTGCGGACGGGGTCGGCTTGCAGCAATATTTTGCGGACGGAGGCCGGGTCGATATCCAGCACGATATAGCCCAGCGTCTCGCCGGTATCGAAGCTGCGAAGCTCGCGGGCGATCGAGAACACCTCATACGACATGCCGCTCGTCGCCTGCACCTCGTGCGTCGTGATAAAGGTCGGCTGCCCGAAACGCTCCTTGGCCTTCATGAGCCACTCGGCGCTTTCATCCAGCTTATACGTCGTCACATATTGGCTCTCGGGGAGTACGACGTACGAGGCCCCTTTCTCCCCAAACAACGAGATGCCCATTATATCGATTCGGCCATTGATAAAGATCGACGAGACGAATTGGTTGAGCGCCTCGATCTCCTTCAATTCCAATCTCTGTCCAAGCGTCCGCCGCGAGCTGATAAAGCTCATGATATCCTTATTGGAGTAGGGGGACAGCGTCAATCGGTTTAATTCGTTCATATACGTGTCGATGTTAAGCGTAATCTGCTTGACGGTCTGCAGTTGATAGCTGCCGACGTTTTTCTCCATCGCCTTCTCAAAGCTGCCGAATGTATAAAGTCCCATTGCGGCCAGCGGAACAAGCACGAGCAGACAGTTGATCCAGATCAACTTGCGCGCCAGCTCCTGGTTCCGGAATCCTTGCGTCAGTTTCCGGATCATTCCGCGTTCTCCCCATGTCCGCTCGCCAGCGCATTTACCTTCCTAACCGCATTCTCAAGCGTCTGCTTAGGCGTCTGCTGCTTGTAGTTCATCTTCTCGAACTCCTGAATTAACAATTCGATCGCGGACCATTGCTTTACATGCCGCGGCCAATAAGCGACATAATTGGCGACGGCGGCATAATCGCCCCGATATTCCTGATCGGTAAACGCCTTGCTCTCCACGACCTTCGTCATGCTGGGCACATGACCGGCTTGCGCCCATAGTTCGCCATGCTCGACCATCCACTTCGAGAAGGTTAGTGCCGCATGGCGCTTTTCCTCCGTCATGCCGTGTTTGGTCGGAATCGCCAGCGTATGCGAATCTCCCCAAGCCGAGGAATGATCGTATAGAACGGGGAGCGGCACGACGCCGAAATCGAGTGACTCCGCATGCTCGAAGGCTCCTGTTCCCCACATGCCGAGCATGATGACGGCAGCCTTGCCATCGCGAAACAATTTAAAGGAATCGTTGATATCCGGCGGAATTAACCCTGTTGCATATAGATGGTTGACGAACTCCAGCGCCTCCAGCGCCTTGGCGTTGTCGAACCTGGCCTGCATGCCGGATTCGCTGTAAAACGTCCCGCCTCCGTCCATCTGATTGTACAAGCTCCACCAGAACCAGACGGAATCGATCCGCGTACTCGGCATTGCGAGCGGCGCCACATCGGAAGCTACAGCAGAGCGAATTCGCTCCAGAAATGCCGCGAAGCCTCCGGGTCCCGGATCGATGACCGGCCTCCCCGTCGTTTCGTCAAGGACGCCGGCCGCGCGCAAATGCGACTTATTGTAATACATAACGAGCGCGTGCGTATCCAGCGGAACGCCATAGGAGCTCCCGTCATATTCCGTTGCTTTGCGAATATGGGGGGTGAAGTCATTCCAGTCAAGACCGACCTCCCGAGCCGACTCCGTCAAATTCTCGATATAGCCATTCTGGACGAATTGCGGCATGCTCGTCGTATGAATGATTGCGACATCGGGCGCATTGCCGGCCAGTATCGCCGTTCGGAGGCGCGAATAATAATCATCGAGCCTGGTGTTGGTCTGCACGACCGCTATGTCGTCCTGCTGAGCATTGAACTGCTCCACCATCTCGGTCATAAACTGGTTGTCGCCGCCGCTGAAGGGGGTCCAGTAATCCAGGCGGATCACGTCGCGCTTGGGCTCGGGCTGCGGAGAAGGCGCCTCTTTCCGCGCGCAGCCTGCCAACGTCCCCGCGAGCAAACCTCCCGCAAGCAGACATGCCGCAAGCCTTCGCCAATCTTTTTTTGAACCCGCAGATCTCATCCCTTCGAACCCCTTTCGGCTGTGGCAGCTCCTGATTGTACGCGTCTGTTTTACCGCTATCGCACGATATCGATATAATCAATAGATACCCCGTCCGAGGCAGGCTTTAGTGTAATCGAATTGGCGCCTTTCCGCAACTTCAGCCGGAGCTCCGTAACAGGGTATTCGCTGCGGGCAGTCGGCGGCAGCTGCACGGTCTCCTTCTTGCTGCCCGATGTCTCCACATGCAGGGCAATCTCGTTTGACGATGGATTGCTTGCCGCGATCCGCAGCGTATATGGAGCCGTCTCCGGTACAATGACGGATTCGAACGCAAGCTTGCCGCCCTCGCCTTTCATGACCCCTGTGCCCGAAGCGAACGGATTATCTTCGGCTGCCATGCCTTCGCCGCCCTGCGCGTACTCCGCTTCATAACGCGGAATTTCCAGCGCGGTCACTTGAATGCCCGTCGGCAGCTGTCCCTCGGCGCCGGTCACTACTACGCTGTTGCTCCCCTCCGCAAAGCCAATCAAGGCGTAGACGTAGCCGGTCTCATCGCCTGCAAGCGCCGGCAGAGCGACTTCTACCGGCTCGCCGCCGTGCGCTTCCAACCGCAAGGCCGCGCCTGTGCCGGTCGCATTGCGATAATGCAGCAGCAGCGGCGTTTGCTGCGCGGCTCCGGCACCCAGCGGCAAGCTGTCAAAGAGCAGACCGCCGCCTTCCGCCGTTCCCGCGTGTTCGGCCAGGAAGATACCGCTGCCGGAAGGAACCGGAATCGCGGAATCCGTCGACAACGGCTTCCCGAAGCTCGGCAACCCATCATCGCCCCATAACACGCGTTGCGCGCGCGCTTTTCGATTATTCCAGCCGTCGGTAATGCCGCTCGTCGCATGGTAAACGATCCAATCCTCCGTGCCGTCGGGCGACTTCACGAACGAGTTGTGCCCCGGGCCGTACACGCCGGCTTCGTCGTCTATCGCCATAAGCGGCAGCGCGGACTTCTCCCAATCAGCCGGATCCAGCGGATTCCCGCCAGGCGTCAGCGCCAAAATCCCGATGCTGTAATGCGGCGTCCAGCTGCCCGCTCCCGAATACGCGAGAAACACGCGTCCGTCTTTACTCAGAATCGCCTGTCCCTCGTTGATGTAAGGAGGTCCTCCCGCCCGCTCCCACTCCAGATCGGGAGCGCTCAGGAGCACGCGCGGACCGCTGATCGTCAGCGGATCGCTCATCGGAGCGATATAGGTATTTTGCGCGATGTTGACGTCGGCCTCCCAGCCTGACCATACAAAGTACAGCTTCTCTTCATGCTCCATGACGAGACCGTCTATCGCCCAGCGATTGGATTCATCCGTTATTTGACCCTTGAAGGTATATTCTCCCATAGGATCGTCGGTATCCGCCTCCAGCGCGTACATCCGATGATTTTCGTTCGCCCCGTCGTCGGCCGCGAAGTAGATGTACCACATGCCGCGTATATATTGAATCTCCGGGGCCCATAAGTTGGCGGAATAGGCGGTATCGACCGGCGGATACCAGACCACTTTGCGCTCCGCGTGCTTAAAGTCCAGCGTGCGCGACTTCATGATCATGACGTCCGCGCCGTTATGCGTAAACGTCATATAATAGAAGCCATCTTTGTAGACCACGCTGGGATCCGGCGTATCCATCCCGGAGATCGCGTTCTTGAATGTCCCTCCATGACCCGCGTACGGGACCGCTTCTTCATCATTACCGTTCATCCACCCGTTCACCGTCCCTATCCAAATAGCGGCAAGGGCGGTCAGCAAGACCGCCCCCAGCCCGAAGTATATGCTCTTCGATCCCCGTCTTCGCCCCATCCGCATACTCTCTCCTTCCCTTATTTCACGCCGGCTTGCGTAATCGCCCTGACGAACGAACGTTGTCCCAAAATAAATACGATCAAGACAGGCAGCGTCGCAATCGTCGTCATCGCCATCAGCTTGCCGTACGCCTGCGTATAGCTGCCCTGCGCCATCAGAGCGATACCGGCCGTAATGGTCCGCATCTCCGGCGAAGTTGTCGCGTACAGCGGCCACACGAAGTCGTTGTATATCCCCATAAAGGTGAAGATGCCAAGAGTGACCATAATGGAAACGGACGCAGGCAGCAGAATGCGAGAATAGATCTGCCACTTGTTCGCCCCGTCAATGCGGGCCGCCTCCTCGATCTCCTTGGGGAAGGAGATAAAAAATTGATAAAGCAGGAAGACGCCGAAAGCGCCCGCGGTATAAGGCAATATCAGTGCCGAATACGTGTTGATCAGTCCCAGCGCGTTAAATTCCATATACATCGGCAAAAACGTCAGCACGCCCGGGATCATAAGCGATGCGACAAACATCGCAAACAGCGTTCGCTTGAACGGCAAGTCGGACAGGCGGGCGAGCGCGAATGCAGCCATCGAGTCAATCAGCAGCACGATCGCCGTGCCGATAACGCCCACCGACAGAGAGTTTGTAATCCAGCGTACGATCGGCACGTTCATCAGCTCGCCGGATAGTCCCTCCACATAATTTTCGATTGTCGGCTTCTTCGGGATAAAGTTCATCTGTCCGGCCAGCGCCTCGAAGTCGTTTTTGAACGAGGTCGAGATCATCCAGACGAGGGGAAGCAGAAAGATGGCCGCGATGACGGTCGCCAGCAGTATCCATAATAGCTTGCGCGTTCCTTTCATCTTAGACGCCACTCTCCTTTCTTCCATAAGTCAGTCTGTATTGCACGACCGAGATGATCATGATGAGCAGCGCCATTATAATGGCCATCGCGGACGCGCTGCCGATTTCCTTGCGAATGAAAGCCTGATCCAGCACGTTCATTAGAAGCACCTTCGTCGAATCGCCAGGCCCCCCGCGCGTAAGCAGAAATGGCTGCGCATAGACGTTAAACGAAGCGATCGTCGAAGTAATCATGACAAACAGCATGACGGGACGAATCGACGGCAATGTAATGTAAGCGAACTTGCTCCAAACGGTCGCTCCGTCAATGGATGCGGCTTCATAGTAGTCCTCGGGCACTTCGTTAAGCGCGTTGATGAAAATAATCATATTAAAGCCGATCGTCCACCACAGCGTCGTCGCGATTAGCGATACCCATGCCCAGGGCGTATCCGTCAGCCACGGAATCGTATCAATGCCCAGCTTCATCAGCATGCTGTTAATGAATCCGGCGTTCGTGTCGAACATCATGAGCCAAATGACCGCCATAACGGATGCCGAGATCGCGTAAGGCATGAAATAGAAGGTGCGGAACAGCCCGCGAATGCGGCCAGGCAAAACGTTGACGAGCAAGGCGAGCCCCAGCCCCACCGCGATGAGCAGCGGCACGGAGAACAGCACGAACTGGGCCGTCGCCCAGAGGCCCCGAAGGAAGACGCTATTCTCGTAAGTTCCTCCCGAAAAGATCGCGATATAGTTGTCAAGTCCGACGAACGGATGCTCCTCGGACAACAATTCGAAGTCATGCAAGCTGATATAGAGGCCGTACCCGATCGGGAACAGCAGGAACATGGCGAAGCATAGCGTATACGGCAATGCGAATAAAGCAGACGTTAACCTGGACATCCAGGACGTTCTCATAAATGCAATCCCTCCAACGTTACTGACATGTATGTCGCGCGAACAAGGTGAAACGGCTGTCGCCGTCCTTTGTGCGTTCAAAGTAGGTTATATCGCCAATAAGAATTTCACATCCAATGCAAGCTCGGAACCTTACGTTTATGTGTTAAGAAAAAACGGCTGACAGCGTCCTTTCGCAAACACATATGCTCCCCTTACGTTTTAATAAAGGGAAAAACCCCCTTTAATTGACTACCCTGTTGTCGCTGCGATGTTTTAGAGGGAAATTGTCCCCCTAATTCAAGCCGAATGATGGGCAAACGCCATTTGGATGGATATTAGAGGGAAGATTTCCTCTTAAAGTAGTAAAATTCCATTTATAAGCGAGAATAGTGGGCGATTTTCCCTTTATTTTCTGCACGACTGATGAATGCAGCGTCCTTCTAAAAACCATCATAAAGCTCCGCCACAGCCCCGGTACGGAAACGACTCATTCACATTAAAAGACATTTTCTTTCCGAAGAAACGTGTGGAGTGAGTAAGAGGCTATTCAAAGGATGAGCGACCTCCAGCATTGCATAGCAAAGCCGCTTCGGAAGCATAAGGTAGGTTTTATCGCCAATAAGAAATCCGTTTTCGAGGACCGAAAACTGATACTTTCTTTTGTGGTAAAAAAAGGACGGAGCCGCACTTGCCTCCGCTCCGTCCTTCCCGCTTTCGGTCGTCCGTCTTACTTGCCGATCGCTTGCTTGGACTTCGCCGTCGCGTCGTCCATCGCCTTCTGGGCATCCTTCTTGCCCAGCAGCGCGTTGTTCAGCTCGCCCCAGATCGGCTCGGAAATCGTCGGCCAATTAAGCACGTTCGGCGCGAATTGCACGTAAGAGAAGCTGTCCGCGATCGCGCTTTGCGGCAGCGCCTTGAATTCGGCGCTCTCGATCATCGGCTTGGCGGCAAGCGCCTGACCGGATTCCGCCCACTCCAGCGAATTGGAGGAAACATACTTGAGGAAGTCGCCAATGCCGGCGATAATTCCCTCATCCTTTACGTCTTTCGGAATTGCGAAGTTATGAGAACCGCCAAACACGGCTTGCTTCGCCTTGCCGATTTGCGGCACAGGCGCGACGCCATAATTGAGACCCGCTTCGTCGAATTGCGATTTCATCCATGGACCGTTGAATTGAATGGCGTTTTTGCCTTGAAGGAACAAGGTGTTCTCTCCATCCTGCTGTACATTGCCCGGCGATACGCCCTTGTCGACCATTCCGCGCAGCCACTGGATCATTTCGACCGCTTCAGGCGAATTATACGCAACATCGGTACCGTTCCACAGCTCGCCGCCGTTCTGCCACACAAGTGTCGGGAAGATAAATTGCTGCGGCCAGAGCGTAGGTACGACATAGCCGTAGACGCCCTTGTCCTTGTTCGTTACCTTTTCGACCGCCGCGTCGAATTCCTCGCGATTCGTCGGAGGGCTTGTGATGCCTGCGGCTTCCAGCAGGTCCTTGTTGTAATACATTACAAGCGGGTGAATGTCGAGCGGAATGCCGTACAGTTTGTCTTCGATCGTCGCGTAGTTGACCGCGGCTTCCACGTAGTCCGTCTTATTAATGCCGGCAGCTCCCGCCAGCGTATCCATCTCCTGCAGTTGTCCCTTGCTCACGTAAGTCGGAATTTGATCCAGATGCATGATCATCAGATCCGGACGTTCCTTGCCCGTGCTGAGCGCCACGTCAAGCTGCTTGTAGTATTCGCCGTTGGGCTGGATAACGAAGTTGATCTTGTAGCTGTCCTGGGAAGCGTTGTATTTGTCGACGATCTCCTTCATAAACGGGCCGTCTGCTCCGGAGAACGGCGTCCAGAACAAAAACTCGGTTTTCTTGCCCTTGCCGGCGCCTCCCGAAGCGCTCTCCGTCTTGCCTCCGGCATCGCCGCCATTGCTGCAGCCCGTTGCGACCATTGCGAATACCGTCAGTACGGATAACCAAGTTGTAGCTTTTTTCATCCTTTCGTTTCCCCCTTGTAGATGATTCTCCCAATGAAACTTGCTGCGCTTCCAAAGGACAGTGCGGCCGTTTCACCTTGGTTCCCATCATACCTTTGCGGGGAAGGCGAAAAAATGTCTTCTTTTTGTATACTATGGACAATTTTTTAGGATCCCAGCGCCGTCCATTCCAATTGGCTCAATATGATCTTGCGTTCCGAGGACACCGCGATCGACCGCCATGTTTCCCCTTGTACGGACTCGGATAACACAGTCTCGCCGTCCATGCTGATGTGCAGACGTTGTCCCGCATGGCGGATAAACCACGTGCAGCCTCCGACAATCGAATTGTCTTGGAGGATGACGGAGCGGACCTCGCCATTCGCCGAAACAAGCGACAGCTGGAGCTTAGCGATCCCCCCCTCCAGCTCGAAGCGGCAGGTTGTCGCCTCATCCTGGAACGGGTTGTTAAGACGGAGGGACGATAATCCTGCGGTCGGGCAGCCGGTCAACGCCGTTCCTGCCGCGCTCCAATCGCCGGCCGACACTTCGCAAGCCGACAAGCAAGCCGCCGCTCCAGTCTCCAGGAAAGACAAGAAACCTGTTAACGAAATACCGGCAAAGCAAACGGACGTGTAGTGAGTGACGAGACCGTAACGCTGAACTGGAGAAACGCAGGAGGCGGACAACGTCTGCACCCCGTCCAGCTCCACCATGACGGCGTTTCCTGATGTACGAATCACTACCTGATGGTATACGTCGAATCGGAATCCGACCGGAAGAACGCGGCTTCGCTGCTCCAGCCTAATGCCGCGCACCGTCTCGTAGATGCCGATCGTCCGTTTGCCCGCGTCGAACAGCACCTCGATGAGGCTTGTCTCGTCTCCTGCTTGCAGCACGGCACCGTACAAACCTCCCATGTGGCTCCGCTCCCAGCGTACGTTCAGTTCGAAAAGCGCATGGGCATAGGAGGGCTCGACAAATGCCCGGCTAATGCCGAACTGGCTTGCTTGAAGCAGGCTGCCCCCGTCAATCCGCCACTCTCCTCCATTGGTTGTCCAGCCACTCCCGATCTCATCGCCTTGTGCCGTATCCTTACGATCGAACAGATCCCTGAACGCGGGCATCGCGGGCGCAGCCACGGCCTCCCAGCTCGGTCCCGGCACCATCATTCTGTCCCCATGCCACAGCAGCGGATCCATCCGCAGCTGTCTTCGTTCTTTCTCGTCCGCCGCATCATCCCCGCGTACTTCGCGCCCATGATAGACGATCCAGTCGTCTACGTTGTTCGGCGCCTTTGCGACGCTGTTATGGCCAACGCCTTCTACCTTGGCGTTCTGCCTCAGCAGCGGCTCGTAAGTGTCGTCGTCCGGATATTTGCTCCACTCGAGCTCCGTCAGCGAATGATCCGCGGCATGATCCGCCATGCTGTATCCGACATAATAATACGGGCTGGTATAAGCGTTGCCGCTATACATAACGTAATGTTTTGCGCCCCTTTTCAGATGAAAAGCGCCTTCAATCGTATGCCAGTTCCTTCCGTCGCCGAAGCGATTTACGGCAAATACCTCTTCGTCCAGCGTAGGCCTGACGATCAGTTTCGGTTTGCCCTCCGGCGTGAAGGGATCCAGCAGTCTGTCCGCCAGAATAACCGTACCCGCCCGATGAGGATCAATGCCGTAAGTTTCGTTCGTAGAATAGAACAAGACGAAACCCCCGTCCGTATCGCGCACGACATGCGCATCGATAGAGAACGTATCGAACAACGTCTTCCGATATTCGAACGGGCCTTCCAGACTTGCGGATACCGCGACCCGCATGAATTGTTGATGAACGTCGTCTCCCCCGCTTGGCATATTGGAAACATAGAGATAGAATTGTCCATTATCGTACATGACGGCAGGGGCCCAATAACCGCTGCGTCCCTCTTCCTGATAGGCGAATCCTTGGAAGGTCCACGTCTTCATATCCTTGGATGTCAGCAAGGTAACACCGGCCTCGGCGGTCGCATAGGCATAATATTTTCCGTTCCACTTGAGCACGTACGGGTCAGGATGATAGGCGGGAGCAGACGACGCAGCGGAATCTCTTAAGCTCTCGTCTTTAACGACGAGCGGCGGATTGGTATACATGTTCATAATGGTATAATTCCTCCATTTATAATAAGTTAGGTTTAAGCTTATTATAGCGGACTGGACAGGGCTTGGAGGTGAACGCTTTTTTGGACGTTATGGACATATTTACAGGTCATGGCATCGCTGGTTGACAACAACCTTTCGGCATGATATCTTTAATTTAAGATAATTAATATTAAGGTTAAATCCCAAACCAAGGAGCGTGTTCTTCATGACAACAACATATAGACCTATCGACAGTGTTCGCAGCGGCGCGCCATTCCATATGGTCGGCGACGGCTTCCGCGTATCCAACTACTTCCCTTCCGGCAACGAGCTCGGCGAACGGATCAGTCCCTTTATTCTTCTCGATTACAACGCGCCTTACCATTTCCCGCCAAGCGATTCCGCCAGAGGCGTCGGCGCGCATCCCCACAGGGGGTTCGAGACTGTCTCGATTGCATACGAGGGGTATGTAGAGCATCACGATAACCATGGCAATCATGGCATCATCGGTCCCGGGGATGTCCAATGGATGACGGCGGGCTCCGGCTTGCTGCATAAGGAATACCACGAGCGAGAATTCGCCAAACGCGGAGGCGTGTTCCACTTCATCCAGCTTTGGGTCAACCTTCCGCGCGAACACAAGATGCATCCTCCAAGATATCAGGAGCTGCTGAAAGCGAATATGGGCCGGGTCGCCCTGCCGAATGACGGCGGAGAGGTTCGCATTATTGCAGGCGAATACGAAGGCACGCGCGGTCCCGCGGAGACCTTTTCGCCGATCACGTTGTTCGACATCGCCTTTAAGTCAGGCGGCATCGCCGAATTCGAGTTGCCGGCGGGCTACAATACGGGAGCTATCATCCTGCGCGGCAGCGCCAGAGTGAACGGCGAGCGCGAGGTCGGCGAAGGCGCGTTCGTGTTGTTCGACAATGCCGAAGGACGCATAGCCATCGAAGCTTTGAGCGACGACACGCTAGTACTCGTGCTGGGCGGAGAGCCTATCGACGAGCCGATGTTCCAATACGGGCCGTTTGTTATGAACACGCGCGAAGAAGTCATTCAAGCCTACGCAGACTTCCAGGCAGGCAAAATGGGCAATGCCGATTTCTAATCGCAAGGTCCTCCATTACAGAAAGAAGAGCCGTCTAAAGGTGTTCGCATGATATGTGGCCGTCCCAAACATCCCGATTTATACGTGAAAGGACCTCAAATTCCACTGTAAAGCGGAGGATGAGGTCCTCTTTCTCAAGGTGAAACGGCTATGCCGTCCTTTGGCGGCGCGGCTCGTTTCGAGAAAATAATCCTCTATCGAGGCCGTTCGAAGATGAGCGTCCGCGTTTAGAGGAAGATTTATCGCCACAAAAGGGCAAAAGTGTCGCTCTTGTCTGTTCGATCACCCTTCTCTCGGAATAAGAGGAAAAACGCCCTCTAGTATCCCCATCTACGCCCTTGCTTGCGCTTTAGAGGGAATTCCTACCACTAATCCAGGTCGAAAAGCTGGATTCGGGCAGAATCCCCCCGAAGAAAGGGTGTTTTTCCCTCTAAATCGAGTCGATAGCCCGTTTCATCCAGATTAATGGGAGCTTTTCCATCTATTTTCCGATGCGGTATACGATTGGCCTCACCTCGCGCTTGCTGCTACGGTGGAGATACCTCCATCGAAGTCTCTCGGGAAGAACAATTGCGCTATCTTCCTTTCGAGGCTTTGGAGACACCCCTTCATTACACTGCAGAACTCGCGGCCGACTCCGACTCCCGCTCCGGCACATGCAGACGTTTGGATAGAACAAACAATACAACACCTGTTAGTACCGTTACGATTCCGCAGCCGAGGAACCAGCTCTGGATGCCGTACTTGTCCACAATCGGTCCCGCCATTAGCAGGCCGATCGGCGAGGACAACAGCATGATGCTCGTTACCAGCGAGATAACCCTTCCCAGCATCGCCGGATCATAAGCGCGTTGAATCATCGCCATATACGGTCCGTTAAAGAACGGGGCAGCCGCTCCCATGAGGAAGGAGAGGATTACGAAAACGACAAAGGCCTCCCGGCTGATTACTCCGCTTGCCACGCAGGTGGCGCCCATCACGACCATACTCATAACGATATAGGAGATGTCCTTCCACCTGGAGGCGACAACGGATAACAGCAATCCACCTATGATCATTCCCGCCGAGAAGACGGCCTCCACAAGGCTGGCGCTATATCCGCCGCGTCCGAAGTGGGACAATGTCATAAACGGGAACAATGTGCCGAGAGGCATAAACGCAATCGAGAACACCGCGGTAGCCACCGTAATAATGACCACCGGCTTCACTTGTATAAAGGTTTGCCAACCCAGCTTGAACTCTGCCAGGAACTGAGGTCTCTCCGCCGCCTCGGACTTCGGCTGAGAAATCTTAACGAGCATCAGCATGATGTTTGCGATCAACGCGCCAGCCACGTCCAACAGCAACACGGCTCCAAGCGAGGTTGCGGAATATACCGCGATGCCAAGCGCGGGGCCGAGCACGGTCGAGGCCGAGAACACCATTTGCTGCCAGCCTGCCACGCGCGTCAGTTGATCCGGCGGCGCGATCAGCGGAATAGCCGCCTGAAACGCAGGCGCGTGGAAGGACGAAGCGATGGAGCGCGCCATCAGAACAAGATAGACGAAACCTAGTCCGGGCTCGCCGAAGTAATAATACAAACCTAATGCAAGACTGAACAGCGCAATCGCTCCGTCAGCCGCGATCATCGTAAGTTTCCGGTTCCATCTGTCGAGCCAGACGCCGATAAACGGGCCGAGCAGCGCTTGCGGCAGAAAGCCGACGAGGCTCGCGATCATGAGCACGACGGCGGATTGCGTCGTCTCCGTCAGATGCCAAATAATCGAGAATTGTACCATCGAAGTGGTAAGAATCGAGAAGAGCTGTCCGCTAAAGATGAAGGCGAACTTTCTCTTCCAATCGGTATACATGGAGATTCCTCCTTCTTTTTTGGGCATGGGCATTGACATAGCCGTATAAACCATCTCATTACCTTAAGCGCAAGAAATGGATTCCCCAAAAAAGCATATCCAGCACCTCCATACGCTGCCGCTTGGCCCGGTATCAGGGCGAGGCACGCGAATGAAAACATTCTATCAAGCGCGACCTGGAGGATCAAGGTAATAAATGACTTAATCCAATTCTTACATAAATTTGATCCTTTTAAGGCATTCTTTTAACAATCGTTTGTTAAAGTTGGATTTGTAAAACGAATTCCCTATCGGGAACAAATCTATAACGACGAAGGAGATCAACGATCATGTCAGCTCAAGCTGAGCCCGCTATTATGTATACGCCCCGGTTATGCGACAACGAAACGATTGCCAACAAGCTCATCTACCGTATTAGGCAGCATCAACTGTCCCCCGCCGAGCTGGACGGTCTTCAGGCACGCTGCAGAAGCGAGCTGCGCCAATTGCAGCAGGAGCTGGACGTCCTGTTGAACGAGCTGCGTTCTGTCTTGAAGGAAGAGCACGACATCTCCATGCCCCGGCATGAACGCTACGAACGAATCGCTTAACCCCCCTTTACGCTCCCGCCTTTGGAAGTTTCGAATGCTCCTGCCTGACTCTCGTGTAAAAGAGCGCCGAAGAAGCGCATAACAAGAACAGTACGAAATAGAGGAACGCGACGCCGCGAAGCTCCACGATCTGCCCTCCGATCAAGTTGCCCGCGATTCCTCCGAGCCCCCAGGTTACCGCCGCGTACAATGTCTGATAAGTCGCCTTCGTTCTGGCTCCGGCAAGACGATCCACAAGCTCCACCGCCACGCCGGCGAAGAAGGCGAAGGCGATTCCGTCCAACAACTGCGTAGCCAGCGTCATGTACACGTTGCTGGTCAGAAACAGAATGAGGTACTTCAGCGCATACAACGATGCCGCTGCCGCGAGCAACAGAGACTTCCCGAACTTGTTCCCCAGCTTGGCCGCCCACCAGAACATCGGCACCTCGATGAGCGCGGCCAGCGCTATCGCCGTCCCCAAAAACCGCTTGTCGAAGCCGTGTTCGTCGAAGTATAGCGGCAGAAATGTCGCGCTCGCCGTGACGGCCAGCATAGTCATAAAGGAAATGAGACAGAAGAACAGGAAGGTTCGGTTCCTAACCACATCCCCCAGTTGCTGGAATACGCTAATACGCGCCGAGTTCGTATGAGTCACGGGCAGCAGAAACACAATCGCCGCAGTCGGAATTGCAAGCAGCGCGTACATAAGGAATACATGATCGTACCCGTATTTCTCGTAATAGAATCCAACCGCAAATGCTCCGATGGCATAGCTGAGCGCTCCCCACAGCCGTACGTTGCCGAACGCGAAGCCCTGCGTTCTGCCAATCTGGACGGCGGCCGCATCACTCATGGACGGTAGCGAAGACTGGAACCAGGCGAAGAGAAGCGACACCGCGACGATAGCCCCGAACGCATTCGACGTATAAAACAGCAGGCCTGAAGCCGGCGTGATAAGCACGAGCAGGAAAAGCAGAACTTTGGTACGCTGGAGCCTGTCGTTAAGCAGTCCCATTACAGGCTGCGCAATGACGCCTACGAAAGCCCATAACGAAAGAATATATCCGATCGTGGAAGGGCTGAAGCCGCGATCATGAAAGTGCAGGCTCGTATAGGGCAGCAGAACGCTGGACATCAGGTACATAAGGAAGTAATAAGCGGATACGATTCTCACTGGGGACGCCTTCTTCATGATGTATTTGAATTTTCCGGTCAATATTATGTGGGAAATACTCAATTCATTGTACTATGATTTTAACGTTAACCCATTGAACACTCCCACCACCTTAGAGGTGGGGAATTCTTGGATTGTTGCTCCTCATGGAGCAAAGTCGTATCGATATTTTCTTGCGAAAACTCGTACACCAAGCGATCCCTGCGGTTCCCGCAGTTCCTGTTTCTTTGTTACAGGGCCATACTCTTTATGTTTTGCGCGGCATTGCGATCGCGGTCATGCAACGTTTGGCAGACCTGACAGGTCCACGCTCGAACGCTCAAATCTTTCACTTCTGCCTCCTTGCTCCCGCAGACATGACAGGTTTGGCTGGTTGGGGCAAAGGTAGGCGCTTCCTTGATCGTGCGGCCATACCACTTCGCCTTGTAGTGAAGCTGGCGACTCATTTCTCCCCACGCTGCATCCGCTATATGCTTAGCCAAATGCCGGTTCTTCATCATGTTCACAATACGCAAATCCTCGGTGCAGATCGTTTGGTTCTCACGAATCCACCTCGTGGTCTGCTTATGGATCACATCTAATCGGCTATTTCGTATCTTCTCGTAGATGCGGGCCACGTTTCTTTCGCCTTGTGCCAGTTGCTTCCGCCCGGCACTCTCCTCGCCATCCTGCGCTGCCACTTCGCGAGCTTTCGTTCATACCGAAGCGTATATCTCGGATTGGCCAGTACGGGTCCTTCCGAAGGGACTGCCAACTGCTTGATGCCCCGATCGATGCCAAGGATGCGGTCTGTTCTCGGAAGCGGCTGAATGTCCGTCTCACAGACCAGCGCTACGAAACATTTGCCGCTTGGGGCTAAGCGTACCGTTGCCGACAGAATCCGGCCTTCGATTTCTCTGGACTTGGCAAGCGGCATCCGTCCCAGCTTGGGCAACTGTAATTGCTTCGCGTCTACCTTGATGTTGCCACCCGTATACCGGGTCGTATAGCTCAGCACCGGATGCTTGCGACTCTTGTAACGAGGAGCCTCATTCTGCTTCTTGAAGAAACGCTCAAACCCGTCAGCCAAATGTCGGACCGCCGATTGCAAGGCGATGCTGTCTACTTCCTTCAACCATGGAAAGGCTTGCTTCAAAGCGGGAAGCTGCGTGGCACAGGCGTTGTAAGAAAGGCCCTTCCCCGTAGCCTGAACCGACTCCTTCCACTTAGTCAAGAAGTGGTTGAATACAAAGCGGCTGCAACCTAATGTTTTGCGCATGAGCACGATTTGTTCTACACTCGGATAGATCCGAAACTTGAATGTCTTATGATGGAGCATCGCGTAGAATCACCACCAGCATGGGGAAGTATTGTTGTTAACTCCCATAATTGTAGCACATACGTTCTCATATATCCATCAACAAAATTCCCGATTCATCCCCTGCCTACGCCCTCACTTCGTGAGTATAGTAGCTTAGAGGCAGGAGTATTCTCGGTGATTGTGATAAACAATTCCCGGCTCGAAATCGGTTCCTCCGGCGAACTGTGCATAATCCATAGCATTTGCTCATAACATTGTATGGATTAACCAAGATTCGGAGTGAAAGAATCCCCGGTCCCTCCCAGCCGGGCTCTCTCACGACCGTCCCAAGGAGGCAGTATTCGTATGAAGACGCTCAACCTTATTAGCTTGGTTTTAGTCATTATTGGAGGGCTGAATTGGCTGTCCGTCGGCTTGTTCGAGTACGATGTCGTCAGCGAGCTGTTCGGCGGCCAGGCCGAGATCGGCTCGAAGATCGTGTACATCGTCGTCGGCGTGGCGGCGCTATATGCCATCTCCCTGCTTCCCAAAGCTGCCAAGGATTAAGGGCTCCCCTCCGGTCTCCGCTAAGAGGGAACACCGTTCCTGCAGTCCATAATTCATAGACAATTGTGAAGGCAATACATCCAAGGTGAAATGGCTGTCGCCGTCCTTTGGCGGTGCAGCGCGTTTCATTCCGAGAATTATTGGGCAAGTATGGAGAAAACTTATACTTTCCTATAATTCAAATAAAAGGCGATGCTCAGGACAGTTCCCGACATCGCCTTTATTGTTATTTCCGTTATGACGTTGCGGTCCGGACTTTCATCCTTCCAGCAACGTCGTTGGATCTAAGCAGGTGTATACGTTTACAATTTGGATTTCATATCCATGAGATATTTGATGACTACGGCAAGTGCCCCCAAGTAATAACCGACAAGGACGACCCAGCCCGTCACATCCATGGCTGCAAGCCCGGCAAGCATGAAGAGCGGAAGCACGTAATACACCATATCCTTCAGGTAGCCCAGCACAAGCTCATGGGAGAGTTTGCCTCCCGACATCGATTTGAACAGCCCGATTACCAGATCGAGCGCCATCGAACCCATTACGACCCACATCGCGACTTCCATCCAATGAGTAAGCGTACCAAACATTTTGAATCACCTCCTCGCTACATCGTATGCCGATGTTCGCAAGGTTGTACCTTAGGCGGTATCACGATTATTAATCATAAATTATTGCGTTGATCTGCCTACTCGTTCAAGTGTAATTTGGTAATAATCGTCAATAACCAGCATGGGCTCCTTTATAGACAGCAAAATGTTTTCTAAGTCCACTAACTCATCTTCTGATTCCGCATGTATTGTTTTATAAATGGTAATAACCGCTTCCATCTTCTTTTTTTCTTCACTACTAATTGCATAAGAATGCTGTTCCAGAAACTTATTGGTCATGCCATCAATAAAGCCGTCCACACGAAATAAGCTGTATTGTAGTAAACTCCAATCAGATGCTTCCTTTCTCATATGCACGGTTGAAATGGCCTGTAGTTCGGAATGAATGCTTTTACTTTCACCCCTAACAATCCTCCAATTGTTGTACAACTCTTTTTTCACTTCACTGCTATTTTCCTGTTCAATTGGCAACTGAACAAATTCCGTAAGCCTGTTTGCCAAGTTATTCCCCGCAACAGATATAAACGAAAAAATTTGATCATTTCTATCTTGGATTTGATTCAAATTCTGCCTGTACTCTAAGTGGATATAGATACTGTAAATAATAAAAACCCCAATAAATAAAACAAAAAATCGGGTTATATTCTTTTTCAAATGCGCCTTATGCATATCATTCCTCCGAAAAAAGAGTAGATTTCATAGTAGATTCCATCTATGTTCTATTTCGCTCTATTTCGAACATTTCCTTCCAATACCAATTATGCTGCCACGTCCATTCTCCCCGATATTGATAAAGCTTGGACCATTACCGTTCAACCGAAGTACGTAAGGGCCGCCGGGGTGTTGGAAGCAACCCGGCAGCCCTGTCGCAATGGAACGGCGTTATTGTTGGGCAACTTTATAAAGCCAGCCGCTGACCCTGCTCCAGCCGTTTGATCTGGCGCTCGCCCGTATCCGCCAGCTCGCGGAATTGCGTAATCGTCTCTCGCATTCTAGGAAGCGCCTCCTGCTTGTAGACGCTGATGGAATCCAGCGCCGCGATAACGTCGGTGAAAGCCTGCTTTAACGTGTCAACGGAAATGCTGGACTCCAGAGACTGCTTATGAATCGCGGCTCCCTGCTCCTTGAGCATTCTGGAAGTGCCGCTAATCAGCATATCCGTCGTTTGGTTCAGCAGCTCGATCTTGCCCAGCACGATACGCTGATTGTAGAGGGCGCTTGCCACCGTCACCGACGTCTTAAGCGCGGACACCGTCACGTTTCTTGCCCGATCAACGCCGCGAATCAGCTCCTTGTTGTTCCGCATGACAACCTCGATTGCCATGATTCCCTGCTGGTTTACGACCATCATCTGCTGCAGGTCCATCAGCCGCTGCCTGAGCGGGAACAGCACTTCCTCCGCGATAAAGCGGATGCGGTCATCCTCCTCTTGCCTCAGCCTGGCCGCTCCGAGCTGCGCCTCGATCTCCTCGTCCATAAGCATGCCAAGCTGTATCTCCTTGCGGAGCCGCTTCGTCAGCTCGCGAAGCGCCTGCTGCTCGAATTCCAGGGTCGTATTATCGTTGCGCAGCACCGTCTTGCCCTTATCAAGCGATACGATGATATCCGAGATAACGGCGTCGGCCCGTTGATATTTGGCAAAGTAGCTCCGCAGCGGATTGAAGAACTTGCCCAGCATGCCATGCTTCGCGAAATCGACGGCGCCGGGATCGAGATCCTTGAGCTGAAGCTGCAGCTCCGTCAACCCTTGCGCGACTTGCCCGCCTTCGTCGCCCGCCCTGGACAGCTGGCCGACGGACACCTGGAGCAAGCCGTTCTTCTCCGCGGAAGAACGCATGGTAGCCATGCCGAACAGCTCCAGCGAGGTCATGATGTCCTTGCGTTTCTCGGGAGCCTCCGGATCAACCTCCAGAATCGCGGCAACGTTGCTCCGCGCGAGCGTCCGAAGCTGCTCAACCTCCTGCGGAACCGGCTTCACCTGCTCTTCGATCGCAGACCGTATGGCCTCCGGACTCACTACTTCCATCGAGAATGACATTGGATCCCCTCCCGTAATTCGTTCTCCTACATTTGCGCGTTCAGCAGATTGCCGATCTTGTATACGACATCATCCGTGTCGGCATTCATGCTGACGGCTTCGTTAATAGCAGAGATGCTCCCCAGCGCTTCCACATTAGCGTTGTAGCCGATCGTATAGATCGGGATGCGATACGTCTCGACCAGACTGCGGATATCGTCCAGCGAATGGCCCGTATTCGTCTCCCCGTCACTGAGAACAAAGATAACCGGCTTTGCTTGAGGGCGCGCGACCAACGCCTCGCGAAGCAGCTTCATGGCTACTGCGATGCCGTCGAAGGTAGCCGTCTCGCCGCCGGCACGCAAGCTCTCCACCGCCCCCACGAACATCGATTGCTGATTCGTATCGTATGTACCGATGGGCAGCTCGACCCTCACCTCGCTGGAATAGGAGACTAGCCCGATGCTGTTTTCCCTGCCGAGCACCTTCTGTCCTGCCAGCAGCGATTCCTTAAGCCGGTTTAGCGGCTCGCCGTCCATGCTGCCGGACACGTCCGCCACGAAGACTGCAGCAACCTCCTGGCCCCCGTTCTTCTTCTCTTTCCATAGCTTCTGGGCAGGCGCAAGCATGGAGCCGTCGATCGGCTTGCTCTCCGGCCGATACTCCTCCAGACCGTTAAAGCCCTTGCGCGTTCCCTCTTGCTGCCATCTCTCCGTCGTGACGAACTCCGCAAAGGACAGAAGAATGTCCCGCTTCTGCACCGTCAGGTTGCCCAAACCATACAACGGACTGTCGTGCCTGACGCCGAACGGCGTGAAAACATACTCGCTGCGCAAGTCAGGAGAGTTCATATAGGTCTGATATTCCAGCACAAACGCGTCCAGCATGCCCGACTTTGCCGCCTCCCGCATCTGCAGCGTCGTAGAGGCGATAAAGGGCACATTGGCCTGGAAGCGCTGGAAACCTTGAACGGCCTCCTCGCCAAGCGGGTTCCCACCTCCATACGTCTCCAGGGATGTCACCAGAAAATTAAGCCCCGTCGAGCTGGCGAAGGGATCGGTATATCCCATCGCAAGCTCGTTCTCCGCGAGCGCGTCCGTCAACGTTTTAACGCCGACGAAGCCGTACTTCGCCACCAATTCGTCATGCTTCGCCTTCTTGGTCACGATTCCCGCCACATTGCCGACGAGTCTTTCCGACAGTAGTTCGATTGGAATGCCGTCCTCTTGAATCATGGCTCCCCACAGCTCATTCGACGGCGTGAACGCATCCGGCACGTATTTTCCCGAGCGGATATAATCGGCGGCCGTGCCGGAGGCGATGTTGCGCAGCTTCACCGATACGCGCTCTCCGTTCAGAACAATACCGGCATCATTGAATGCTTGCGCCGCCTCCGCCAACCAGCCGTCGACGCCTTCTCCGCCTTTCTCCGTCGACGAGAAGATCTCCGCATAGCTGCCTGTTGACGGCTGCACCGTTACGGGATATTTCTCGATATCCGGCAGCGAATCGCCTACCTGGACGGGGGCGAGGTCAACGATCCCCTTTACCGGCTCGGCTATCGTCACGTCGATGCGGCGAACCAGCTTATCCAGACGTTTATCGGCGTTGCTCGTCGACGCTACGCCCGCTGGCTGGCCCCAGTCCGACGTGAAAGCAATCCCGTAGTAGACGGCCACGAAGACGAATATCGTGATTGCTCCAAGCAGCAATGCCGTTCTTCCTCCGCTTCTGCCGGCCATCTCTATCCCCCCTTCACGGCTTGTAGTATTTGGTCTGGTTGATTAAGATGTCGATGTCCTTCATGCACGGCATGAGCAGCACATCCCGGTAATCCGCGCCACCGAGCCTTGTCAGTTCCGCAAGCAGACCGTCCAGCTTGAGCAGAATTTCTTCATTCGCCCCCAAATAACCCGCGGATTCAGCCGACCAGCCCGTTGCCATCGCTGACGCTTCTCTAAGGCGGAGCAATCCCAGCAATTCTCGCACATGGCCGTAGAACAACTCCTCGACCGCTGCAATCGCCGATGCGAACCTCTTGTAGCTTAATTCCGTCGGATTAAACCGTTCTCCCAACAATCCCAGCAAGACGTTCACCTTTTTCTCCATGCGCTCCAGCTGAGATAATGCGGCTTCGCTCTCCCGTCTGAGCACGCGATTGCGGCGGAATCGAACGAATGCAAGCCAGTACGCCTCCGGCGAACGCCATTCCGGCAGACGCGGTGCGGAGGAAGCATCGCGAAAGAGGATGGCATGGCTGCCAGTCAGAAGCACGACCGGACTCATGACGATAAGCGTGACGACGAAGGCGGTCTCGAAGGAGCTCCCTCCCGTCAGCCTCGCTCCGCCCAGGCCGGGAGACAAAGCCGCGACGTTCAAGCCGATGGTTCCCGATACGAGCAACGCCAGCCTCCATGCTTTCGACCATCCGCCCATTAACCGCACCTCCCGCTACTACTTAACCTATTCCGGTTATGAACCGCGATATGCCGAGCATAACAAGCTCTTTCGATGGACAAGTTTACATTATTTAGGGCATTTCCCCGTCTGTACGTTGCCCTTTTAATCTATGTTTCCTATTTTTTGCCCATTTTTTTGCGAAATCGTCCCTGAAAGATTCGTAGATGGATCGTATAGGCGGGGGAGCTCCTGCGACGTCTTTTGACGGTGCAGCGAAATGAAATGTAAGGAATCTCCGCGGGAGTTCTCCGAGTCCAATATGGTGCAGATATTGATATTACGGGAATTCCTTCGGCGACGAGCGACCGCGTCTAGAGTAAATTTCAACTCAAAGACGCGAGGCTGCAACGTAACGGACATACACTACTCTTTATGCCACAAGAGCATCATATTGCCTCATTTCGACCAAATGATGTCGCTCCTGAGGCTGTCTATTCATTGTGCATAGGTGAAATTGCGGGCAAGTGTCCGGTAAGAAATGAACGGGAGCAACTGGAACGGAAATGAGAGGCGTTATTTCAGCAAAAAGCCGCACTTCGCAAATCTAGTGGAACTGACAGCCCTTATGATGGGCAAAAGTCCGCGGTTTGCCTGGATTTCTCCCGAATAACGTCGCAGAGTTCTGTTAGATTTTAAAATCACGCCAAACGAACCATATAAGGGCCCTTATTTCCGTTAACAGGTTGGCGATAATGGATTGCAGCCCCATTTCCAGTTTTGCACAATGAATCGACGGCCTCCTCCTCGCTATTCAATAAACGGCCCCGTTTATACTATTGGTAAAATTAACTTGACTTCATATATAGTCTACTTTACATTGTGTATATCGAACTTTACTTTCCATGCGTCGAGGAGGCGTTCCGTATGTCCTTTCAAGAGAAAAAAACGCTCTTTTATTTGCTCAGCACCTTCCTGATCTTCGGCTCTTATTGCTTGTACGTCTTTCAAAACGCGCCCTTCGGCATTCTCGATCAAGAGGATCCCTTCCGCTTTTGGGGCCTCTTCGTCATCGTGCTGATCCCGGTCACCATCGTCGCGAAAATTATTCTGCATATCCTCTTCTCGATCATTAACCGGATGGTCACGAACGAAGACGAACCTTCATTCGCCGACGAGCTCGACAAGCTGATCGATCTGAAGGCGACCCGGGTTACCCATTACACGTTCAGCATGGGTACCGTGCTGGCCATGGGCACGCTCGCGCTCGGCATGACGCCGAACACGATGTTCGTCACTTTCGTCGGCTTCGCCTTCCTGTCGGAGGTTGCCGGGTATATCGCGCAGCTTTATTACTATCGCAGGGGAGTCTGACATGAGTAAAAGTCTGATTGGCAATCATGTGCGCAAGCTTCGCTTCAACCGGAACGAGATGACGCAGCAGCAGCTTGCGGATCTGGTAGGCGTCACGCGGCAGACCATCGTTACCATCGAGAAGGGCAATTATTCGCCTTCGCTGGAGCTCGCGTTCCGTATCGCGCGCGCCTTCGGCGTTCCGCTTGAGGAAGTTTTTTATTTCGAGGAGGAATGAGGATGAAAGCGATCGTCTGTACGAGATACGGCTCTCCGGACGTCTTGCAGTTGCAGGACGTCGCTAAGCCGGAGCCGGGAGATAATGAAGTTCGCATTCGTGTAGCGGCCGCTACCGTGGGTCCGTCGCATTGCGCCTTTCGCAAGGGAGACCCCTTCATCGTGAGGCTCGTCTACGGGCTGAAGAAACCCAAGCAGCCCATCCTGGGCACGGAGCTTGCGGGAGTCGTCGACGCCGTCGGCCGCAACGTTAAGCAGTTTCGCGTCGGGGATCGCGTATTCGGCATTAGCGCGGCTACTTTCGGCGCCCATGCCGAATACAAATGCCTGCCGGAATCCAAGCCGCTTGCGGTCATGCCGGACGGCATGACGTTCGCGGAAGCCGCCGCGATCTGCGACGGTACCCCCACGGCGCTGACCTTCCTTCGCGACAAAGCCAAGCTGAAGCCCGGCCAGAAGGTGCTGGTCAACGGCGCCTCCGGAGCGGTCGGGCTGGCGGCCGTACAACTCGCCAAGGTATTCGGCGCAGAGGTAACCGGCGTATGCAGCGGCGCGAACTCTGGGCTGGTGCTGGTGAACGGAGCCGATGCCGTCATTGATTATACCCGAGAAGATTTTGCGCGGAATGGCCGGACGTACGACGTGATCTTCGACGCTGTCGGCAAACGAACATTCCGCGATTGCAAGCGATCACTCACCGCCAACGGCGTCTATCTCTCCACCGTCCCGTCCATGTCGATTCTATTCGCCGTCCTCCTCTCCTCCCTGTCGCGAGGCCGCAAAGCTAAATTCGCAACGGCCGGCCTCATGCAGAACAAAGATAACCTTCAATATATAACCGAGCTCTTCAACGTCGGGAGGCTCCGCGCGAACATTGATCGAGAGTATGCGTTGGAGCAGATACCGGAAGCGCACGCATACGTGGATACGGAACGCAAGAGAGGGAATGTGGTCATTACGTACTAAGAGCACATTCCTCCTAGTACGCATGACCGCTTGTAGAAAAAGTTTTAAGTCTCATAGGCGCGAGCGAGTCTGCAACGTAACGGACAGGAGCGACGTTATTCTTTGATTTTTTAAGGTTGCTAAAATCTAACGGACATACACAGCTCTATTTGTGCCATCCGAGCATCTTTTTGCTTCATACCGACCAAATAGCGTCTCTCCCGTCCGTTAGATTCTGATCCCATCAAAAAAAGCGCAAATTGTGTCGCTGATGTCCGTTACGCGTTTACCGATTCAACTTCCTATAACTCCGTACCGCCAGCGGCAAGAATATGGCCAGGAGCAATACGGGCCAGCCAACGGCTAGCAGCAGGGCATGCTCCGACATCCAGCTCTCGCCGCGCAGGCCAGGATTGCCAAACAGCTCTCTTGCCGCCGTCGATGTAGCCGACAGAGGGTTAAACTCCGCGATGGCTCCCAGCCAGGCGGGCATCGTCGTCGTATCGACGAAGACATTCGACAGGAAACCCACCGGCCATACCAACAGTTGCACCATCGACACGTTATGCGGATTCGTCGCGTGAAGACCTACGAAGATGCCGACCCACAGCAGCGAAAATCTCAGCAGCAGCAAAAGGCCGAACGCCGCAAGCGCATGGTCTGCGCCTTCATGCCATCCCCAGCCGAGCAATAGACCGGTCACGATCAACACAAGCAGCCCAATGACCGAATTAAGCATATCGACCATACATCGACCCAGCAAAACGGCCGAGGCATGAATCGGCATCGACCGAAATCGGTCCGTGACGCCCTTCGAGGCATCCGTCGTTACCGCCATGACGGTGCTCTCCACACCGAAAAACATCGTCATCGCGAACATGCCCGGCATAAGAAACTCGAAGTACGAGCCTCCCCCGGGAACCGCCATCGCTCCCCCGAACAGGTAGCCGAACATAAGCAGCATCATGACAGGGAACAGCCAGCCGATCATAATCCCCCAAGGATTGCCTCCCCAATGCAGCAGCTCCCGCTTCGACAATACCCATACATCGGTGAAAGCATATCGGATACGTGCGGCGCCCGAAGGTTGAATATTCTTCACGTTACGTTCCATCGTAATCATCTGGATTCCTCCTTATTCGATACTCCGTTCTGTCCCGTAAAATGAATAAATACTTCGTCCAAGGTTGGTCTGCGCAGAACTATATCCTCCGGCTCCAGCCCCGAGTCCGCGAACGCGCTTGCCGCCTTTAGCAACGAGCCCGTACGGTCGGTTACCGGCACGCTGATTCGGTTCGCGGCGTTGTCTACGAGAACAGAAGCCCCGCCGATTCCGCGCAAAATACGTTCCGCCTTCTCGACTTCCTCTTGTCTTAGCAGCGTCACCTCCAAGCGGTCACCCCCGAACGAAGACTTCAGAGCCTCGGGCGTTCCCTCTCTGATCACTCTTCCGTCCTTCAAAATAGAGATCAGATCCGCAAGCTGATCCGCCTCCTCCAAATATTGCGTCGTAAGCAGCACGGTTGTCCCCGCTTCTTTAAGCGAGCGGATCGCTCCCCACACTTCTTGTCTGGCGAGAGGGTCCAGGCCGGTCGTCGGCTCGTCGACGAACAGCACGTCCGGCGACACGATCAGACTGGCAGCTAGATCAAGCCGTCTGCGCATCCCTCCCGAATATTTGCCCACGGCTCTGCCCGCCGCTTCCGTCAGATCGAATTGCGTCAACAATTCCTCGGCGCGCCTCCTTGCCTGCCCCTTTGGCAGTCGGTTCAGACGTCCGAACATCTCGAGGTTCTGGTAGCCCGTCAATTGCTCGTCGACCGCGGCGTATTGTCCAGCCAGCCCGATCCTGGAACGGACGAGATGTCCCTCCTTGCTAACGTCGTACCCCGCGACAGTGGCGCTGCCTTCGTCCATGCGGAGCAGCGTCGTCAAAATTTTGACCGCGGTAGTCTTCCCGGCTCCGTTCGGACCCAGAAGTCCGAAGATACTCCCCGCAGGCACGTTCAGCGTGAGACCGTTCAGCCCCGGTCCCTCCTTCGTTCTCCCGTAGTGCTTCTTCACATTGCGAGCTTGAATGGCATACGCATGGGCTCCCATTGCTTGCATTCTCCCCTTCGAATAGCCAGAGCAGCGTCTGGCCTCGTGATTACGGCACGTCCGGGAATGCGGCTTCGAGTCTAGCATCTCTGCCGCAAACCATTATCGTACACTGTACGGTACAGTGTATCATTCATTACTTTTAACTGTCAATGCTCGCGTGTATAATAGGGTTATCACATCATCGGAATGGAGATCTGCCTTCAATGCCCACTAATGGACAAGGAAATGACTATGCCCGCAGCTTGAGTCTCTTATGGGGCTCGCAGACCGTACCGGGCCGAAGCGGCCTAACCGTACAGAAGATCGTATCTGCCGGCATGGAGATGGCCGATGAGAACGGCATCGAGCAATTGTCGATGCGCAAGGTGGCGGAGCGTTTGGGAGTTGGCGCCATGTCGTTATATACCTACGTGCCCAGCAAGTCCGAACTGCTGGACCTGATGCTGGACAAAGCTCAGGCGGATCTATATGACAGCGGCGGCGATATCCGGGGAGCATGCGGAGGAGAGTGGAGCGAAGCGATACGCTACATCGCCAAGACCAACTGGGAGTTGTACCGGAAGCATCCCTGGATCGTCGACCTCTCCGGCAGAAGACCCGTGATGGGTCCCCATGTTTTGCTCAAATACGAGCTTGAGTTATGCGCGCTGGACGGAATCGGCCTCTCCGATATCGAAATGGACTCCACGCTTTCGCTTCTGCTCATGCACGTGGAGAGCTGCGCGCGGCTTCAATTCAGCATGAAACGGACCGAAGCCTCCTCCGAGCTGAACGATAACGAATGGTGGCTCGAGTTATCTCCCGTGCTTGACAATATAACCGACTGGAGCCGTTTCCCCGTCTCGTCCCGCGTGGGCAATGCCGCAGGCGAGATGCATCAAAGCGCCTATAGTCCGGAGCATGCCTATCTATTCGGCTTGGAGCGCATTATCGCCGGCACAGCCGCGTTGATCGGGAAAGCCACGTAACCTTGCCTTAGGCGTTCATTTGTCCAAATCGCCCTCGGCTCAGCGTCGACAGCCCCATCATCTTTCAAAATGCGGAAGCGCTGGAAATATTCTATTTAAATCCGGTGTTTCGTATTGTAAGATGAAAGGCAGAGCATATATGGGGGGATTGGCAATGTGGACACGCACGGAGCTAAAGCAGAGAGCTAAGGATGTATTGCGGACAACGTATTGGAAGGCATTCCTGGTCAGCATCATCCTGTTGTTTGTAGGCGGGGGAGGCGGCGGCTTCGGGGCCAATCTGAATTTGGGTTCGGGCGACTGGGGCGATCTCAGAGAATCGTTTAGCTCCGTCGATAGCGGCTATAGCGAAGACGATTTGTTCGTCGAAGAAGATATCATCGATTCTTTTGTCTATAACGATGACTTCGGCACCTCTTCCGGTATCGAGTGGGGTTTCTGGGGACCGTTCATCATTATCATGATCATCGTATTTATCGTTGTGCTTTTGTTCGCGCTCGCATTCCGAATTTTCCTGCTGTCTCCGTTGGAGGTCGGGAGCAGGCGCTACTTCAAGCAAGCTGCCGAGCAGGATGCAAATCTTAACAATTTAGGCTATGCGTTCGGCAAGGGGAGATATGTGGATATTATTAAGTCCATGTTCTGGCGGGGGCTGCTAAATTTCCTATGGTACCTGCTCCTCATTATTCCGGGCATTATCAAATCGTACGCCTACAGCCTCGTGCCCTATATTTTGGCGGATAATCCCAACATCGGCTACAGGCGGGCGGTACAGCTTAGCAATCAGATGACGCGAGGACATAAATTCCGGATCTTCGTGCTCGATCTCAGCTTTATCGGCTGGTTCCTGCTGGGTTTGCTGGCTCTCTTCGTCGGTTACCTCTTTGTGCTTCCTTATTATAACGCAACGAAGGCTGAGCTTTATCTGACTCTGCGCAAGGAAGCATTGGAACGCGGCATGACGGCTCCGCAAGAGCTTCGGCTTACGGATGACTTTCCGCCGATTTACGTCTAGCCATCTTACGGAAAAAGGCCTTCCCCCTGCTAGCGGAGGAAGGCCTTTTTGGCGTGTGGACGCGTCTGCGTCGATTAGGGTGTGTCTGAATACTCTGAGGGGAGCAGATTTTGCCGAATTTTCGTTCCATGCAAGGAACTTTTGTGAAGGCGTACCGGGGTACGTCAAGCAAAAGTGACGAAGCAGGGGGCGGAAAGGCGGTGAAAGATGCCCCCGAGCGGGTTTTCAGACACGCCCTAGTTGCCAGACAACTGGTGGATGGACCATGTGGTTGGCGCTTCCTTGCCGATATCCAACGGCAAAGTCATACCGTCGTCGAAATATTTCAACTCCAGGACATCCCCGGCGGTTAAATCAACCTCCCCATCCAGCGTAACGGTCGCGCTGCCAAGCGGCGCCCTAAGCGATAGAACCAGCGCTACGTTCACATTCAAAATCGGAATGACGCCGGATACCAGCGTGGATTCCATTGGCGATACGCGTTGTACCGCGAAATATGGATCAATACCCGCTCCCAGCGAGATGGTAACCGCTGCCGTCGTCTTGTAATTCACCGTAGCCTTAATGGCATATCTGCCTGTGGCAGGCACAACGAATTGGCCGGTAGCCGGATCGAAGCCTGTACCTGCATAAAACGGCGATGCGACATTCCAGCCGCTGAGCGTCTGGGTATTCGTAACCGTTGTCGGAACTAAAGATGCCGAGAATCCCTCAGCGGTATAGTTCGCTCCAGCCGGGCCTACGGGACCGGGATCGCCCTGCGGACCTACTAGACCCTGCGGTCCTTGCGGTCCGACGAGACCAGGCAGGCCTTGCTCCCCTTGAGGGCCCACCGGGCCAACAGCTCCATCTGCGCCCGCTGCTCCCGCCGGGCCGGGATTACCCTGCGGACCTACTAGACCCTGCGGTCCTTGCGGTCCGACGAGACCAGGCAGGCCTTGCTCCCCTTGAGGGCCCACCGGGCCAACAGCTCCATCTGCGCCCGCTGCTCCCGCCGGGCCGGGATTACCCTGCGGACCTACTAGACCCTGCGGTCCTTGCGGTCCGACGAGACCAGGCAGGCCTTGCTCCCCTTGAGGGCCCACCGGGCCAACAGCTCCATCTGCGCCCGCTGCTCCCGCCGGGCCGGGATTACCCTGCGGACCTACTAGACCCTGCGGTCCTTGCGGTCCGACGAGACCAGGCAGGCCTTGCTCCCCTTGAGGGCCCACCGGGCCAACAGCTCCATCTGCGCCCGCTGCTCCCGCCGGGCCGGGATTACCCTGCGGACCTACTAGACCCTGCGGTCCTTGCGGTCCGACGAGACCAGGCAGGCCCTGCTCCCCTTGAGGGCCCGCCGGGCCAACAGCTCCAGCGGCGCCCGCTGCTCCCGCCGGACCGGAAATGCCTTGCGGACCTTCGGGACCTTGTGGTCCTTCCGGACCGATAAGCCCCGGCAGGCCTTGCTCCCCTTGAGGACCCGCCGGACCCGCAGGTCCTGTTGACCCGGACGGACCGGTCGCCCCAGCGGCTCCCGCATCGCCTTTGTCGCCTTTGTCGCCCTTCTCTCCCTTATCTCCTTTGTCGCCCTTGACCGTACCAAGCAGGAGCTGCACCTGCTGTAATCCCTGATTCCAATTTACGCTGGCTCCGAACAGCTCCGCTAAGAACCGAATGGGCACAAGTTGCTCGTCGTCGACGGTCTGCATAGGTTGTCCGAGCGCAACCTCAATGCGGTTATCGTTAACCGCGACAGACGCCTTAAGCGAATTTTCTAAGAAAGTCACAACCGTATCGCCTTTTTTGACCGTAAGCGTGCTCGTCCTCTCGTTCCACGAATATGTAGCGCCAAGCAGCTCCGCGATGTCTTGAATCGGCGCTAACATCGTCCCTTGCTTTACAATTGCATTCATGTTCTCCTTTACGACTTTTCCGTCTACATTGATGGATACACCTGCTGCTTGAGCAACCGGCGCGAACAGCAGCAGCACGGTAAGAAGCGTTAAGCTCGCAACCTTGTACCATCTCCGTTTTCTTCCTCTACCTCTTAGTCCCACTCTCTTCATCTCCCTATTAAAAAAATGCAACTTCATCTCCTGTTTTAAATATATCTTGCGCCGTTCTATTAAAAAATTGAAGGAAATGATCATCGCTAACCTTTTTTCGGTTTCAGTTTAAGTTATAACATATCCTTCAGTAGAATTTTGTAATGCAGATTACAAAAACAAAAAAAGCATATTATAGCAGGTCCATAACGCCGAACAATCGAAATTCTAAAAGCGTTCGGTTTGCCCGTACCCGGGCAGACTGAACGCTTTTCATCTGGTTACAAGCCGGAATGCCCCTTCTTCTGCCTTTCGGAAGATTTTTTTAGTATAATGCTTCTAATAGTAGATATCAGATTCCCCACGCGCAGGAGGTATCACAGACCATGGTATATATCGCATTATTGCGAGGCATCAATGTAGGCGGCAACAACAAAATTAATATGAAGGAACTGAAAGCAACGTTCGAGCGGGCAGGTCTCAGCAACGTGGTTACGTACATTAATACCGGCAATATTATTTTTACGGATGACAATCGCACCGCCCCGGAACTATCCTCCCTGCTGGAGGAAGCCATCGCTTCGGACTTCAGACTGTCCATTAGAGTCATGGTCCGTACAATCGGGCAGATCGAAGCCATCATGGCCGCGCTGCCGGAGCATTGGGCCAATGACGAGGAGATGAAAAGCGATGTGCTTTATCTGTGGGAGGAGATCGACAACGAATCCGTACTGGAAGGGCTAAAGCTTACCCCCGAGATAGACCGGGTTATCTATATCCCAGGCGCAGTTCTATGGTCGTACGATCGGCAGCATGCGGGGCGAAGCGGCATGAACAAGATCATCGGCACCAAATTTTACGCTAGCGTCACTGTTCGCAACGTCAATACGGCTCGCAAAATCCATGATCTGATGAAAGCGGCGGCCGAGCTTTGATGGCGGCATCCTTCGAACAACACGGCCACGGAGGGGAGTAGCCAGGAAGGCTCGTTCGCGCCGAAGGCAGTCGTTCCCTGTCAGCCTTTACGTCCATACTGTTTGGCATAAGACATAATGCGGCGGTACAAGGTCTTGTCCTTCATCGTAGGCCGGAAGTAGCCGATGCTACCCCCTTGCTTATAATTGGTCGCTACCTTGCCGGGACGGCCGATCTTCGTGAACAGCGTGGTGCTGATCCACTTCCCCTGGTTCGTCTTCTGAACAATCACATTACGCCGCATCTTCGGCAAGCAGCGGGTCGATCTGAGCCTTCATTTCCTCTTCCGTCATGTACCCCAGCTTCTGATGGGCAATGCGTCCATCCCGGCCAAGGAATACGGATACCGGGATCGGTCTCACTCGATAGGCTTCGGCCACCGTCTTATCCGGGTCCGTCAAAACCTTGAAGGTGTAGCCATGTTCTCCGATAAAGCTCTCCACTTTGCCAGACTCCTCTCCGACGCTGACCGCAAGAATGACGAAGTCCTCGTCCGCATAGGCTTGATGAATTTTCTCCATGTCCGGCATTTCTTTTTTGCACCATTTGCACCAGGTCGCCCAGAAGTTCACGTAGACGACTTTGCCTGCGTAGTCAGTCAACGAGACTGGATTGCCGGACAGATCCAGCAGCGTAAAGTCGGCGACCGTCTCTTCCCCCTGTTCTTGACCATACACGACAGTGGGAGCGGCTTCGGCGCTGCTTGCTCCATTCTGGTTCGCGATGTATCCGGCGATTAATACGAGCAGCAGAATCGCGCCGCCCAGCAGCACGGGTTTGTTCATATGACTCGCTCCTTTCTTTTACTTCATTAAATAAGAAGACGCGCGGCCGTCATGCCGCGCGTCCCTCTTTGATCAGGTATAATCGATGGCCAGGCCAGGCCATCCCTCATGCATTAGCACTCTTCTTCGCAATATTCCTCTTCGGCAGGAGCCGAATCCGAGCTGGAAGAAGGGGTGGACGATTGGCTGTTAGCGATAGCCGTCGGCTTAGGTACGACGATAGGTTTGGCCGATTGGCTTCCGCTTACGATCTTCACGGATTTCGCCGGCTTGCTCTCCGGAGCTGCCGTTGCCGCAGGAGCCTGCTCGGCCGCCGCAACAGGAGCTGATGCCGGTTTCTCGGCTGCAGGTTTAACATCCGCTTTTGGCGAATCGACTTTGACCGAAGCTTGGGTCGGCTCCGTGCCAGCCGGCTCCGGAGCGTTCGCCTTCGGCGCTGCCGATGGCTGAGCCGCTGCAGAGGCAACCGTTACGGATGATTTCGTTTCCTTGGAGACGGGAGCCTGCTGCTTACTAGCATGATCTTGTGCGACTGATTTCTCAGCAACCGTCGATACTGGCTGCTTGGCCTGCGAAGTCTCCGTCGTCGACTCCTCAGCAACAGCAACCGGTTTCTCGACCTTCTCTGATGCAGCTTCCACTGGAGCGGCTTGCTCCTGGATGGCCGGCGTTTCGACGGCTGGTGTTCCGGAATCCGAAGCAACGATTACATCCGGTCTTTCCAGAGTCTTCGTTTCGGTGACCGTCACCTTAGAATCGGGTGCCGCGCCTTCCGCAATGTTATGTGTCTGGTTAGCCGACACAGCCGCATACGTAATCAACGTGAATGCCGCAATCGACGTCGCCAGCGTAATAGAGAGTTTGGACCATTTGGTTACATTCTTCATGCGAGCCTCATCCTTTCCGCTTCATCTATCCTGCATCGTGTGCGCCGCCTGTATTAGCAAATTTCCTCTTCCGTGCCGCCCGAGGAAGAATCCGAGCTTGAAGGTGCGGAGGACGAATCCGACGACGATGACGAAGATGAAGACGAGGAGCTTTCAACAGGCTTCGTTTCTTGTTTGGGTACAGATACCGGCTTGGAGGAATTGTTTGTGCTCACGATTTTTTTCGTCGTGGCCGGCTTGCTCTCAGGTGCCGGCGTTGCGGCAGGAGCTGCCGGCGCTTTGCTTTCCTTCACGGATTCAGCCGCTTGAACGGCAGGCTTTTCTTCCTTAACGACTGCTGGAGCCTTAGGAGCCGTAGTTGCCTGAGGCTCCGGCTTCACGGCAGGTGCTTCCGACTTCGTTTCTGTCGAGGATGCAACGGATACCGTCGCTTTGGACGTGTTTGGTTTGGACGTTGCATTATTGGAAGCTGCAGCAGGCTGTTCCGACTTGACAACTGCTTGCTCCGCTTTGGCGCCAGCTGCCGGAATGACAGGCGTCGCAGCTTCCGTTGTTTGTACTTGCTCAGCAGCGCTTGACTCGATCGCCGCAGCTTCATCCGTCACAGCGACCTCTGCTGTTTCAACAGCCGGTGCTGCTTCCGCTTCGTTCGTCGCCGTGACTTCAACTGCTGCCTCTTCTACTGCAGGAGCCTCCGACTCGTTCGTTGTCACGGACTGAACGACGCCGGCTTCTTCGGCCGGAGGCGGCGAAGCCAGGGAATCGTTAGCGGACACCGCCGCGTAAGTAATTAGTGTGAAGGCCGCTACAGAAGCCGTCAGTGTGATGGAGAATTTTTTGGAGATTGTTTTTTTAGTCATGATTGTTTACCTTCCTCTCATTTTCTGTATTAGGGTGGATAGTCCGGACTAACATCTCGATACAGTCGCCGACGACCCCTTAGGAGGAGATGCCTGCTTGCATAAGTTTCGGACAAAAAAAGAAAGATCCAACAATGAGCGCTACCGCGCTACCGTTGAATCTCTGGTTATCCAGTCGATTGTCTATGATCTTTTGTCTTCGTACATTCTTGCTTGGCAGCTCATTCCTGTATCTGGCTTTAGTTTATGACGCTTTTGTTCAGGTGTCAATCATTTATTTTATTTTTCCCATCGTTTTTGTCGGAATTAAAAAATCCGCTAAAAAAATGCATTGACAAGTGTAATAAGTAGTCTGTACAGTGAATACATTATTCCGACAAAAAATATAGGTTTAGGAGGCTTAATGAAAGTGAACAACATTGACAACAACCTGCTTCTGGCAATTGAAACGAACTGGTACAGCTTCGCCGTATCCGTCTTCGTGTTCGGACTGCTATTTTATTTGGCCAAGAAACGGGTCGGCTTCGGCACAAGGGTATTGATTGGATTAGGCATCGGATTAGCTATTGGGATACTATTCCAAAACTTAGATTCATTAGAAACTAAGGGCATCACCACCTTCGGCAGCATCTATGTCAATCTGATCAAAATGCTCGTTATTCCGCTTGTTTTCGTGCTTGTATTAAACAGTATCGCATCGCTCAAAAGTCTCGATTATCTTCGTAAAATCGGCTTCAAAACGTTTGCCTGGTTCCTGGGAACGACCGGCATCGCCTCCATTCTCGGCCTTATCGTCGCGCTTATTTTCAGCCCCGGCAAAGGATTGCAGCTGGAGGTTCCATCGGACTTCGCTGCTCGCGAGATTCCGACGTTCTCGGAGGTCATTCTTCAGCTCGTTCCATCCAATCCGATTAGCGAAGCTGCCGATGGCAAAGTCGTCCCCGTCCTGATTTTCGCCATCTTTATCGCCGTCGCGATCATCAAGGTCGGCTCCCGGAACGAAGCGTCCGTCAAACCGGTGCGCGATCTGATCGAATCGCTTACGCAAGTGCTTCATCAGGTCGTAAAGTTCGTCATTCGCCTGACGCCGTATGGCGTGTTCGCGCTTATTGCCGGCATTACGGCCCGCTATGGCTGGGATACGCTTCAGGAGCTGGGCAGCGTTATCCTGACTTCCTATGTGGCGTTGATCCTGCATTTCGTGCTCGTATTCGGCGGTCTTGTTCTTCTGGTAGCCAAGGTGAACCCGCTCAAGTTCTTCCGTAAAATTTACCCGACGGTTGCGGTCGCCTTCTCGACGCGCAGCAGCTACGCGACGCTTCCTGTCAATCTGGAAGTCATCACGAAGCGCCTTCACGTCTCGCCGCGAATCGCGAGTTTTGTTGCTCCGCTTGGCGCATCCGTCAACTTTAACGGCTGCGGCGGCATCTGGCCGGCCATCGTTGCTGTTTTCACGGCGCAGATCTTTGATATCACGCTGACGTTTACGGACTATATTATATTGGTTCTTGTCAGCATCATCTCTTCCATTGGCGTTGCAGGCGTTCCTGGACCGGCCGTCATCTCGACGACCGTTGTGTTGAGCGCGCTCGGTTTGCCACTCGAAAGCATCGCAATCGTCGCAGGCGTCGAAGCGCTGATCGACATGGGCCGTACAGCCGTCAACGCTACGGGCACGACCGTTACTTCGCTTCTGGTCGCCAAGTCCGAGGGCGAGTTCGACCGCGAAGCCTTCAACCGCGGCGACGACGAGGAAGTTTCCCTGAATCCGGCTTAAAGCCGGATTCGCACGACAGCGGCCGTCTGGCCGCCGTTTTTTATGGAATAACAGCCCTGCGAAGACGCCAAGCTACAAGCTTGCGTTTCGGAGGGCTTCCTTTTTTTACGTGGATAGGGTTGTCCCTCCCTTGCAGCAGCCGGAATAGGCTCTCGCATGCATGCTTGCATGCACGCTCGCTCCTTATACCACGCTTTCCCCATGGCGCTCATTCATCGTTCTGCTAACCCCGCGTTCTCCCAAGCAGGTTTTCTGACAGCTTGCTTTTACGTAGCGTCATGCGTACCAAGCTGCATCACAGAACTCCGCTCCACGCCTGCGATTCTAGCAGAACTAATAGGAAAACCTCCCTCTAATTCTAGTGAAGCGCCTGCGTTTAAGCGATTAGATGGAAAACCTCAGACTGTTGAATAACCTCATTTATGCGG
>NZ_MXQD01000055.1:0-87742 GCF_002165585.1 Paenibacillus sp. MY03 | reverse complement strand
GAGCATGGGAACATTAATGCAACGCTAGTGCCTGCGATCCATATAATTTGAAGCATGAATAGAAGAGATGACACCCGGCCCTTCTACATTGAGTATCGTTACTCTACTGCCAGCAAACAACTCCTGTTGTTCCGGATACTTGTCATATGGCCATGTACTGGAGCTTAATCTGCTTTGCTTCATACCGATTTCCGTTAATTGCTTCCAATCATACATTTACTTTTCCTCCTGACCCATTTGCCTCGCAATGGTTAATAATCCAACACAACAATCTGATGGCATTCTACTTTAGGAACTTTCATTTCAATCTGTGTATCTACTTGCACGAATGGTATTTCCTTCATTTCTGGTGCAAGATAGATGCGTTGGATGGGCTCCTTGACATGTACTTTGACATTCACATCATACAAAGGAGGCAGGTCGTCTATAACAAGCGTTCTTCCTCTTTGAATCGGAGTCGCATATAATAGATGCAGAACATATCTATCCTTCTCTGCTTGCTTAACAAAGCGGGCTCTACCCGAACTCGGCATATCCGCCTCCATAACATTATTTTTATAGATTAACTGTAATGCTTGTAAAAAATAATCCCGATGGAATTGAGCGCCATGGTCATAATAATTCCTGCAAACCGAATGCGCCAAATATACAACGTTGCCTTTTCGAATAACGCCCGGATGCTTCACGTCTAACTGATAGGGTGTATTCAAATGTGAACAATACTGTGCATAGGTTCTATTAAAATAAGGATCTAATACAGAAGCCAGCACTTCTCCCTCTGTCACCTCAATCAGCTCGGAACCTTCATAGAAAAGCACGGGACTATTCACAAGTCCGCTCCAAACCGAATCATGCAGCTGCAAATAGTCATTGTCATACTTGGATTTCCCCATATAGCTTCCGCCTATATCCACACAAAAATGCGTTTTCTCTTCATTGAGCCCACTTTGTCCTGTGAGCAGGAGACTTCCTCCTTGCAACATATAGGCTTGCAAACGTTCCGCTTGAAGTGGATTTAGCAAGATGCAATCAGGCAAAATAATCGTTTCAAAACGACTTAAATCCGCTGTGCTATCTGTCACAATGTCAAAATCATAATGTCCTTCAAGGAGCATTTTGACTAAGCCTTCATCGGACTTCACCTGCCCGGAGAGCATGATCCCTAACCTCGTTGTCTCCATCGTATCAAAGCACCACGGTTCAATTTGCTCCACATATTGATAAGCTTCACCGATCAGACGATAGGTCTCCATATCCATCTGACCTGAAGGATGAAGCTGATCTCCAATATTACAGCGGGCTCCATATGCCAATAACGAAGAAACTTCATAGCGAAGGGCATTTATTGATTTAAATCCTCCAAATTCCCCCCACGAGGTATGAAACTTACCTGTCATCCCCAAATAATCTTTGCCGCTTTGCGCAAAATATTTAGCCCTGGATGGCATCTTATCGTAGCCGCCCCAAGTCGTTGGCAGATCCTCTAATTCAAAGTGAGTTTGCCAATCATGCCACTCCGGCTCATATGGCGAAGCGCTGCCATTAAAAAATATAGAAGCATCCGGTTTCTTCTCAACGATGATCTCTGAACATCTGGACATAAATCGCTGCCATTTTAGCTTATGATATACTCTGGCGCTTACTTCGCTGTCAGGATCTAAACCTTCATGAATCATCCCTGTTCGGCAATTGTCGCACCAGCACAACGACCAGAAACAAATATCATAGAACAGCCCGTCCACTTCATATAAATTGCACACTTCTCTTGTTTGAGCATAAATGAATTCGGCATACTCTCCACTAGGGCATAAAAATTTCCAAGATACGCCTGGACGTTGATCTTCCGGCTTAGCAAGCGGATCTATGCCAATCGTTGTCACTGATCCATCCTGGTTTCTTACAACCCAATGTGGATGTTCTTCAGCATCATTAGCAGAAAATCCTACGGTGATATAGATCGGAGCCCGAACACCAATTTCATGAGCAGCCTCAATTTGTTGCTTCATTAAATCAAACTGCAAGTTTGGATGTACCTTGCCTACAGAAGTTGGATAATAGGACCAACCATGATGGCACTTGGCAAAAACAGTTATCGAGTTGACCTTGCCTAATTGCAGTGCCTGCTGAAATTGTTTCTTATCGAACTTCTCGCCTATATTAGGGATCCATTCTGAAGTATGAAAGTCCAGATGCACTTGTCTGCTAGCTAATCGCTTCATTAACAACATGACTCCTCGTAATTGGTTTAGTTGTTGACATATCTCGTATTTAAATAACTGATGATATGAATACGTTCCGCATCCGTGAGCACTTTATCATAGATAAAGATTTCTGTAATGTCTCCATGTATGGTTCCCGTACCGTTCTCGCCAAGCATAAATCCCGACCAGTTATTAGGATTTGTCTGCAATACAGGGCTGGCAGTATGATAATCATCTCTATAAATAAATCCGCGACCCTCAACCGAACTATACGAGTAGGCCCACCTTTGAAACACATCTATTGCATAATTGCCCCTCTTATACGTTGAGTTAGATGGTTCCATTCTAGTTGCGATGTCCGTACCTACATAAAGCCCACCGTTCTCATCCGTGTGCATGACAAATTCGCCCCAAGCGCCTGACGCATACATTTTTTGATTGTAATTTGCTAGCTCCGCAGGACGCAGCATGAAGATGATTGTAAAATCATCCATATTCCCCGTTAGACTGGAGATGGACATAAAATCGTTAACACCATCAAATCTAATAACAGGTCTGCCATTCACTTCATGATCAATCCATGCAGGCTTGTTGGATATATGACTCTGAATAGCATGGTTTCCATTTCCGGATAAATCCTGCCACGTACCTATGAAACCATTGGAATCTTTGATTACTCCGGCATCCGCTCTAAGCCAAAGCTTTAGATTACTTGCAGCAGGCGGATTGAACCCGCTATCGTAAACCTTAAAAGCATCAACAACCATTGCACTCCCGGATTTCATGACCCCCTTTATGGTATGAAGGCCATTCGCCAATTCGCCCGAAGAAAATATCGTTTGCTGAACCATCGATACCGGGCTATAACAACTGATCGTTTCTATATAGACACCATCAAGATAGATATCGATATCGCCGCGGTCCAAATACTTTTCACTTATTAAATCAATCCCGCTTCCAGTAAACGTAAACTCAAAATAGTCATTCAACGTATTCGTGTGATGAACATCATCCAAATAATTGCCATATCCACGTCCAGTGCTGTGCACCCATGAACCCGAATAATGAATTTCGGATCTGTCATTATTAACAGGAACATTAAATTCCGGATTATAGATCTTAACGGCATCTACAACCATAACAGTCCCTGTTCTTTTTACGCCTCTTAGCGTATGTTTCCCATTCACTAAATTTCTTTCAGAGAAAATCGTCTGATCCACCTGGGAACCTGAGCTTATATAACTGCTCACGGTTTCCTTGTAAATATCGTCTATATAGATGTCTATATCGCCACGATCCATATACTTCTCACTAATCAATTCAATGCCTGATCCCACAAAGGTTATTTCAAAGTAATCTCCATTGTCTGCCGTATAATGAACATCGTCTTTATAGTTGCCAAAGCCGCGTGAATCAGAATAATTCCAATTCCCGTTATAAATAATAGAAGGCGCAGTATCATTCACTTTTTGACTTAACTCATCCTCTGTACCGAAGACTTCCAAACTGCTAATGGCCATCTGCGTCCCCGCTTGACCGCTATTGTCCGGCTTGACCGCCTCAACCATGACATATCTTGCGGAAACAGGATTGAACACGGTCGTAATGGCGCCTCCCGTTCCGCTTGTTACACTGGCTGCCGTTGCATAGTTGGTTCCATCTATCGAAACCTTGATCTTGTATTCCGTGGCGTAGAGCGTTAGATCTGCCGAAGGGATTTGCGGGAACGTAACGATAACTTTATTAATATTTTTTACACTTCCCAGATTTACGACTTCTCTCCACTTCCATTGTCCGAATGCTTGAGCATAAGTGCTGTCATAACCGTCAACCGCTCGACATCCATCTGAACCCGGATGCACAGTCGCATAGGAATCATCCAAATAAAATGCATAACATGGTTTCTCAAAAGCCAAGTCGCCTATTGTTGACTCCGGCGGTGCAGGTAGCGGTGTATACGTATTCGATGTGATACCTGCGTTACTCACAATAGCTTGTGCAGAAGCAGGTCGTACACCGGAGTAATAGTTCGTATTGCTGATCGAAATCATTGTTCCGTTATTAATTATGTTTGTTGAATTCGTATAGTTATTATCGACCTTGATATGATTGATAGAAGACTGCCAAATATAGAGCCAATTTGCAGATCCCATATTTTCCACTACATTATTGATAATCTTAAGATAACCAGAACCCTCATCGGGATAAATTCCACCGTAGGAATTGTTCATATTCGTTATATAATTGCCTTCTATCACCGTATCAGGTTGTGTATTTAAAGTATAAATACCTCCACCATCACGCATTTTCTTCATATAATCACTTATTTTATTCCATGCAATCCGATTGGAGCCTAATGAGAACTCATCCCACATCACTCCACCCCAGCCATCCCATCCCATTGAAATGCCTGTATAGGGAATATTGCTGATGTCATTATGCTGTATATCGATTTGCTTGCCATAAAAAACAGTAATGGCTGGAGAAGACCAATATTCATTCGCTACATTCGAAATCAAGTTATTTCTGACTAAAATATTGCTGCACAAAGCTTCTTGTAAAGACGAATCGATATGTCGATGGTGCCAGGTTCCTATAATAACTGCATCTGCGGATACATCTGTAATTGTATTATTAATGATTTGAGAATCTTGTACATCGTTATCCATCTTTATGCCTGCTGCACCCAAATGTTTTAATCGATTGCTTTCGATTATGATTTGGTTCGCATGCTCGATATCTATTGCAGCAGAAGGCATCACTCCATTCGTGGTGAATACGGTTTGATCCACCTCGTTTATCCAAAAACTAGCCTGAAGCGGCGCTACTCCTTGAGTAGAGGCTCTTAATTCAGTCGTATGAGCAAAAGTTAAGCCTTGAATGGTAATATGGTTGGCCTGCGAAGTAATTGATGCGCCTTTAATTGATAAGAGAGTCGTCACATCATCGTTCGGAATATACGCTTCTAAGGCATTCATATCCTCTCCCGGCTTAGGCCAGTAATAGAGCGTAGAAGTCGTTTGATTGAAATACCACTCACCCGCTTCGTCCAACAATTCTTTTGCATTTTCAATATAAAACGGGTCCGTTATGGCAATGGTATTGAAGCTGGCATTCATCGTCATAGCCCAATCAAAATAGGGTTGCTTCATCAGGATAATTTTCTCTCCAGCGGCTCCATCTATAATCTGTGCTACCGGCAGACGAGTATTGACCCACTCTCGCTTCCAATTAATTTCAACATCACTAGCATTATCATATATATCTACTACACTACCATTCACGATAAAGCCATCAATCTTAGATGAAGCGTCATAATGATAGCCTAAAGCCGTATTCAAAGTCGAAGTTTGAGCGCGTTGTGCGCGTTCCCCGTTGACATAAAGCTGTCGGAAATTCGACACCGAAGATACTGTTGCTTTATAAATCCCGCCTGAATCCAGTGTCCAACCTGTTACCGCAACCCCTCCTGTAAGCACAGGAGCTTCTGTCTGATAAGCCCTGTAGATAACCTGATATCCATTTGTACCGGAATCAAGCTCATTAAGCTGAATCGTATCGTCCAGCTGGTACGTGCCTCCGCGAAGATAAACAATAATATCTCCTGTCATATTCCGATTGATCATTCGTACAGCATCCCTGGCCTTCTGAATCGTTTGGAAGGGAGCGCTCAACGTACCAGGGTTACTGTCACTGCCTGAAGGCGAAACATAAAAGGTCGCCTGAGCGGAAGCGCTAACATGAGTGTCCTGTATCGGAAAGATATTCAAGGTGAACATAAATAGTCCAATCAACATACCCGCCATCCACTTTTTCACAGTCGAATCAGACTCCTTCTCTGATATAATCATCAGTCTGAGCGCTTTTATGGCCCAGACTGATTACCATGCATCCTAATGTTATTTACTTCCTAACCATAGATCCAATTGTTTCTGCTTTTCAGCAATAATCTTATCCGATCCTGCTTCTTTTAGTTTGGCAATAAACTCGTCTAATACAACCGCCGGATCCACACTGCCTGTATCCAACGCTTTTGCATATTGCGAAACTACCGTGTTTACTTGCGCCAATTCTGTTTTTACATTTTCAGGATCGAAACTGAATCCCAGGATCGGAGAAATATCAGCGCTTAGATTCATTTCCTCTGTTTTTTCCCATGCGCCAACTTGAGCAGGATCCGTGTAATAACTATTAAATTGATTGCCGAACATCCAATCTGTCAATGGATTATAGCCTGTGTTATCCGGATTTTTTTGTATCAAATTCTCAGAGACTTTTGTATAATGCACACCTTCAATACCATGACAGATGAGGTTATAAAGCTCTTTATTTGTATTAATGAGTTCTAAAAACATCATGGCACGTTCCGGATTTTTGGATGTTTTGCTAATCGCTGTCATGGTTCCATTTGCTTTATTCGTTGTGATCAATGCTTTCGTCAAGGACTTAGCCAAGACAGGCTGACCCCATTTCGCTTCGTCTTCAATTTCAACGCCCGGCTTAATCGGATAAGAAATTACTCCAGCGAATGATCCCGACTTCAGAATTTCATTAGAAAACGATAGTGTAGATTGATCCTTACGAATTAGCCCCTTGTTATACCATGAATGCATGAGCTCAACGAATTCTCTATATTCATCAGATTCAAATTGATTAAATACGGTTAACTTGTCATCATGAATACGAATGACCCCTGGACTTCCATCATCTCCAATGTTGTCGAACCCATCAATTGCACTGCCAGGCACAAAAATATACGGACTATTCTCTTCGCCTTCCGACACCTGCGTTAAAAACGGCTCTAAATCGGCTACTTTTTGAATGCTATCCATATTCAAGTTGTATTTATCCGCTAAGTCTTTTCTTATCTCAATGCCAACTTGTCCCGCAACAATCTGCCAGTTGATCGCACCGTAGATTTGTCCTCCGACTTTTGCCGCGTCCCATATTTTATCGGGAACGGTGCTCTTCAGAGTTGGCGCATATTGCTCTAGCAAATCATCTAAAGGGAGATAGGCGCCTTTAGAAATACCTTGATAAAAGTTGCCTACCCACGGTGCAACAAATGCCAAATCGAACTCATCTCCGCCAGCCTGCATCACATTCAGTTTTTGCGTGTAGCTGGCCCAATCAATCGTGATCAGCTTGATCGTTGCATTAATTTCTTCCTTCGTAATCTTATTCATTGCTTCTTGAATAAGCGCAACATCCTTCTGAGGCGTGCCGGGATAGTACCATGTTAATTCTACAGGCGGAAGCGCAGAAGGTTCTGACTTTGACTCACCGTTTGACTCAGTTGCGTTGTGCTTTGGCGAATTTGTAGATGCTTCGGAACCTGTATTCTTTGCCCCTGCACAGGCCGTTAGTGCCAGTGTTAAACAAATCATTAACACTAACGATACAATATTCATCTTTCTAAACATTCAAGACCAACCTCCCATTTTTTTGCAATATACTCCGGATTTGTTCCGGTGTTTTATTTTTAGCTGTATTTGTAACGTAAGACAAACCTAAAAATAAAAGAATCATGCAATATCTAGCGACGTAACACATTCAAAAATGAATCATTTTATTAAAAGGAAGGGATTCCCCGTCTGCTCCTTGATCGCCTTCAGGCGCTTCATCACGTCGTTGGCGCCGCGGCCGAAATAGTCGTGCAGCGCGTAGTACTCCGCGTACAGCTTGTCGTAGACCGCGACGTTCGCCGGAATCGGCTTATACGTCTCCTCGCGGACGCGGGCCATCCGCTCGGCGGCTTCGACGATGCTGTCGTAGCCGCCGCGCTCCGCGCCAGCCGCGACAGCGCCGAACATGGCCGCGCCAAGCGCCGGAGTCTGCTTCGACGCCGCAACCTTGATCTCGCGGTTCGTGACGTCCGCGTAGATTTGCATCAGCAGCGCGTTTTTCTGCGGCAGACCGCCGCAAGCGTACAGCTCGCTGACTTCAATGCCGCTATTGTGAAACGCTTCCACGATCTTGCGCGTGCCGAATGCCGTTGCTTCAAGCAACGCGCGATACACTTCCCACGGCTTCGTCAGCAGCGTCATGCCCAGCATGACGCCCGTCAAGTCGGTGTCGACCAGCACCGAGCGGTTGCCGTTCCACCAGTCGAGCGCGACAAGGCCGGACTGTCCCGGTACAAGCTCGGATGCTTTGCGTGTCAAATACACATGCACATTCTCGTCGGCCGCCTCCGCTTCCTTCAACATATAAGCGGGCACGGCCTCCTCCACATACCATTCGAAAATATCGCCAACTGCCGACTGACCCGCTTCATAACCGAAGTAACCGGGAATGATGCCGTCCTCGACGACGCCGCACATGCCCTCGACTTCCCGCTCTTCGTCGCCAAGCAACAAATGGCAAATCGAGGTGCCCATCGCCATGACCAGCTTGCCGGGAGTCACGACGCCAACAGCCGGCACCGCCGCATGCGCGTCCACATTGCCGACGGCAACGGCCGTTCCTGCGGCAAGCCCCATACGCGAAGCCATCTCCGGCGTCAGCTCGCCGGCTTTGGTGCCGAGCGGCACGACCTCGCCGCGCAGCTTCGTTTCCGTCAGATTCGCAAGGCGCGGATCCAGCGCCTGCAGGAACGCTGCATTCGGGTAGCCGTCCGTTTTGTGCCAGATCGCCTTGTAACCCGCCGTGCAGCTGTTGCGGACGATGCGGCCCGTCATCTGGCCGATGACCCAATCGGTCGCTTCAACGAATTGATCGGCCCGGTCGTAGATGTCCGGAGCCTCGTTCAAAATCTGGAACACCTTGGCGAACATCCACTCCGAGGAGATTTTGCCGCCGTAACGCGCCAGCCACTTCTCGCCCCTGCTTGAAGCAAGCTCATTGATCCGATTCGCTTCCTCCTGCGCGGCATGGTGCTTCCACAGCTTCACCCAGCTATGAGGGTTGATCTTCAACTCGTCGATCAGGCACAACGGCGTGCCGTTCTCGTCGATCGGCAGCATTGTGCAAGCCGTGAAGTCGATGCCGATCCCAATCACGTCCTCCGCGCTAACCCCGGATTCCTTCATAACGGCCGGCACGGACTGCTCAAGCACCTCCAGATAATCGAGCGGATGCTGCAGCGCCCAGTCATGTCCCAGCTTGATGCCGGATACCGGCAATTGCTCATCAATGACATGATGACGATAAGGCGTCACATGCTCCGCGACTTCTTCCCCGTTCGACAGCTTCACCAGCACCGCACGGCCGGACTGCGTTCCGTAATCCACGCCGATGGCGTATTTGTCTCTTCCGTCCATGTTCCCGTCTCCTTCTACTTTTTATTCAGATGCCTTTTTCTGTAATCACTTACGGAAACGCCTATTTTCTTTTTGAACATTGTGTAAAAGTAACTTTTATTTTCAATTCCGACTTTATCCATAATCCCTGCTACCGGTAAATCCGAATGCTGCATTTCTTTAATAACTTGCTGAATTCTTACTTCATTAATATAGTCGGATACCGATTGCCCCATGGCATCTCGAAATACTTTTCCCAAATACACTTTGGACATTTTAATTTCTTCAGCAATGACGTTTAAACTCAGATTAGGATCCCGATATCGCTCCTCAATAATTCGGACTACATTATCGATAATGAGTTGTCCACGTCCTTCGTTTTTGAGCGCCACACCAGCAACAATTTTTTTGAATAGTAGAACAAACCGTATTTTCACTTCATCTAATGTGTCAGCTTCAGTAATTTCTTTCGTGAAATATTCATAATCGATATCAAATTTAGCGACGCTATTGTTTTGAAGCGTCATCGTTCGATTATTAAGCACATAAATAAAATGAGTTAGTGCCGATATGATCTGCTTGTAGGTGCCCGACTTCAACAAAAGAAGCATTTCATCAAAAGACTGGATCACTTCGTTGAAGCTGCCTCGAGTTAACTCGGCCAGTATCTTCTCTTCCAAAGCCACTATCGTTGCCTCATGCTGAAATTCTGAAACAGGCAGCATACTTTTATGAATGACGCTTTGATAACCATAAATAAATCGATATTTAATGAGATGCTGCAAATCAAAATACTCATTATTTACTTCAGTAATATCCTTTTGGTAGCCTCCAATTGCAAATGTAAGCGATATCTTCAAATGCAGCTCAGACCAACATTGCAGTTGCTTCAACAGTTCCTTCATATTCACCAAATACCGCTCTTCAGAGATTTCCTCCGGATTGACAAGGATTACCATATGCTCGCCTTCCAGATCGACAATCTCAAGCCGCTCATAATGTCCCAGAATTTCACCAGAGACATTCTGAATCGCATAACGAAGCAACGATTGATCATTTCGGGAAAATGTCTGATTCAACTTGTCATAATGATCGATTTGCAATAAAATGACCGAGTAGCATCGCTCTGTATCAATACGTATTTGATTATCCAGAAAGGATGAAGAGAGCGAGTGAAAGGACAACTCACCATTATAGGTCAAATAATTTCGCAATACTTCTGACTTGCGATGTTGTTTCACTTCTGAATCCAAATATTTATTTCTTTGGAACGTTGCTGCAAACGATTCAGAGAGAAAAGCCAGTTCCCCTTGGTTTCCGGTTTGCTCCTTTGTCTTAGTCAAATGAGTCACTCTTCCTACTAATTGCCGAATCGGACTTGCGACCTGACGCGACACCAAAAATGCCGATAGAAGTCCCACAACCAACACACTGCTGCAAACCATGATGGTTATCCATTTGATTTTATATAAGGGCGCATAGATTTGCTCAAAGGATACGACCTCAATAAATTTCCAACCTAATGGATCAGATGTAACGTAAGTGACCATCATTTCTTTTCCATCTTTATAGAGTTGCGTCTTAAAGTTTCCGGAATTTGAATCCGATAGTCGAACCTTGTCGATAAAATCATTTTGGAACTTGGTATTTTCTTCTATACCTTCATCCGAACTAACAATGATTTCGCCCTGTTCATCTACAATAAACAAATGACTGTGATCCGTTTGGTCCTTCGAAAGCAAAGATCTGATTATATTTTTCAAATATTCCGCCTTAATATTCAGTACAACCGCACCCTGAACTTCATGATCCGCAGACTGCAAATCGTAAATGATGTATGTGAATACGTCTACTTCATCGTTCTGTAAGACACCATTCAAACTAAGCTTTGTCGAGCGCGGAATAGGCATTAGTCTTCTATTTTCTACGACCTGCTGCCTCATAAGCTCACTGATCTCCTGATCAAAAAACTGATCATTTGTTATAGCTACATCCATACCGACTGTAGACATATACATATCCATCTTCTTGTTATAAACATAAATAGAATAGATGAAAGAGTTCGTGTCCGCCCACGTTCTTAGCTGACTCACGCCCTGCAGAATATCGACATAATCAATCTGCTTCTGATACATGTACTGAATGACATTCGCGTTATTAAACAATGTATATGCCGTATTCCTCACCGAATCGTGCATGTAATCTGCACTATAACTAACCTGGGATAACGTTTTTTGACTCATATTCTCAACGGTTTGACTCATTACCTTATCGACACTATAGTAAATAGCTATAGAGATCATTGAAATGATGAGTACAAATACAATAGATAACGATAAGAGCATTCTTGCAAAATAGGAACGCGGCAAACTCCATCTCTTCATCCTTCTATCGACCCCCTAACCTTTTACAGAGCCAATTGTAATTCCTCTCACAAAATAGCGTTGAATAGATAAAAATACGATCGTCATTGGAGCTACAGTGATGACAACAGTCGCCATCTTCAACGACTCAGTGGGCATAATCGTATTAATCGTCTGTCCCCCGACTCGACTAAGACTTGCAACTTCTATAGCATTTCGTAGTATGTTATATAACAAATATTGTAAAGGGAGCTTCACCCGATCATCGATAAAGAGCAATGCCTGAAACCAATCATTCCAGTAACTCATCACCAAAAACAAGCCGATTGTGGCAAAGACAGGTGTCGACAGAGGCACCATGATTGAAAAAAATATTCGGTACTCTCCTGATCCTTCAATGCGCGCCGCCTCGATTAATGCCTCGGGAACTTGAACAAAGAAGGTACGCATGATCAATACATTCCACGCATTAACCATTAGAGGCAAAATCAAAGCCAACAACGATCCTTTTAAATCATATACATTGGCAACCAATATATAGTAAGGAACAAGCCCCCCATTAAACAACATGGTAAAGAACACATAAAAGTTCAAAGGATTTCTCAAAATAAATTCTTTGCGAGATAAAGTATACGCTAGCAATGATGTAATAAGTAATCCGCCAACAGTTCCGGTTACCGTTACCGCAATTGTGACCCCATAAGCACGCAACAAATCTTCTGGATGTTGAAAAAGAAATTGGTAGGCAGTCCAGCTGAAATTTCGAGGAAATAATTGAAATCCCTCTTTGATAATCGTCATTTCATCTGTTACTGAGGAAGAAATAATAATTACAAATGGCATGATGCAACATATTGCAAGTAGAATTAATAGAGCAGATATCATTATTCGCGGTATATACGTATATACCCTCTTTGAATTCACAATAAATAACCCCCTATTTAAAATAATGCATTCTCATTATCTAATTTTCTAACTGCATAATTGGCTAGAAGCACCAGTGTAAAGCCAACAACGGACTGATAGAATCCTGCAGCAGAAGCCATGCCAACATCCCCTGTAACTTGAAGTGTACGGAAGACATAAGTGTCAATAACATCAGTAACGGGAAGAAGAAGTCCGGATTGATTTGTCAAAAAATAAAATAAACCAAAATCCGCATAGAAAATTTTCCCAATCGCCAAGATCGTTAAAATGATTACAACCGGTCTAATATGAGGTAATGTAATATAGAAGACCTGTCTCCACTTATTGGCTCCATCTATGTCTGCCGCTTCATAGTACTCTCGATTAATGCCAAGAATAGATGCCAAATAGATGATGGAATTGAATCCAACCCCTTTCCAGGCACTAATAATGACTAAAATAAATGGCCAATAGGTGCCATCCGTGTACCAATCCACAGGCCTCAGATTCATGCTCTCTAAAATCGGATTCAATAGTCCATTTTGTGCATTAAATAACGCATAGGTGAACGACGAAACGACAACCCATGAAATAAAATACGGTATGATATAACTAGACTGAAGAACGCCACGAAACAACTTGTTGGATATTTCATTCAATAATAATGCCAATGCTATGGCCATAATAGTTCCGCTTATAATAAATAATGAATTGTAAAATAACGTATTCCTGGTAATAGACCATGCAGCGCCTGACGAAAATAAAAACTCAAAGTTTCTTAATCCCGCCCACTCGCTTCCAATAATACCCTGCTCATAGTTGTAATTCTTGAATGCAATTAAAATGCCAAACATAGGTCCGTAAGAAAAAGCTAATAAAAACAATACACCAGGAAGTGCCATCGTCATTAAGGGCGAATTTTTTTTCATTCGTTTCACAACAGATGTTATACTGATCATTTGCATAACTTGATCCCCCATTTTTCTTCAAACTATGAATAGTTCTCCGTCCTCCTCGAACTGATCCATGTCCTCATCCTATCGCCGAACAAAGCCGCAGTTAAAGAAGAAAAGACCAGAAAACTCATGATTTATAAACATCGCTTCCTCTAAAATGAAACCATTCTATTAAAAAATAAAGAAATCCGCTTAAAGCGGAATATTTCTCATCGAATATTATGTTACTTTCACGGTGAATCATTCATGGACGAACTGTCGCGCTTTGCTTGGCAATCCGTCCACACAAAAAAAAGAAGACGGGGTAAACCCCCGTCTTCATCTTACTAAACATCTTATGTTATTGATTGACGAAATAAGAAACGATCAGCGCCAAAATGAAAAACCCGGCTGCCAACGCAACAGTCAGACGTTGCAGGAACAAGTCCAGGCCACGCGCCTTCTGCTTGCCGAACAGGTGCTCTGCACCGCCCGTAATCGCTCCGGACAACCCGGCGCTCTTACCCTTTTGCAACAATACGACTGCGATCAAGCCGACCGAGAAAATAACGAGCAGGATCTTCAATGCGATATCCATTCCATCCACCTCCAGCGTACCACTCCGTAAAAACACATAAATCGATTTTACCATAGCTGTTCACAATTTACAATAGGACGGGCCCGGCTTACGAAGATGCAGATGCAGCCAGCTCAGCTCCGCTTGAGACCTTCTGCGGCTTCAGCACGGAGAGCAGCAGTACGATCAGGCTTCCCGCGCTGATCCAGAATAGCGCAGCCGTCGACTCGTTCCATTCGAAACCGTTGCCGAAGAAAAACAATTCCCGTAAGCCGTCGACCATGAACCGCATCGGCAACCACGAATGAATCCAGTCCCGGTAGAAGCCGTTCATAAATTCTGCCGGCAGCGCGAGAAGCGGAGCGCCGAAAAACAAAAGGAGCACGAACAGTACGATGCCCCGGATTCCCGTCCACGACAGGATGGCGGAGATCATCAGGAAAAACGCCAGGATCGAAAACGATATAAACAATCCCATCTCGGCCATGTTCGGGACGTCCAAATCCAGAAAACGGTCCGCAAGCCAGGTGACCAGAAATCCCGATAATAGCGCGAGAACGACGCCGACTCCCGCTTGGATCAGCCGGTCTGCGAGCTTGCTTCTTCTTGAGGAAGCGGAAGCCACTGCTTTGCCAACCACGAGCGTGCTGATGGCAGCGCCAGCGATGCTAGCCATCCAGATCGGCTGGAACAACGATACCGGCGCATTGCCTCTGGCCGCGTTCTTCCCTGTCTCGTTTACGTTGGTGATCTGAGCCAATATAGGCGAAGCAACAATCGCCGCCTGGGAAGGCTTAAGCGTCGCCCCGCTCGCTTCAAGCTCTTGCAGCAGCCCCGCGCTAATCGTTGCGTTAAGCTTTCCGACCATGCCGCTCACCATTTGAGTGACCATATTGGCGGCCGTCGCGTTCATGCCCTGGTTAACCAGCACTTCGATTTCCGGTTGCTGAGGTGCCGGAGATCTGAGCGATGCCTGCTTCGCGCTGAAATCTGCCGCAATGATCATTGCCCCGTAATAGTCGCGGTTATCCATGCCTTCCCTGGCAGCCTCGGCCGATTCGAGCTGCACCCACTTGACAGGCGATGCCTCGCCTTCGGCAGCCTTACCGGAGGCTTGTTTCATTTGTTCGACAAGCTGGTCTCCCATATTAACCGCCGTACCGTCCGGCAACGCAGCCCCTTCATCCAGATTGACGATGGCGATCGGCAGCAAGACAGGTTTCATCGTCGCCGACGGATACAACGCCAGAACGAAAATAAACAAAACCAGCATGGCGATCAACGGCAATGCGAGAAACAATTTGTTTTTAAACACCTGCATGTCGGCACTCTCCTTTACCTTTTCTTAAATAAACACCGTGTTGATTAATATTCACACTGTAGATTATAATGATTTTAGTCTTATGTACAATAATCAAGTTTCTGCGAAATGCCGCATACTAAACAAATCGGCGAATACTGTTTAGGAGGGCTTGCCTCTGAGCGAAAACATACCGACGCCGGACAGGCGCGTGCTGCGTACGAAACGGGTCATTCGAGACGCGCTGACGGCGCTAATGGAGGAGAAGGGCTTCGACGGCATTACGGTAAAGGATCTGACGGAGAGGGCAGATATTAACCGCGGTACGTTCTACATTCATTACCGGGACAAATACGACTTGCTGGAGCAGAGCGAAGCGGAAATCATCGGAGTCATCGAATCGATGGCGGCCGAGGGGTTCCAGAACGCGGTGCAAGGCAAGTGGATCAATAACAACGGAGCGATCGATCCGTCTCCGTTCGTGCGCAAGCTATTTGTCTATCTGCAGGAAAACGCGCCATTTATGCGCGTCATCCTTGGGGCGGGTGGAGATCCTTCCTTCCAGAAACGGCTCAGGGAAGTGATCCGGCAGCGTGCTCTGCCTATTCTGACGAGCTCAGGAGGGGAAGTGCTCGTTCCGGCCGATTACCTGACCGCTTACGTCAGCTCCGCCCACCTCGGAGTTATTCAGAACTGGCTGGATAACGGCATGGACTTGCCTCCGGAGCAGATGGCCGATATCCTGTCCAAGTTGACACTGCTTGGCCCGGGACATGTAGCCGGCATTACGCGCAAGAAAGAAACGTAAGCAGCTATTGTCGCGTACTAACAAATATTCAAACTGGGCAACATACCACTAATTAGGAGGCAAACAAAATGATCATTACAACAACTTCAACGATTGAGGGACATCCGGTCAGACAATATCTTGGCGTGGTTACGGGAGAAGTGATTATGGGGGCGAACGTGTTCCGGGACTTCATGGCCTCGATCACCGATATTGTAGGAGGACGTTCGGGCGCATATGAGTCCAAGCTGCAAGAGGCGCGCGACTCCGCATTCCAGGAGATGATTCAGAAGGCATCCCGTTTGGGCGCCACCGCCATCATCGGCTGCGACATCGACTACGAGGTCATCCGCGACGGCATGCTGATGGTCGCTGTCAGCGGTACAGCTGTATTGGTGTAAGCGGCCTATACTTGTTAAGGACAGCGGTCCGCAAGGATATACGAATGCTCTGTTCGTTCCATAAGAGTTGTACGAAAAAACGCCTGCCGGCCTCCTCTGATCGAGGAAGTCGACAGGCGTTGTTGTTTGCGCGTTTACGAGACGCGTTTATTCAAAGGACAAGGCGGCGCAGGGCCGCACTCGTCTTATTTGAAGCTTTTCAGGTTGTAGAACGCCGCTTTGCCGCCGTATTGAGCTGTCGAGCCGAGTTGGTCCTCGATGCGAAGCAATTGGTTGTACTTCGCTACGCGGTCCGTACGGGATGGCGCGCCTGTTTTGATCTGGCCGGCATTCGTAGCAACGGCGATGTCTGCAATCGTGCTGTCTTCGCTTTCGCCGGAACGGTGGGAAATAACCGCCGTGTAACCAGCGCGTTTAGCCATCTCGATCGCGTCGAATGTCTCAGTCAGCGTACCGATTTGGTTCACTTTAACAAGGATGGAGTTGCCCACGCCTTGCTCGATGCCGGAGGACAGACGCTCTGTGTTCGTTACGAACAGATCGTCGCCAACAAGTTGGACTTTGCCGCCCAGCTTCTCGGTGAGAAGCTTCCAGCCATCCCAGTCGTCTTCGGAACAGCCGTCTTCGATCGATACGATTGGGTATTTCTCAACCCACGATGCAAGGAGGTCAACGAACTCGGCAGGCGTGAAGGATTTGCCTTCTCCGGCCAGTACGTATTTGCCGTCCTTAAAGAATTCAGTGGAAGCAACGTCCATGCCCAGGAATACGTCAACGCCTGGCTTGTAGCCTGCGCGCTCGATCGCGGAGATGATCGTTGTGATTGCTTCTTCGTTGGAGCCCAGGTTCGGAGCGAAGCCGCCTTCGTCGCCTACAGCCGTGTTAAGACCTTTGTCATGCAGAACGGCTTTCAGGTTGTGGAAGATTTCCGCGCCGATACGAAGAGCTTCTTTGAAGTCGGAAGCGCCAACCGGCAGAACCATAAACTCTTGCACGTCGATGTTGTTGTCGGCATGCTCGCCGCCGTTGATGATGTTCATCATCGGTACCGGCAATGTTTTCGCGTTAAATCCGCCCAGGTATGTGTACAGAGGAACGTCCAGAGCGTCGGCAGCAGCGCGGGCTACAGCCATGGAAACAGCCAGAATCGCGTTAGCGCCCAGGTTCGCTTTGTTCGGCGTTCCGTCCAGTTGGATCATCTTGCGGTCGATCGCGACTTGGTCAAGCGCGTCCAGGCCGATGATTTCCGGAGCGATAATCGTGTTTACGTTATCGACGGCTTTCGTTACGCCTTTGCCGAGGTAACGGGATTTGTCGCCATCGCGAAGCTCAACGGCTTCGTAAGCGCCAGTGGAAGCGCCGGATGGCACGATCGCGCGGCCTTTGCCGCCGGATTCCAGGGCTACTTCAACTTCTACAGTCGGATTCCCGCGGGAATCCAGCACTTCGCGTGCGTATACGTCAACGATAATAGACATATTCAATACACTCCTTTTCGATTAACCATATTGGGCAGCACATTTCTTTACCACAATAGAATTTATAAGTTTTCGAGAAATCGAAAACCGATATTCTATTTGGCGATAAAAACTTCATCTAAACGCGGTCGCTCTTCCTCGAAGGACTTCGATAGATGTTTTTCTCATTCTACTATTACTTGTTCAGCAAAGTCGAGCCGGTCATCTCTTCCGGTTTGTTAAGTCTCAGCAAATCCAGCATCGTAGGAGCAATGTCGGCCAAAATGCCGCCCTCCCGAAGCGTCTCGCCTTGACGGGTCACGATCAGCGGAACCGGATTCGTCGTATGCGCCGTATGCGGACGGCCATTCTCGTCGAATACCATATCCGCATTGCCGTGGTCCGCCGTAATGATGCAGACGCCGCCTTTGGCGAGCACCGCTTCCACCACCTGGCCCAGACACTCGTCCGTCGCTTCGACCGCCTTGATCGTCGGCTCCAGCATGCCGGAGTGGCCAACCATGTCGGGGTTCGCGAAGTTCAGGATGATCGCGTCGTGTTTATCCGCCGCAATCTCGCGCACCGTGGAAGCCGCCAGCTCGTAAGCGCTCATCTCCGGCTGCAGATCGTAAGTGGCAACCTTCGGCGAGTTGATCAGCACGCGCGTTTCGCCCGGAAGCTCCTTGTCGCGGCCGCCGCTGAAGAAAAACGTGACGTGCGGGTACTTCTCCGTCTCCGCCGTGCGAAGCTGCGTCTTGCCGTTCTGCGCCAGCACTTCGCCCAGCGTGTTGTCGAGATTTTTCGGCGAGTAAGCGACGTAGCCGCCAACCGTCTCGCTAAAGAGCGTCAGGCAGACGAAGTGCAAACCTACCGGATGATTGAATCCACGGTCGAAGCCTTGGAAATCTTCATTCATGAATACTTGCGACAGCTGAATGGCGCGGTCCGGACGGAAGTTGAAGAACACGACGGAATCCTCGGATTCTACAAGCCCGACCGGCTTCCCGTCAGCGCCCGTAATGACCGTCGGCATCACGAATTCGTCGAACACGGATTTCTCGTACGATTCCACGACCGCCGTCAATGGATCCGCATATTGCGGTCCATCGCCGTATACCATCGCGCGATAGGACTTCTCCGTACGCTCCCAGCGTTTGTCGCGGTCCATGGCATAGTAGCGGCCTTGCACCGTCGCGATGCGGCCTACGCCGATCTCGTCGATTTTGGCTAGCAGTTGCTCTACGTAACCTTTCGCGCTGTCAGGCGATACGTCGCGACCGTCGAGGAAAGCATGGATGTAGACGTCCTCCAGCTCTTCCTTCTTTGCCAGCTCCAGCAGCGCAAACAGATGCGCGATATGGCTATGCACGCCGCCGTCGGACAGCAAGCCGTACAGGTGAAGCTTCTTGCCCCGGGATTTGGCGTGTCTAACCGCGCCGAGCAGCGTCTCGTTGTCGAAGAACTCGCCTTCGCGGATCGACTTGCTGATGCGGGTCAAATCCTGGTACACGATCCGGCCTGCGCCGATGTTCAGATGGCCGACCTCGGAGTTGCCCATCTGTCCTTCCGGCAGGCCTACCGCCTCGCCGGAAGCTGTAAGCGTCGTATGCGGATATTGCGACCAGTACCGGTCGTAATTCGGCTTGTTCGCTTGCGCGACCGCGTTGCCTACCACATCGTCGCGAAGTCCGAAGCCGTCCAGAATTATTAGCGCTACAGGTTTGCGGGAGGCCATCTTACTTGGCCCCCTCGATCAGAGCGATGTAGGATGCAGGCTCCAGGCTTGCTCCTCCTACCAACGCGCCGTCGATGTCCGCTTGGCCCAGGTATTCGGATACGTTGTTCGGCTTCACGCTGCCGCCGTACTGGATACGGACCTTCGCCGCTACCGCCTCGTCGTACAGCCCCGCGATAACGCTGCGGATGTAGCCGATCACGTCCTGAGCGTCTTCCGAAGTGGAAGATTTGCCCGTGCCGACCGCCCAGATCGGCTCGTAAGCAACGACAACTTCAGCCGCTTGCTCGGCGGACAGACCTTGGAACGCGCCTTCCGTTTGCACTTTGCAAACTTCTTTCGTCGCGCCGGCTTCGCGCTCTTCGAGCTTCTCGCCTACGCATACGATTGGAGTCAGGCCGTGTTTAAATGCCGCTGCTGTCTTTTTGTTGACGATTTCGTCCGTTTCGCCGAAGTAGGCGCGACGCTCGGAGTGACCGATAATAACATATTTCACGCCAAGATCCTTTAGCATAAGACCGCTGATCTCGCCCGTGAAAGCGCCGTTGTCTTCGAAGTGAACGTTTTGTGCGCCGATTGCGATTGTCGTGCCTTTCGCCGCTTCAACAAGCGCGGGAAGCGCCGTAAACGGAGCGCAAATGACGCTTTCCACGCCCGCTACTTCCGCTTTGCCTTTCACTTCTGCAAAAAAAGCCGTCGCCTCGGAGACGGTTTTAAACATTTTCCAGTTGCCTGCAATAATCGGTGTTCTGCTCATCGCATATACCCCCTATTTGTCGTTAAGTGCCACTACGCCCGGAAGAACCTTGCCTTCCATAAATTCCAGGGAAGCGCCGCCGCCCGTGGAGATAAAGTCCATACGATCCGCCAAACCGAACTTCTCGGCTGCCGCAGCGGAGTCGCCGCCGCCGATTACCGTGTAAGCGGATGTTTCGGCCGTTGCTTGCGCAACCGCGATTGTACCGTGTGCGAACGGTTCGATCTCGAATACGCCCATCGGTCCGTTCCATACGACCAGCTTGGAATTTTTGATCACGTCCGCATACAGCTCGCGGGTTTTCGGCCCGATGTCGATGCCTTCCCACTCGGCAGGGATGCCGTCTACGTCCACGATTCGCGTGTTCGCGTTTGCGCTGAAATCGTCCGTTACGACGATATCGACAGGAATGTAGAAGTTTTTGCCCAGCTTCTTCGCTTTCTCGATGAATTCGAGCGCCAGGTCCAGCTTGCTGTTGTCCACGAGGGACTTGCCGATTTCATGGCCTTGCGCTTTGAAGAAGGTGTAGGACAAGCCGCCGCCGATGATGATGTTGTCGGCGATTTCGATCATTTTGTCGATGACCGCGATTTTGTCCTTTACTTTGGAGCCGCCGACGATAGCCGTGAACGGACGCTCAGGGTTGTTAAGCGCTTTGCCCAATACTTCAAGCTCGCGCTCCATCAGCAGACCGGATACGGCCGGCAAAATGTGCGCGATGCCTTCTGTGGAAGCATGCGCGCGGTGAGCGGCGCCGAACGCGTCGTTTACGAACAGGTCCGCCAGCTTGGCGAATGCTTGCGCCAGCTCCGGATCGTTTTTCTCTTCGCCCGGGTAGAAACGCACGTTCTCGAGCAGCAAAACGTCGCCGTTGTTCAAAGCCGCCACTTGCGCTTCGACCGCTGCGCCGATGGCTTCGTTCGCTTTCGTTACGGGCTTGCCGAGCAGCTCGGAGAGACGAGCGGCGGATGCCGTATGGCGAAGCTCTTCTACGACTTGTCCGTTAGGACGGCCAAGGTGGCTCGCCAAAATGACTTTCGCGCCTTTTTCGATCAGGAAGTTGATCGTCGGCAGCGTTTCGCGGATCCGTTTGTCATCCGTAATTTTGCCGTCTTCGAGCGGCACGTTAAAGTCCACGCGCACGAATACGCGTTTCCCTGCCAGTTCTGCTACGTCGCGAATGCTTTTTTTGTTCATGGTACGTTCCTCCACGTCTTCGAATTTTTAAGATTGAAGATAGAATAGCAGACTCATAGTGCGTGTTCAAAAAGTTCGGTTATCAGCACCGAGAAGATTGGAGGCAGGTAGAAACTGAGGAGCGGAGCGTAGTGGAAGCTACGTGAGCACCGGAAGGTTCGCCTGCATTCAATATTCGATGTCGACTATGCCTCTTGGCATACTTCGTGATGGGAAGCGGACTTTTTGAACAACCTCTCATAGATAAAGAGCGGAAACAAGTTTCCGCTCTATTAGCATTACGCTGTCAGGCAATATTATTGGGACAGTTTGGCGAAGTGCTCAAGCGTGCGAACCAATTGAGCCGTATAGGACATTTCGTTGTCGTACCAAGCTACCGTTTTTACCAGCTGTTGGTCGCCTACTGTCAGAACTTTCGTTTGAGTTGCGTCGAACAGGGAGCCGTAAGTGATGCCGATAACGTCGGAGGATACGATTTCGTCTTCCGTGTAACCGAAAGTTTGCGGGTCGGAAGCTTCTTTCATAGCCGCGTTCACTTGCTCTGCCGTTACTTTCTCGTTAAGAACGACAACCAGCTCAGTCAGGGAGCCAGTAGGCGTAGGTACGCGTTGAGCCGCGCCGTCAAGCTTGCCTTGCAGCTCAGGGATAACCAGGCCGATTGCTTTCGCGGCGCCCGTCGTGTTAGGGATGATGTTTTCGGCCGCAGCGCGAGCACGACGGAAGTCGCCTTTCGGATGCGGAGCGTCCAGCGTGTTTTGGTCGCCTGTGTAGGCGTGGATCGTCGTCATCAGACCTTGTACGATGCCGAATTTGTCTTGCAGCGTTTTGGCCATAGGAGCCAGGCAGTTCGTTGTGCAAGATGCGCCGGAGATAACCGTTTCGGAGCCGTCGAGGATATCATGGTTAACGTTGTAAACGATCGTTTTCATGTCGCCCGTAGCCGGAGCGGAGATAACCACTCGCTTAGCGCCGCCTTTAAGGTGCTTTTCGGCAGCTTCTTTCGTCGTGAAGAAGCCCGTGCACTCCAGAACGATGTCTACGCCCAGGTCGCCCCAAGGAAGCTCTTCCGGGTTGCGGTTAGCGATAACCTTAACTTCTTTGCCGTTCACTTTAAAGAAGCCGTCATGAACTTCAACGTCGCCGTCGAAGCGGCCTTGCGTTGTATCATATTTCAGAAGGTGCGCCAGCATTTTCGCATCCGTCAAGTCGTTGATCGCAACAACTTCGATTCCTTCCACGTTCTGAATACGGCGGAAAGCCAAGCGTCCAATACGTCCAAATCCGTTAATACCTACTTTAACTGTCATGAGTATTAGCCTCCTAAGCATTTTAAATGCAAATATATTTCAAGACGTTCCGCATTTCGCGCCGACTGGGCCAGCGCCTTCGCTTCGCGTCATGATGCCTGCTATGATTCCTGCCCGATCAAGTCTGCAATCTCCAGCGCCGCCGCTTCGTCCGTCACCAACACATCGTTGTGCCCGAACCGCATGACCGCCGCGATCGCTTCGCCCTTGTCCTTGCCGCCAGCTACGGCTATAACAACTTCAGTCTTCACAATATCGTCGAGCCGTAACCCGATTGTCTGCATTTTGTGCACGACGGCCCCGCTACGGTCGAAATAATAACCGAACGCTTCCGCCAGCGCGCCTTCCTCCGCAATCTCGTCGACCATGGCCTGCTCCAGCTTCCTTCGCCTCGCCATCACCATCGCGTCGCCGATGCCGTGAACGACGATTCTCGCGCTCCGGATCACTTCGACAAGCTCCTGGATGTTGGGCTCCTGCATTAATGAAGCGAAAGCTTCTTCGCCCAGATGGTCCGGCACGTGCAGCAGTCTGTATTGACCGCCCGTCCGCTTGGCCATTGTAGAAGCGATTGTGTTGGCCTGATAATCGTGGCTCTCGCCAAGCCCGCCCCTTGCCGGAACGAACCTTACCGACTTTAGCGCCGTCGAGGTCGCAAGCTGGTTCGCCACCTGCGCGATTGTCGTACCGCCCGTGACAGCGACGACATCCGTTGGCTTAAGCGCTTCGCGAAGCACCTGCCCCGCCGCCTTGCCAAGTTCACGCTTCGCTTGCATCGAGTTTTCCGAATCGCCCGGAACAACGATCACCTGCGATAATCCGAAATACGACTTGATTCGCTCCTCGAGCTCCGACAGACCGAACATCGAGTTGTACAGGGGCTCCAGCCGCTCCAGCAGCGTTCTGCCTTCTTCGCTGATCGACATCCCCGCCGTCCCGATCTCCAGCAGTCCTTGCTCCTTGAGGAAGTCCGTCTCCGCCCGCAGCACGCGCTCCGTCATCGACAGCTCGCCCGCGAGCGTCCGCCTGCCGACCGTGCCTGCAAGCATGACGTGATTCAGAATGGAATACCGTGTCCTCATCGCAACCAGAAGTTCCGGTACAAGCTGCTGCTGCATTTCAATGAGCTGACGCATCTCTAGCCTTCACTCCATCTGATTCGAATTATTGCCAGAGACCGCCACGAACCGTTGGACGCATTACGTCCCACTAACTCATTTTAAGTCCCACCTTTATTTTAACCAATTCATTTCCCGTCTGCAAGTATGAAAAGTCGGATGAAAGCGATTGCCGTCACATCTTACACAAATTTAATTTTCGAATTGCTCTTGCTTTCGATACGTCAATGTCATATAATCATTTTTGCTACTGTTTTTCATACTTCACCTTTATTTCTCCGACTGAAACGCGCCGGGTTCCCCCAAGGACGATGGAAGCAGTTTCAAATGACATGCGCCCGTGGTCCAATGGATATGACGTAGGCCTCCGGAGCCTGAGATCTAGGTTCGATTCCTAGCGGGCGCGCCACTTAAACTTAAGAGACAAGCCGTTCAGCTTCTGCTGGACGGCTTTTTTGTTGTTCAGGGTGTTGTTTAGGCGTTGTTCAGGCAAGGATGCCCCTCCGTACATTCGTTGAACGGCCAAAGAAAAACGCTTACAATTGGATGGACAGCCCTGCGCCTGCCGAACAGGGCGATTCTAACGGAGGGGATGTGTACAGATGAACACGATCAAAGCGCTTGCGTTGGGACATTACGAGGATGCCAAATACCATCCTTTTCAAGGCGTCGATAAAGAATTGGAGCTCATATTCAAGGAGCGGATCGATGTCGCCTGCACCGATCGTTACGATAAACTCGAGACGTCGGAGCTCGCAAAGTACCGGCTATTCATTTCCTATGCGGAATTTATGGAGGAGCAGCCGCTACCCGCCACGCAGGTCGCAGCGCTGCTAAGCTACGTAGCGAACGGAGGCGGACTTCTCGCTATCCATAACGGCATCTCCCTGCAGCGGAACGACGAACTGGCCTGTATGCTCGGAGGCAGATTCACGAGCCACCCTCCGCTCACGACTCTCCCGATCACGCCGACCGACAACGATCACCCGATCCTGCGCGGGCTGGATTCCTTTGCCATCGACGACGAGCCTTACCGGTTCGATATGAATCCGCTTATGACGACGACCGTCCTTGCCGAGTATGAGCATGAGGGGCGGCGATGGCCCGCTGCATGGGCGCATTCCTACGGTCTAGGGAGAGTCGTCTATCTCATGCCTGGGCACGGACTCTCCTCCTTCCGCGTCGAAGCTTACCGCCGCTTTATTCTAAACGCGGGGCTGTGGGCGGCAGGACAGGAAGTGTAATTTTTTTCATAGCTGCGTTCCAGTCAATGCGAGGAAGCCATGGGCTCTTATTGCTTATATTCGAAAAGAAGCCCGGTCAGACAAAATGCCTGACCGGGCTTCCGGTTACATTTGCAACGACTTCATACGTTTTGTCGACACTTCGCAGGCTGCCGGCACTCTGATGTCGAGCTCGACGCCGTCCGGCGCCACGATCTCGAGCGTCGATATCCCGCCCTCGCTCGCCGTCCACGCCACCTCCACCTTGCCTCCATCCGGCAGCGGCACGGCTCCGCGCGCCCAATCCAGATCCCCCGTCTGAGGTTCGATGACGACCTTTGTCCAGCCCGGAGCGGCGGCGCGCACGCCTAGCACGTAAGCTCCCAGGAAGTAACCCGGGGCGGCCGACCATGCATGGCAGTGGCTGCGCGTCAAATCGTTTTCGTTTGCCCGGTTCATCGTCGTATGCCCGTACATCTCCCAGCATGTCGTTGCTCCGTTGTCGATCATGAAGCCATAGTTGTACCGCATATCTTCAAGCATGCGGGTTACGTTGCCTTCTTCCTTCATAAGCGCTTCATAATAGAAGAAAGACATGAACGGGCTTCCGATCTCCACGAAGCCGTCCGGCGTATCCGCCAGGTAACCGGTCAGTCGCCCTTTGCGCTCTCCCTCGGCCACGCCGGATAACAGCGCCATCACCTGCGTCTGCATGCTGAATATATCGGAGCGCCTTCCGTCCACATGGATGCAGTCCAGATAAGCTCCGCGCTCCGCGCTCCACAGATGGCCATTGATAGCTTCAGCCAGCTTCGCGGCTGTCTCCTCGCACCAGCGCCCGTCCTCTTTCGCGCCTCCCGCCCAAGCAACCAGGCCGGCTGTTTGCCTGAGCACTTGCGCGAACAACAAGTTCTGATGCGTGACGACGCCATCGTTCGGCTGATCGATCGGCGCCCAGTCGAGCAGGTTCCATCCTTTGATCTCGAGCAGCCCCTCTCCGTTCAGCCGCTCCGCGTAATGGCGAAGCGTGAACAAGATGTGCGGAAGCATCTCTGCGCCGAACTTCCGGTCGCCGGCATGCTCCGCATATTCCACGCAAGCAGCTGCCCAGAAGAAGGTCCAGTTCGGAATGACGCTGGTCCATCCGCTCGGCACCTGATCCACGTACAGCGGCGTCTGGAAGGCGGATCCCGGCACCAGCCGCAGACAACGTTCCGCAAGCTCTGTACCCCCGAACAAATAATAACCCACCAGCGCTTCGTTGCGGCTGTCGCCTACCCAAAACGTCTGCTCGTAGGCAGGGCAGTCGACAAACGTGTCCTCCATGCACAGCTTAGTCGTATGTCTGGCCATTTCCCAGATCTCGTTAAGTTTGGCATCCGAGCTCTGGAATGCGCCGATCTGCGGCGCCGGAAAGTTGCTTTGCAGCACGCGGACGTCATGGATGCGCACCGGCTTCGTCGCGCCGCGTACCGTTACGATCAGGTAACGGAAGCCCCGGCGGATAGGCGAGGTATACCGCTGGCAGCCTTCGCCGGTTATATATCGCAGCGTATGATCTAATCCGTAGGTGTGTTGAACGTAATCTCCTTTGCGATACTCCACGCCGTACCAATCGATCGTCACGCCAGGCTCAGCCTCCAGCTCGAACTCCAGGTATCCGCTCCATTCTTTGCCGAAGTCCAGCGTAAACTCCGTATCGCCATCGGCGAATACCGGCACGATTCCCGGATCCGCCGAAGATACGGCGGCTTGGGCGAGCGATAGCGGCACGGCATAAGGCTCCGACACCCGCTTCGCGAATTGAGGGGCGAAGGCGTCCTCGTCATTAGCGTATAAGTAAGGGATGGGCTTGGCGGGGAATCCGCGGCCGGCCAACTCCTCCAATGCAGCGCATTCCGCGACAGCCTCCGAGAGGGCCGAACTTGCCGCCTTCCACTCGGAGAACAACTCCGACTGGTCCTCGAAGTCGACGATCGTGAAGGCTCCAAGCGAACTAATGGATGCGAACTGCGATGCTGCTTCCTCCCGCCATGTCGATGCAGTCACATCCTTAAGAGGTTCTCCCGTCGCGATCAGACCATCGCGGGCGGCAAGCGGCTGCAGCCACTCGATTGGTTTGTCGCAATCGATGCCGATACGCTGCATGCCGCCGTGATCCGGACCGAACGCCGTGTACAGAAGGAGATGATCGCCCGCGGGCAGCGTCGTTCGGAAGTGTCTTAGCGGCGGAGCGAGCTCCGGCTCGAGGATTTCGTTGCCTATTCGCAGAGTGCCGCGGACCTCGTTGCCGATGTCGAAACCGCCGACGTTCAGCATGATGCGAACCTCTGCTTCTTCCTGCAGCCGCAGCGTCGTGGCGAATGCTCCTGCATAACACAGCGGATTGGCATTCTCCTGACCTTGCGGCTTCATTAGCGCATAATTATCGATGAAAGCCGTCAACCGGTAAGGCTGCACCCTGTTCAGCGACAACACGCTGACAGGCAGGACGGGCTCCTCCGTCAGGAAAGGAATATCGCGAGGCTGCGGCGAAGTCCAAGGCTCCATGCCGACCTCTCCGATGACGTCGGCCTTCACCCATGCGCGATCATCGTAATCATTGCTGCTCCAGTTCGCATCGTATTGACGGGCATCGATACGCTCCGCGAACGCTTGCTGACACGACATGCGCGAGATGCCCCGTCCATGGCCGCCATGCCTTGACGTACGCCATTCTCCATCAGTTGCGGCTAGCGTCTGCGGCTCCCCGCTTTTAGGAGAAACGGACAGCTCCGCCAACAAACCGCCTCTGCCGCGCAAATAATAAAAGTTGCTGATACCGAAGTGCATCACCTGGACGGCAATCGTATTCCGTTCCCCTTTGCGGAGCAAATGCCCTACCTCATAAGCATCGTAAAAAATAGTAGACGGGTAATATCGCGCCGGACCTCGTCCGATGCGCTTCCCGTTTACGTAGATTTCGTACCGCGAATCCGCGGTGATCCATAATGTTGCTTTCGCGTCCGGGGACAGCCCGACAGGGTAATCGAAGGAATGGCGGAACCATCTCCATTCGTTGCGGGGACTCTCCTCCACGCCACCCCAGATCCACTTCGCCTTCCATGCCCCTTCTTTGAGCACTCCAGTCATGTTGCGTCCTCCCTCTCATCTATTCCACGAATGACATCGCTTAGTTTCCATTGTAGAATGGGTACAAAGGCATTTTTATACCCTATTCGGACATGACTAGCCGTCAAACGGACATATCGAATGAAGCTTTGGAGGTCTCGGACGTATGACTTCGCAACGAACCATTCAACATTATATGGAGCATCATTTCTTTGGTCGGCATCCCGACATCTATGTGCAGGAAGCCGTAGAAAACCTGTGGCTGTCCGAGCACGATCACGACTTCGTCGAGCTGGTCCTCGTCACCGGGGGAAGAGGTACGCATTACGTGGACGGCGTCCCGCTGCAAGCGGAGCGAGGCGATCTGTTCGCGATACCTGTAGGTATCAGCCATATTTTCCGCCCTTCGGCGAGCAGCCTCCGCTCCTCGCGGAGTTCTTATGGCGAGAGGTTGGAGGTGCTGAACTGCCTGATCAGTAAGGCTGCGCTGTCCAGACTGTCCGCTTTTCTTGGCGACGACGGGATAGCGGAATTCCTGGGATGGCTTGCCGGGAACAGCTATCATGACCATGGCCAAGACCATGACGCCAAAAGACGGAGCTGGCTGCGTGTCCGGGACGACTCCGACGAGCTTCGCGGCCTTTTCACCCGCCTTCATGCCGAATACATGGGCCCCGCAGAGCCCTTGTCGCTATGGAGCGGCGTACTAAGTCTGCTCGCCGCCGTCTACCGCCATGCCCACCTTCTTGAGGACTGCGAAGTCGCGGCGTCATCTGCCGAGGCTGCCACCTTTGCGAGAAGCCGTCCTTCTGCCGGCGCACCCGTGCGCAAGGCGCTCGCCTATATGCGGGCGCACTACGCGGAGCCGTTGACGGCCGCCGTCGTCGCTCGTGCGGCAGGCATCGGCGAGCGGCAGCTGTCGCGCTTGTTCGCCGCGGAGACAGGCCGTCCGTTCCGCCGGCATCTGGAGGCCATGCGCATCGACGCCTGCTGCCGCTACCTTCGCGAGGGCAGCGTGGCGATCATGGACCTGCCTCCCTTGGTCGGCTACGAGCAGTGGAAGTCGCTGAGCCGCGTCTTCCGCCAAGCCATGGGCTTGTCGCTCGGCGAATACCGCAAGCAGGCGATGCGCAACGAATAATGCGCCCTCAAGACGGTGATTGCAAATGCGATCGATACGCATAAAACCGCCAGTCCATCCCGGAATCGGGTTGTACTGGCGGTTTTTGCCGTTATAGCTCGTTATAAACTTCGATCTCTCCCAGCTGAAGAACATAATGCCCGTTATTGTCCGGGCGCAGCCCCGATGCGGATATTCGGATTTTATTCGCTTGGAGAAACTCCGCATCTGAATCATAAACTTATTCCAAATCAGGAACCGTTTTCAAATTGTTCGTTCTTTCTTCCGAAATCTCTTCGTACCCCAGTTTTACTTCCGTTTCCTGCCACTTCGCGATAATGTCCCGGATTTCATCCTCGGATTTCGCAAGCACGCCGGACACGACCATGTCTTTCCAGCGGGTCGCGTAACCTGCGCCCTTCTTCAGTTCGATCGGTCCCGGGAGGACGTACGGGGCTTTATCGGTTATATAGCTATAGACCGGTTCGCCTTCGACATAACCCATATTTTTTAACGTTTCTACGACGTCCGGCCTTTCGTCATACGCGGTCGGAGCATAGTATTTGACCTGAAGATCAAAGTTAGGAGAAGGGCTGTAATAATAGATCCCTTCCGGAATTTTCGCGACCAGGCTTCCGTTGAACTTTTCGATGCTGGCCTGGGTATCTACGATTTTATTGTTCGCATCGTACTCCCAATCCTTTCCTTCTTCTCCGAAGGTGGTCAACTTCCAGCCCTCTTCTCCCATCGTGTATTCCATAAACTTGATAAAGGCATTCAGATCTTCATCGCTGATGCTCTTTTTAATAATCCAGTACGAGTTGACTCCCAACAGGGCTTTCTTAATAAACGTCGGGTCAAGCGATGGGTTCGTTTTACTGCTGAACACAGTCGTTCCGACGAACAAACCGTCCGGATCCACGCTCGCCAAACTATCGTTGACCGTCATGACGTGCGTGCCCCATGTTCCGAACAATCCCACTCGGCCGCTGGACGCCTTCTCGATATATTGTCCGTACTTCATCGTCAAGCTTTCCTTGTCGATCAAGCCCTCTTTGAAAAGCGAGTTGTAATAGGCAAGAAACTCGAACAGATTATCCGAAAAAACCATGTCATGCCGTTTGACTTTACCGTCTGTTTTATCCGTAAACCAATCGTTCAGACCAACCGTAATGTTGCCGGAGCCCGCATACGAGTATTCCGGATTATCGAACATGTACTTATTGTTCCAGAACATCTCTCCGAAGTCGATCGAAGGAATGACCTTCTGCCCGTCGGGCAGCTTGATGTTATCCCTGAACGCGATCAACGTATCCCGCAATTCGTCCGTTGTCTTAGGTACGGGCAGGCCAAGCTCGTCGAGCCAATCTTTCCGAATGAGCGGCGCGGTAGCCGGCTTGGTCCCCTTCGGCGATTCATATCCCTGGGGCACGCGGAACAGCTTCCCGGTCTCCACATCTTTGTTTAACGGCAGCAGTTGGCTAACCTGGGCTTTATACGTCGGCATCCGGTCCAGGATCTCGTTCCAGTCCAACAGAATGTCGTTTCGTCCTAACGCATCGATCGTTTGCGCCGCCAGCGTGGAGCTTGTCGTCATTAAGATGTCCGGCATGTCAGCCGCTTTCGTGGCCGCCCACAACTGAAGCTTCTTGTCCGCTTCGTCGGAGCTTCCTACTTTGAATACGTTTAGATTCACTTTGAAGCCCAGTTCTTTCGCAAGCACGGGTCCGATTCTGTCCTTCGATTCTTCGACGGTCGGCCATCCCCAGTTGAACATGGAAACGGTAAGCTCCGACGGAAGCGCTTCCTCCGGGGGCGCGGCCGAAGCGGTCGCCTGTTGTCCGGACGAAGACGCCTCGGGGCTGGACGCTTTGGGCGCATCGTTCGTTTTGGCGCAGCCGGCCAGAACGCTGGAAGTCGCCAACGCCAGCGTAGCCAGCGAAACCAACATTTTCTTTTTCATCGTCATGCTAACCTCTCCCTTTTGATTTCATTATATATAAATACCGTTAGGTACTCATATCGCCTGTCCGATTAACCTTTGACCGAACCTAACATCATGCCTTTGACGAAGTACTTCTGTAGAAAAGGATAGACGACGATAACCGGAACCGTCGTGATGACCAGCATGGCCATTTTGACCGACTCTGCCGTCACGGTCGCTTTGAAGCCCGCATCCATCTTGGAAATAGACGCGATGTTGGACGCTTCGTTGGTTTGAATGATTTTCAGCAGCACGTTCTGGGCGGTCCAAAGGTCTTCGCTAGTCATATAGGTAAATCCGGAAAACCAATCGTTCCAGTGGAATACCCCGATAAACAGCGCAACCGTCGCCAGCACCGGCGTGCTCAACGGAACGACGATTCGCCAGAAAAGGGAAAAATCGCTCGCTCCGTCGATAACCGCGGATTCTTCCAATGCGGCCGGAAGTTCGTTCAAGAAGGTTCGCAAAATCAAAATATGAAAGGTCGCGAGCAAATGGGGCAACACGTAAACCATAACGTTGTTGACCAAACCCAGCATATCCATAACGACGTAAGTCGGGATAAGACCGCCGGAGAAATACATCGGAATCAACATCCACCAAGTCAGGAATTTGCGGAATACGAAGTGCTTCTTCGTTAGGGCAAAAGCGAACATCGCGGTAAGGAGCAAATGCAGGACGGACCCGACGATGACCCGGAACAACGTAATTTGGTAGGCGTTCAACAGCTCCGACGTTTGGAAAATCGCTTTATAATTTTCGAAGGAGAAAGACCTTACCCACAGATAGAGCCCTCCGCGCTGCGCGTCCAGCGGATCGTTAAGGGAAACGATCAAGACGTAGTAGAACGGATAAATGCAGGCCAGCGTGAAGAGCAGCATGACCAGGCCGTTGACCACGGCGAACAGGTCTGGTTTTCGTTTGTTCATAGCCTTGCCTCCGTAATCATAGGATGGAATCGCTTTTGGCGGCTTTCGCCAAATAATTGCACACGATGAACAAGACCAGGCCGATAAAGGCTTGGAAGATGCCCATGGCCGTTCCGATCGAATACCCCATTAAGCCCATATCCTTCAAGTAACGAAGAACGAGCGTATCCAGAATTTCGGCCTGCTGCTGAACGGTTACGTTCGACATCGTCCACATTTGATCCTGACCCGCCCTCAACAGGTTCGAAGCATTGAGAATGAACATGAGCACGATCGTGTTTTTGATGCCGGGAAGAGAGATGTGCCAGATTTGCCTGAACCGGTTGGCTCCGTCCATCTTGGCCGCCTCGTACTGCTGGACGTCGATCGCGGACAGAGACGCGATAAAGATAATCGCGCTAAACCCCATGTTTTTCCATGCCTCGGTAAATAAAATGATCGGATAAAAAGCGTCTTTATCGGCCATGAAATGAAATGGCTCTTTCAGGATTCCAAGGGAGACGAGCAGGTCGTTCACCACTCCGCCGTCGATGGACAAGAGCTTGTACCAGATTCCCGCCGCGATGACCCAAGAGACGAAATACGGCAAATAGGAGGTCGTCTGAACGAATTTCCGGAACCATCCCGTACTAATTTCATTGATCAGGAGAGCAAAAACGACCGTCGCCGGGAAGAGCAGGATTAATTTCAAAGCGCTGATCAGGATCGTGTTCCGAAGCGCGTTATTAAAATCGGGCATATCGAATAACGTTTTGAAATTATCGAATCCGACGAAGTCGCTTCGAAATACGCCTTTGAAGACGTCGAAGTCCTGGAACGAAATGACGATGCCGTACATCGGAAAATAGGAAAACACGAGAAAAAACAGAAATCCGGGCAACGCGAACGCGATCAACCATTTTTGACGATAAAGCTTGTTCATACCTTTCACCTGCTTACTTAAAGAATAGTTCAACCAAAATGTAAGCGCTTTCTCAATGAACTGAGAAGAATCCGCCGTTCCTCGCATCGCCTTGGCTCTTCTAAAGCGATACTTGTGACGGACTCGACTTCTCGCCGATTGCGCCTTGCTTATACTTCTACTTTAACGCATCGGACAACCGCTTATCTTGCACGAATCTTACGCGTTTTTTGGACTTTTTTTACTCTTGTTCCGCCATTCGCTCGGCGTCGTTCCCGTCGTTTTTTTGAACACCCGATTGAAATACTGTTGGTCGGAAAATCCGAGTCCGTGGGCGATGTCCGCGATTTCCAGCGCCCCGTTCCCGAGCAGTTCTTTCGCCTTATCGATCTTGAGCCCGGTCACGTATTTGACGAAGCTCTGACTCGTGGCGGCTTTAAAGACGCGCGAAAGGTACGAAGGATTAATGGCGAATTTATCGGATACCGTCTGCAGGTTGATCTCTTCCTCGATATTTCTGGACACGTAACCGATGATTTGATCGATGACCGACGAATGGAGAGCGGCATTCCGAAGGGCGCCTCCTTCCGATCCCGGAGCGGAACGAAACAATCTTTCGATCATCGTCTCGATCGACTTTACGATCGCTTCGCGATCCTCGAGCTCGTCCAGAGCTCTTCCCGATAGAACGTCCGGATCGATCCGATCGACGAAATCGTAGCCGTTTTTCAAACAGAACCGGATGACCAGGTTAACGTACTCGTTAAACAGGTAGTCGATCGAAATCTCTTCCCGGCATTCGGCTAGCGAACGTACGAATACATCCTCCGCGGTATGGCGGAGAAGGTCGATCGCTTTCGCAAGACTTTTGTTTTCCAGACTTTGTTCGGCCAGCTTGAATTTAAGCGCGAGCGATTGCGAAGCGCTATTGCTGCGAGCCTCGTTCGCGGCATACGGGAAGATGCGGTCCGTTCCGAAACAAAAGCGGTTTTTCAGCGCCATGGCGGCTTGTCGGTAAGCCGTCCTCGGATCGCCGCAAGGTCGGCTTATGCCTATCGTAACCGCCAAGCCGTGCCGGTCGCCGAGCGACGCGCGAAGCCGATGCGCTTCCTTGGACGCCGCGTCGGCGAGCTGATTTTCGTCCTCGCCGCCGAATATCAGAATGAACGTATCCTTGCCGAAGTAATTTTCCATCATCCAGCCGTGTCCCGTTTCATCGTCGAATCGATTGCGCAATTCCAGGTAAACTTCGCCATCGACCGGTCGTTCTCCGGCATGGAGCTTAACCGAGGCAATGAGATAGGAGCCATGCCCCAAAATGGCGAATTCCCGTACCGCATCTTTTTTCTCGCCCTCATCGTCCCGTCTGTCGGTCAACAGATGATAGATTTCCTTTTCCATCGCCATGCGGCGATTTTCCCGGCTGACCGTTTCGATCCGAATGCTCTCTTCTTTCGCCTGACCGGCTGCCGCGATCGCGTCCCGCATCGCCTCCACCACGGAAATGAGGTCTTGGGCCTTGACCGGCTTGAGCACGTAATCTGTCACCCCGTGCTTCATCGCTTTGACGGCGTAGTCGAAATCGGCATAACCGCTGGTCACGATAAACCGGATGTCCGGATATTCTTCCTTTACGGCCTCGATCAATTCCAACCCGTTCATGACGGGCATCCGGATATCGGTCAGGATCAGGTCCGGAATTACGCCGCCTTTGATCAAATCCAGCGCTTCCCTGCCGTTGCCCGCCGTTAAAACGCTTTCGAACGAAACGGAGCTGCCGTGCAAAAAATAAACGATTTTGTCCTTGCTCAATTCTTCATCGTCTACAACCATGACCTTCATCTGGATGCACCTCATTTCATTTTGCGACCGGTAATGACGACCTTTGTCCCGCTCCCCTTGGCGCTTTCGATCGAGATTCCGTAATCGCCACCGAATAAGAGCTTGTACCGCATGTTCACGTTTTTCAGTCCCACGCCCCCGCGAGTCTCGGAATGAGACAAAAAGGCTTCTCCATCGATATCTTGCATGATCTTGCGAAGCTTGGACTCCTCGATTCCGATTCCGTTGTCCGACACTTCCAGAACGATCGTATCCTCCGTTTCGAAGGCTTTGATCTCAATGACGCAGGCCATCGACATTTCGTTAAACGCATGTTTGATCGCGTTCTCCACGACGGGTTGAAGCGTGAACCGAATCGTCCGGTAGCCCGACATTCCTTCGTCGATCTCATAGATCACGCTTAAACGGCTGCCGTAACGAATTTGGATAATTTCAAGATAGTTTTTGACGTGTTGGATTTCGGTTCCGATTTCCACAACGTTATTGCTGGCGATGTTCATATTGTAGCGGTAAAAATCGGCCAGCTTTTCCACCATTCCGTTGATTCGCACGTAATCCCGTTTAATGGCCAGCGAGCTGATCGCGTCGAGCGTGTTGTACAGGAAATGCGGGTTGATCTGGTCCTGCAAACTTTTGATCTCGGCCTCGTTGCGCAACACTTGGTTCTCGAGCACGTTCTTGATCATCGCATTAAAGCTTCGGCTTAGATCGCCGATCTCGTCGTTCCGGTTAATGTCGCTTCGGATCTGGTAGTTCGATTTCTCTATGTTTTTCATCGTCTTGGACAACCTTTTGAGATCCCGCGTGCTCCTCGTCACGAATAGATGAACGGCGAGAATCAGGATGGCCATCACGATGATTCCCGTCAGCATGATGATGATTTTCGAATCGTTGATTTGTTTGTCGATCTTGTTTTGGTTAATCAAAGAAACGACGTACCAGCCCGTCGTCGCGGAATTTTTAACGTTGGCGTAATAGCTTGACCCATGGAGATGAAGCGTGTCGAATTCGGCTAACCGGCCGATGTCCTTGTTGCTGAATTCGTCGTAAGCCGAGACTTCGGAATTCAGGCTGAAAATGACCTTCCCGTCCTCCGTCGTAATCAAAATATCGTCGAATGCCTGGTTGTTGACCCCGTTGAGAAATTGCGAGAACAGGTCTTTGTCGGCGCTCAGCACCATGAAGTCTTTTTCCCCGGGCAGGTTGCCCCATAACTTGATGGCCTGGGAGAATAACGTATTGTTGTCCTTGCCCGGCAACAGGGAGAATCCCGGCAGCAGTACCATCGATTGCTCGGAATCGGTGATCTCGCGGTACATGTTCGTATTCAGGGCATTGCGAATATACTTGAAATCCTCGCCGTCGTTTAAATCCGTCGTCAGAATTTCCTGCCTGTCGAAGAGGATGACCGATAACGATTTGTAGCCTTTGAAAAAAATCAGCGATCGGATGTTATCGTAAAAACGATTGTAAGCCGTATACCCCTCGAAGGTTCCGACGAATTTCTTGTCCGCGATCACGGGGAGGTTCGCGTCCTCGGAGAGGATCATCAGCACCTTCTGCATATCGTCGACGTAGCGGTCGATGCTGTTGCTGATCTGCGCGTTCAGGCTCGTAACGTACTGATTGATGTTTTCCTTCGCGTACTTTTCCATGAAATGCGATAATAGAGCGCTTAAAACGGTAATAAACACGATGCCGATGATCGTGTTGAACAGGATAAATTTATTGCGTAAGCCAAAAAAGAGGAGTTTCATCCTCTTTTTAATCGTGTCGACGCTATTCGCTTTTATACGATAACCTCCCGGAAAACAAAACGTACATCTCTTCTTGCATGCTCAGAGAGACGTAAGCAGCGTCCCTTTTCTGTCATTATATCATCGTTTTTGCCATCGTTAATCGAATCGCAGCACAATTTCGGCATTTCCGTCGAATCGTTCGATCAATACGGTTTGCCCTGTAGGGCAGTAAGTTCCGCCTACGATCCGAGAGGGAATCGCGCCTTCCGGATGCGGGAGCCGGATGCTCACGGTGTTCGGTTTTCGGTCCGACCGGCAGACGACTTTCGCCACGATCTCATGTTGCTCCAAATTCGATTCGACGCTCAGCGTGACGGCTCCGAAATAAGTCGCGATTCCGTCCAACTCGATGATATTGCCATGCTCCAGCCATTTGCTCGGAATTCCCGGCAACAAGTTCAACCGATCCTCCCCTTCTTCCATGTAAAGCATCCAACGGGTCTGCATGAGGAACCAGCCTTCCTCGTGCGTCTTATGCGGGCTGGCGTGCCAGAAGTGCTCCCAGAACGTATACGTCTCCCGGTCGGCCAATCCGGAGAAGCCGTTATAGTAGGCTTTCAGGAACGCTTTAACCTCGCCGCGTTTCAGATGCACCCACGGATGAATGCTGTAGTAAGGCTGGCTTAAAGCGACGTTGCGCGTACACATCAATTCCTGATGGTAATTCAACATGAATTCCGCCGCGGCTTCGTCCGGAGCAACGACCTCTTGAAAGACGAGATATAGCGGGCCGAGAAGAGAATCCCGAGTGGCGACCGAACCGTGCGTCAGCCATTTGCCGCCTTCTCCGTTAATGGAAAGCGGTCCTCTGTGTTCTACCCAAGGAGGAACGGTCGGCACCCAGCTTCCGTCGGCCAGAGGGACGACCGGGGAGTTCCCCATCGCGACGAACAAAGCTTGCCGGATATCCTCTTTCATGGCCTGCGCCTCTTCTTCGATTCGCGCGGAACGGTCGGGATCGATGTTCGCGAGCATCTCCGACAGCCGGCTCATCCCCATATACGCATACCCGTTTAACATGAAGGAGCGGAACGGGTCCTCCGGATCCGCCGTTTTCCCTTCCAGCATGCCGTATCCTTTGCCCCGAAGTTCCTCCGTTTTATTGCGTTCTCTCCACTTCGCCAAATAATCGAACGCCTTTAGCAGACGATCCTTAATCTCAAGAAGCCAAGCTTCGTCCCGGGTATAACGGTAGTGCTCTCCGAGGCTCCATAACACGGCTCCCGTTTCCAGCATATATCCGCCGTAGTTTTGCATCAGGCCGTCCTCGTGCTGCTTATCCAAGAAAAACCGCAGCGCCCTCTCCGCAACGCCGTTCCAACCCATGGACTCCATGAATTGGATAATCGGCGAGCTCTCCGAGCCGATCGCCGTATACACGCCGATCGTCGGAACGATCGTCCCGCCGGGCTCCAGGCCGTAAGAGACGAGATCGAGATGGAGCAATCCGGCCTTGACCATCTCTTCGATCCGCGGCTCGGGAAGCTTGATCGTCGCCGCTCGGGAAAGCTTCTCCAGCCAGAAAGCGCGACACTCCGTCCATCTCTCTTCGAAAGATTGCCGCCGCAACCTTTCGGCGCGTTCCTCGGAGATCGGGCGGTGGGGCAAGTAGAATTCGAAAGCGATCGACTCTCCCGGAGCCAGGAGAACGGCCGTCTCTTCCGTTCCAAGCGGTTGTCCTCCCAGCTTGGATACGCAGCAAACCCGATTCTCCGAGTAACGGACGAACCCGTTGCCTCCGTCGAACTCGTATTGCTTGTCGTCGTTTAAGACGAAAGCGTTGGGAACGACGTTCTTGAACCAGGCGTATCTGGGCACTCGGGCTTTATTCGTGGCCACCGCCCGGAAGTAAAGCACCGTCTCCTCTGCCTGGTTCATCTCCTCCGGAAGGAGCCGTTCCCGCAGCGACGTCTGCTCTTCCGTCAGCATATGAAAGTGGCCGAAGCCGTCGGCGGCCAAATAATGGGTGCCCCTTAACGTATCGGCCTTCAAAGGGCTGCTTTCGTAAGAAACGAAGGATACCGTGTCGTAGACAACGTCGTTATCCACGATCGAGGCGTGCAGAATGGGGAGCGATCCGTCCTCGAGCCTGCGGGAGACGCCGTCCACGCAGCCGACGCCTCGGCCAAGCATATATCGATAGCAGACGGGCTTGTCCTCGTTTTCCGGCAGCTTCGCTTCGAAGCCGTGAAATCTCGGCTGCACCCAATCCCACAGCCTTTCCTCTCCGCCGACTCCGCGAAACCCGACGCCGAAAATCCGCATATCGCGCGACAACCCGAGCCAGGTCTGCGAAGCGAGCTCCCGGGTATGTTCGGCGGCGTTCTCGAAGGTTTCTTCCGGTTCTTCCTCGATCCGTTGCAGCTCGGTAATCAGGTTCAACGCCTTGACGTCGAGCTCGATTTGCCCGTATGTCCGATCGTCTTCGACTTGCGTAACGGCGACTCCGTAAGCGGGGATGTAGATCGGATAAACCTTGTTGACATCCCTTAGGAAAAAACTGAACGGATGCTTAGGCGTATCGATCTTCACCAGAATCCCCTGCGAGCCGGTTTCGTCTTCCGTTTCAATGGTTACTTCCAGCCGCGCCGGACCGCCGTCCGTGGAGAAGATAGCCTCTTCGGCCTTGCCGCTCCCCCGTACGATTGCCGTAACGACCGTGCCGACGGTCGCCGTAACAGCCCCCTCGATCGGCGCTTTCTTCCATTCTATCGCGAATTTCGCATTCATCTTTTCCAGTCCCCTTTATGAGGTTGTTCAAAAAGTACGCTTCCCATTACGAAGTAATCCTTGTAGCTGACTCGACGTCGAATATTGAATTCAGCCGAACCTTCCGGTGCTCACGTAGCCTCCACTACGCTCCGCTCCTCAGGTTCTAGCTTCATCCAATCTTCTCGGTACTGAGAACCGAACTTTTTGAACTCGCATTTTATGCTATAATCCCAAGGATGAACGGTTGGTTGCGCCTGTTGATCCACATCTGAAAGCGCTAACACCAATATCTCTACTATAGGCCGCGAAGGACGTATCGGATAGTACAAATCTTATCATTTCTTTTGGACTTTTTTGACCTGCATGCCCAGATCAATCGGCCGTTCGGGCGAAGCATTTTTCCATTTTGACCTTCTTTGACTTTTTGAAAACAATCCGTTATGATAGGAATACGAAATTTCTACTTATCGTTTCTTGATGAGTTTATGCTTACGAAGATGCGTTTGCTGCGCAAACACTTAAGGAGGATTGGTTAAAAATGAATTTTGTGCCTATGGTAATTGAGCAAAGCAACAGAGGGGAACGCTCGTACGACATCTACTCCCGCCTGCTGAAGGACCGCATTATCTTCCTTGGCTCCGGCGTGAATGACGTAGTCGCCAACTCCATCATCGCGCAAATGCTGTTCCTTGCCGCGGAAGATCCGGAGAAGGACATTTCCCTTTACATTAACAGCCCTGGCGGTTCCATTACAGCTGGCATGGCTATTTACGATACGATGCAATATATTAAGCCGGACGTGTCCACGATCTGCGTCGGCATGGCCGCTTCCATGGGCGCCTTCCTGTTGACTGCCGGCGCGAAGGGCAAACGTTACGCGCTGCCGAACAGCGAAGTCATGATCCACCAGCCGCTGGGCGGAGCCGAAGGCCAAGCGAGCGATATCGAGATCCGCGCCCGCCGCATTCTAAAGATGCGCGATAAGCTTAACAACATTCTGGCGGAACGTTCCGGCCAGCCGCTTAGCCGCATCGAACAGGATACCGACCGCGACTACTTCATGAGCGCTGCCGAAGCGCAAGCATACGGACTCGTCGATAAGGTTATCGAGAGGATCTAATATGCAATAAGCGCAAACAAGAGAAGCAACGATACTATTCGTCTGCTTCTCTTTTTCTTTCTCTATAACGACACTATTTTATAGTCCTGCAAACGCCGGAGCCATCATACTATACTGCCTATCTTATCTGCCACAAAGCTCATGCGGATCGACCAGAAGCTCCGTCATTAGCTCGCCACGATGCATCAACGCGATCCTTCGCTTTTCCAAATATGCTATTTCTCGGGGCACCTCGCCGTCACAGAACACGTCGTCCGCAACGGAAACATCCTGCAGCCACTTTCGCGCGTCATCGTCGCCGCGCACATCGTCGATTACATAGACAAGCCAACCGGCTTCAAGCTGAGGATGCTGAACGAGATCCAGCTTGTCGCCATACAATTGTTGTCTTAACTTTAGCACGGTCTCTCCTGCTTCATCCACCTCATGTATAATCTCAATGTCAACCTTGGAACGAGTAATCCGCTCATGCGAAATCCCGCGAAGAGAAGCAAACAAGACTTGCGCATTGCGATAATGGAGGACGATCCAGCGTCTTCCTTCGGCATCCCGTTCCTCGCTGACCTCTCCCGCAAAACGATGCACGATCCACTCGTCGGCAATTTCCGCGGCGCGATTATTGACGCCAAGCATGCCGCGATACATAATCAAGGCTCGCTCCTTCTGGGTGCAGCGCATCTGGATATTGGGATACCAGCTTTCTCTAAACAGGGCAGGACTTAAGTATGTTTCCTTTGCAAACGCCGGATGTGTACGATGCTTATCTCCATCGTCTACAAACCAACGGGGGTACGCAAGCTGCTCGCCCTCTATCAGGTATGCGGCGGGGAACGTCTGCCAGGCAAGCCCCCAGGTCGGCCATTGATAGGAGCCGGGAATAACTGGAAAACGATTCAAGCTGCCCAGCCGCGCCTGTTTGCCAATCCAGGAATAAGCAAAGCTATCGTCGAAGACGCGCTCCGTTCGCTCCCGAGGCACCGCCGCGCCGTCTGTCTCCGACAATGCTCCGCCGTTGTCCGGCTCCGCCGCCGCTGCCGCTTCAATACGCTCTTCGCTTAACCATACCGACATCACATCCGACATACATTCCGTCGCATTCGACATGCTGTCCAGCGCAAGAACAAGGTTGGACACATCTTTGCGCGTACCGGCAATCCATTGCAGCAGACCGTCGTTTTTGTCTATTCCCTTAAAATTATAGGTTCGAATCGCCGGTACAAAGGCATAGCCGCCATGAAAGCGAACATACTCAAGCAGTTCCTCGATAATGGCATCCAGCCTGACGGCTAATTCGTGATGCTCCGAACGAAGCGCAGCGATCGCGATATTCAATGCATTGATGCAAATCCGGATGTATCCGGAACTGATATTTTCACCCCAACCCCAGCCGCGTCTCGCCGTATAGTCCAGCCATCTTTCAAAAAATTGAACGCCCAGCTCATAATGTTCCCGATGATTGGTAAGACGCGACAAAGCAAGCAGCAATGCTCCATCGCTTAATATTTTGTTCGGGTAATACAGCTTGGCCTCCCCGATTTCGCGGGCAAACCATATTCTGCCGAGCTCCATCATTTCATCCAGTATCGGCAGATGTTCTCCCGGAATTTGTTCATGCAGCTTGAGACGAAGCACGACAAGCGATGTTAGCGTAAAAAAAGCCGCATTCGAGTCATGCATCTCGCTCTCTTCCCTGTACCAGAAGAAACAGCCGTAATACGGACTGGACTGATCTGTAATTTGCAGCTTCTGTACCGCTTCCAGCATATCCAGACCTTCATCCTTATCCAGTAAGCCAAGCGCCGTTCCCATCATATAATAAGCGGTTGTCGTCCGCCCGTCATGCGCCTCCGCCGCCTTCGAGGCGTCCCTGGTGTGGCCGGGCCTGCCCAAATTATTCAGCCCGTCGTCAAACACGCTGTTCTCGCGTACCTTCTGAAAACAAACCTCCCATAGCTGCCTCGTAAACTCCTTCATGCAAGCGCCTCCTGTTCCTCCCGATGTCTGGCCCCTTCCACCAGCATCAACATAACCATCGATTGGCCATATGGCATCGGACATTGTTCGATATCCTTGTAAAACTGCAAGTCGCGGCCCATTCCCGTACCATAGGATACGCCATGCACCAATCCTGCATCATCAATTTGCCGAAGCACCGCATGGTAAGCCTTCCACCCTGTATCCAAATAAGAACGGTCCAGATACCCGCATCTCACTGCTTTGAGAATCCCGTAAGCAAAGGCCGCTGTCGCCGAAGTTTCCTTGTAAGAGGAAGGATCCATCAGTAAGGTATGCCACATGCCATCCTCCGCCTGTACCTCTTGTAGCTTGGCAACCTGCCTTTCCAGCGAAGACAGCAGGAATAACCTCACTCCTTCCGGCAAAGGCGCCATGTCCAAATAATCGACCAGTCCCGCCGTATACCAGGAGTTCCCTCTAGCCCACAACGCCTGAGCAAAATGATGACTTCCATCAAAGGTCCATCCATGATAAAACAGCCCCGTTGCCGGATCGGTCAAATACTTCAGATGCACCAAAAACTGCCGGACGCTTTCATCCAAATAACGGCTTTCCTTCAGCAACACGCCGGCCCTGGTCAGAAATAAAACCGTCATATAAAGCGTGTCGTCCCAAAGCTGTCCTTCATTAAGCCCACCGGACACCACATGCTGGAAGCCGCCTTCTCCCGCGCGCGGCAGCTCGTTCATCACGTAATCCGCCCATTCCCGGCAGAGCGCCAGATAGCTTTCCTTGCCGATTTCCTCATACAAATACGTTAAAGTGAGCATCGGGCAAACAGTGTTTACATTTTTATATGGAATATTGCCGCTCTCCAATTTCTCATCAAACCATCTGCACATATAGTCCAAAATTTCCGGCCGTCCCGTCTCCTTGTAATAAGAATAAAGGGCAAACAATGCCACGCCCTGCGGCCATTCCCAATTGTCCATCGAAATAATGCCGATCGGCGCCGTTTCCGCCATGCCGCCTTTCATCTCCTGAAGTTGCCGCAGCAGCTTGTGAACCAAATTGTCTGTGTTGCTTGCGCTTAATCCAGCCTTACCGTTTATTTGCACATTGGACTCCTCCCGACTATCAAAATCACCCCCAATATACCACCTGGACCAACACCGTTTATATAAACAATAATTTCGGTTAAACATCCGGAGAAACGGATCCATCGCACACTCCTTTGCTTCATCCAGGACTATACAAAATTTTTGTTTATAGCCGCTTAACACGCGGCGCGCTAAGCTATTAATGATTTCACAAGACAAAGGAGGATTATAGTAATGAGGAAAACAGCTCTGCTTACTGTTGTGATCGCTTTGCTGCTTGGCGGTGTCAGCTATTCGCTCCCACGGACTCCCGTGCATGCTGCAATTCAGGCGACCTATTATGCCGCGCCTACCGGCAGCGGCACTGCATGTACTTTGGCAGCTCCATGTTCCATGGACGGAGTCCGGGACAAAGTGCGAACAGTTAATGCCAGCATGACAGGAGATATTGACGTAATGCTTCGCGGCGGATTGTATGCGCTTACAGGTCCTTTGACGCTTGATTACCGCGATTCGGGAACAAACGGCCACTCGATCATCTGGAGAAACTATGCCGGCGAAACTCCCATTATATCTGGAGAACGATCACTTGCCGGCGGCTGGACTTTGCATGATTCCGGAGCAGGCATTTACAAGAAAACGGGTGTTGCCCCCCGCTTTCGTCAGCTGTATGTCGAAGGAACAGCTGCCGTACGCTCCCGTACACCAAATCTGAACGATCCCGACACCATGGGTGGTTACTATAAGACGATAAGTGCAAATTTAACGAGCAAGCAATATAAAATCATCAAGTCAGAAGTCTCTTCATGGTCCAATCTCAATCAGGTAGAAATGGTGGTTCAGCCGCATTGGTATCACAATCAGCTTAGAGTGGCGTCCTTTACAACGGATGCCAGCTATGCATATGTCAGCTTCCTTTCACCTGAACAAGACTTTGCCTTCAACAAAGCGGCCGGTTTCTATAGCAACAACGCCTATCATTTCGAAAATGCCTATGAACTGCTGGACTCTCCGGGGGAATGGTATCTTGACCGGTTTACCAACACTCTGTATTACAAGCCACGGGCCGGCGAAAATATGGCCACCGCATCAGTAATCGCGCCTGTCACAGACACTTTGCTGCGACTCAACGGAACGATGACCAATCCCATCCATCATCTCGAGTTCAACGGCTTAAACTTCCGACACACTGGCTGGGATACCCCAAGCACGAACGGTCTCGTCGCTACCCAGGCCGCCTCTCCGGTCAATTCCTTGAACGTTCCGGGAAGCGTCCAGGCCACCTACGGCTACCAAATTCGTTTTGTTGGCAATACGTTCCGCCAGCTCGGCGCAACAGGACTTAAACTTGGCAACGGGATCAAACATAGCCAGGTAGTCGGCAATATTTTCGAAGACATTGCTGCCAACGGCATCATGCTCACTTCTCCCCGATTGGCATCGGCCGCAGATCTGACGGAGCAAGTGCTGATTGGCAATAACGCCATCTCGCGCGTTGGGCAGCTGTACAAAAATGGAATCGGCATCGTCGGCGCTTTTGTTCAAGGCGTTGTTATAGAACATAACGAAATTTCCTACTCTCCCTATATGGGCATTCAGTTCGGCGGCCAGACCGGCTGCAACTGCGAGACCGGCATGCGATCGAATCGTATTCACGCCAATCATATTCATCATGTGATGCAGCTTTATGATGACGGGGGGGCCATCTATACGTTAGGCCGACAACCCGGAACGATTATCGATCGAAATTACATCCACGATCTGTCCAAAAGCACTTATGCCATGAGTTATCCCGTAGCCGGTCTTTATTTGGACAACTATAGCGAATACATCCGCGTTCAGGATAACGTCCTGTCATCAATCGATACTGCTTCGGGCGTCACTGCGACTTACGAGCAGACCGGCATCGGCGCCATAAACAATTTGTGGTCCAACAATGATACGCTGGATGCCACGGTGATCAGTGAAGCCGGCGTCAGTTCTTCCTACACGGAACCTTCGATTTCCCTGTTCGAGGAAAATTTCAACGGCGGCACCGCCGGGACGCCGCCGACGGGATGGACGGTTGCGGCAGGCAGCGGCAGCGTACAGATAGCGAATATGCCAAGCACAGCGGATAAAAGCGTGTTGGTAAGCAAAGCTGTCTCCACATCTTCTACTATAGCGAAAAAAACATGGGCGAATGCAGACGGAATTGTGACCATGCAGCTGCGGATCCGGCCTGAACAGACGGGAGGTTGGAAAATGGCCCCTTATGTGCTTAGCGAAACTGGGACGGCGGCGATAAGCATCGCCTTTGACGCCGGATTCATCAAGGCCTATATCGGCTCCACATTAACCAACTTGCAAAGCTTTACGGCGGGGGCCTGGTATGAACTGCTGCTGGTCATGGATACCGACACCGACAAATTTGATCTATATGTGGACGGTATCCGTATATTAGCGAATGCCGCGTTCCGGAATGCTGTAGAGAATGTGGGCGGCATTCAGCTTGGCATCGGCGACGGGCATGCGGGCAGCTTTTACTTCGATCATATTCAGATGCTGACGCCTTGAGAAAAAATGCAAGAAAGAAGCTTGACCAGGAAAAATGATCCAGCTACAATAGGGGCAGACCCATATGGGGGGAAACGAGTAATTCAACATTTTATAAAAATTGTAGTGAAGCACACTCGATCAAGCGCAAGCTGCGCTGTCGGTGTGCTTTTTTGCGTTGTCGACGGAAAGCAGGAACGGTGCAAGTGGTCGGATTGAAACAAGGCAAGATACGGGGACTGCACAGTGGCACAAACACAAGGAGCGGGGGATTGGTATGGACCAGGAGCTGGAACAGGATCAAGAATGGGATCAGGAACAAGAACAGGAACGGATCAATCATGACGAAGCATTCAAAAAATTGCTGCATACGTTTTCCAAGGAATTTATCGAATTATTTTTCCCGAGGTTGGCAAAAGAGCTTGATCTGGGGGAAGTTATCTTCCTGTCCGAAGAACAGCTGCATGATATTGTCGGCGGGCAGTCGCGCCGGTTGGATGTGTTGTTCCGGGCTCGGTTGCGCGGACAGGAGGTTCATATTCTGGTTCATTTGGAGCCGCAATCCTGGCATGAAGCTGATTTCCATGAGCGGATGTATATATACTTTGGCCGACTGTATGAAAAGTATCGCAAGCAGTACAAGCTGATCATTCCGATTGCCGTCTTTTCCGGCCCACGCAAGAAGAAGGAGCGGAACGGGATCGACATGCGGATTGCCGGATATAAAATATTGCAGTTCCGCTTTCTGAAGGTACAGTTGAAGCGCAGTCATTGGCGGCAATTTATCGATTCGGACAACCCCGTGGCCGCTGCATTGTTGGCCAAAAGGGATTATAATGAGGAGGAGAGGCGTGAGCTGCGCAAGGCCTATTTGCGTATGCTTCTGCGCTTGCGTCAGAAGCTGGACGACGCCAGATTGGCGCTGGTCATGTCGGTTGCGGATTTGTATTATAAGTCAACTGTCGAAGAGGATCAAAGCATTGCCGAAGAGTTGAATGAACAAGATTCCAAGGAGGGACATGAACTGATGAAGCTGATGCCCGAATGGTCCAAGCAAGCATATATGGAAGGCAAAGAAGAGGGTCGTGAAGAAGGTAAAGAGCTAATCATCCGCAATCTGCTTCGCAAAGACTTTTCGTTGGAGCAAATTGCTGATATGGTGGATGAACCAATCGAAAAGATCAGAAGATTGGCGAAATGACGGCACGAAAAGATCACCTGAGTGGCGTGTACGTTAGATTTCCGTCCGTTAGATACCCGCCGAACTGCGCCTTTAGCGAGACGCAGTTCGGCGTTCACCTGGCAGGAGATTACGCTTTGCTCAATGACTTACTCCACTTCGATTGCTTCCAGCAGCCTCAAAATAACCGCCACCGCTTCGGCCCTTGTTGCTATTGCCCCCGGAGCAAACCGGTTGCCGCTTCTTCCCTCGACAATGCCCGTCTCCTTCAGGTAAGCAACCGCGCCCTTCGCCCACGCTGGAATATCCTTGTCATCGGAGAATCCGGCGGTTGACGAAGCCAACTCCGCCACTCCCGCAGCCCTTGCCATCATAACAGCCAGTTCCGAGCGTGTAATATTCGCTCGTGGACGGAAGCTGCCGTCTCTATAGCCGTTCACAATTCCGCTCTGCACAGCTTGAGTAATGGCTGCGCGCGCCCAAGGGTCGATCGCATCCGTAAACGTAAGCTCCGCTCCATCACCCGCCACATTGCCGCTTTTCAGCGCATTCATCAGCATCACAACAAATTCTGCGCGAGATATGGCTGCATCCGGCCTGAACTCGCCGTTCGGATAACCGTTAACCATTCTCATTTGAACAGCTTTACTGACAAGCGACTCTGCCCAATGTCCGGCAATATCGGAGAAAAATTTTTGCCCTGACTCGCCCGGCGACTCTTCATCGACCATTACGACCAGCTTCATCTTCGGATCGATTCGATCGATCTGAACCGCAATCCGGTCGCCGTCCACTTCGCCGCCAAGCTTCTTCCATTCTTTCGTCACTTCGTTGTAATAGAACACGGACGGTTGCTGTCCGACTTTGACTTGAGTCCGATCGAGTGTTATCGCAACTTCAAGCGGCTTCACAAATGCCTCCGGCTCGTCGCTCGTCAGCACAAACACCGGGCTGACCGGCTGCCCCTTCGGCAAATCGGCCGCGTAAGGCTCGGTCTCCTTTTCAACCGTAAACCGAACAGGCTTGGTCGTTGCGCCTGACGGAATATCGATGACAATATCGCCCGGCAACGAGGTTCGGCCGGCTCTTCCGGCCGGAAGATGCAAGATGCCGTTGGTCGTTTCGACGATCGAATCGTTGTGGACAATGATCCCGCCACCGCCGTTTGACGCAGCCGCCTCGCGTCTGATGACAACCGTATAGGTTCGGCTCTCTTCATTTAAACCCTTCACCGTTATGACAATCGTATTGTCGCCCACAGCCAGCTGCTCATTTCCTGCAATTTCAACCGTGACTCCGGGGTTGGAGGCGGTGTAGGAAATATCTACTTTTGTTACCTCATGAGCCACTTTCGCCTGATACGGTCCAGTGTGATCGGGACTAAAGCCCGATACAGCTTTGCCGTCCACGTAAAGCTCGGTCAATCTCAGATCGACAGACGGTCTTTCCACCGAGCGCAGAACGACCGTTCCGGTGCGCGCATGCACGCCGAAATATCCCCGTTCTTTGATCGCGGCATCCGCTGTATCCATAAAATCAATGACTGTTTCCCCGTCGATTTTCAACGTAATTTGTACGCCTTCATTCCGATTTACAGCGCTGACCTCAACCAGGCTTTCAACGCCATATTTCACATAATGGTTCGGAATCGCATCGCCCGCCACAGACAGGAAACCCGCAAGGTTGCCGTAAATCACCGTTCTCTGGCCGTTATTGAAACGATGAAGCTCAATCCCCCCCGCGGCAAACACAAAAATGTAATTGGAGTTGGAAGATCCGTTATAATCTTCGTCATATTCCTGAGAGCGCAAATACAACGAATGCCATCCGCCCGTATCTTTAATTTGCATTCGGAATTGCAGTGATTCATCCAAAAACGTTGTTCCCTGATATGTTGCAAAACCGGCCGGAGTAGTGATCTCGACAACTCCCGGGCTGCCTTCAACCTCGCCTATTCCATCCACATACCAGTATTCGGGTTTGTTAATAAAATCATCATTGGACTCTTCCACTATCTGAAGCAATAGCTGCCCCGTCTTCATTTCTCCCCGGCTTAATCCGGTTGCTCTGATCTCCGCATAGCCGGGGCTAATGCCGGTAACTTTGCCAGCGGCATCCACAGTCGCGGTCTCCGGATTCAGGCTTTCGAATGTCACGGAGGACAACGGGAGCTTCTGTCCATATTTCGTAATAGCCAAGGCTTCAACCTTCATCATAAACCCGGTTCCAATGACCGTTTTTGGCGCTTCGATGGTTAAAGCTGCAAGCTCGTCCTCCACATAAATCTTGTTGGCTACAGGCACGGACTTGCCGTCGACACTGGCCATAATCGTCGCTTCACCCGGTCCGACTGCAGTAACTTTCCCTGCCGCATCGATGATTGCAACTTCCGGATTCAAGCTGCTGAATACAGCGCTGTCGCCGACGTTCGCCACCGTATAGCCGCTGTCGGTCAAAGCGGATACCACCTCAATTTGTCCCTGTTGACCAACCTCAAGCGGCAGCTCCCGGATGAACAGACGCGCGATTTCCTCTTGCGGACGTAATCCGTGATAAGCCAGCTCCAGACCCGCCTGTCTGATAATATCCAGCGCTTCCGTCGGCCATACCGCATTTTCGAATAATTGCGTATTTTTAATGATTGTATTGATTCCATTGTTTCTGGAACTGGGCGTATTCGTATACAAATTATCGGCATGAATATCATGAATCGTATTGGTCCAAATAAAGATATACGCCGGCGCATCTTCGATCACATTGTCATAAACATCCCAATAATTGCTGCCTTCGTCAAAATAAAGCGCGCCTTGCGAATGGCTATGATTACGCAGCAAATAGTTGCCTGAAACAATACTCGGGTTTTCCGGCGAACCTCCCGTCCGGCCCAGCGCATAAATTTGCGCGCCATCGTTCAGAACCTGCATCGCATCGTAGATCAAATTGTTCTGGATTCGCACATTTTTGGTATTCGAGAATGCATTGGAAGCCCAGCCATAACCGATATGCAAGCCGGAGTAAGGAATATGGCCGATTTCATTATGTCTGATATCCATATCCACCGCATACCCCGCAGAAATGGCCGCCGATGAGTAATAATCCTGGCCGATATGGCTGATGTAGTTGTTCAGAACATCATTATTGCGGTTTAAATCCCTTGGATCATTTGTTCTTCTCTGAAGCTCGCTCACTTCCCCGATCGCAATCGCACTGCCGGCAATATCGACAAAGCGGTTGCCGACGACCAGGCTGTCCTGCACGCCGTCGGTTGTTCTCAGCGCAATCGATCCCAGATGCGTAAATTGATTGCCCGAAAATACGACCTCATTGGCGTTGCTTACATTAACCGCTCCCAGCGCCAGGATATCCGAGGAAACGCCTGGCTCGCGGATATAGCTGTTTTGCGCGTCGGATAGACCATTGCGCGAGCTTGGCCTCAGCCATGTTGTATATTCAAAACGTATGCCCTCAAAGGATAAACGAACCGCTTTATGATCCAGGCTGCTGCCCCGGATCGTCAGCAACGTTTCCAGCTCGGGAGCGATCACCTCCGCAGCCTCCATCGACTCGCCCGGACGCGGCTTGTAATAGAAATACTCCCCGTCAGCATCCAGGTACCACTCCCCCGGCTGATCAAGCAATTCATAAGCATTTTCATAATACCAAGGTACGGTCGCGCTAGTCGCCCCTTTGTCCGAAGCGTAAGACCAGCAAGGCTGCTGCATCGTAATATGAGCCAAACCTTGCTCCACCGCAATCGCCTCTACTCCACAGCGCGGGCTTGTCCATTTTTCCTGGAATACCATCTCGATATCTTTTACATTGCTCCAGCCTGCAAGGAAGGTGTCCGTTGTGGTCACTCCGGTGGCAGTCTTGACAGCTTGCGCCAATCCCGCTTCGCTGCGCGCTCTGACAGCGCGTTCCCCATTTACATACAGTTGTCGCGTATCCAGATTTCCGCCGGACGGCGCCTTGTAAATATTGTTCTGGGCATCATGCAGCGTCCAGCCGTCAATAACGCGCCCTCCCGCAATAGTTGGCTCCTCGCCGGGGAAAGCGGCATACCGTACGTAAAATCCATTTTTTCCGGAATCACGTTCATCGAATACCAGTTCGCTTTCCTTCACCTGCAAGATTTCGCTGAGGGAGTTATCCCGATTGTACAGCGGCTGCTCTGTCAATGTATATTCAGGCGTATACGTGCCGCCGCGCAAATAAACCGTGATATCGGAAGTCATTCCGTCGCTGATGGCGCGAACCTTGTCGCGCGCCCTGGCAATCGTCCGGAACGGTTTTTCCAGACTTCCCTCGTGATCGTCGTTGCCGAGCGCCGGATCGACATAAAACTCCGACGGCATTGTCGCTTCGATGCGTTCGGAAGGTAAACTCATATAAGGCTCTCCCTGAGATATTGCATCAGCCGGGGCGACTTCAAAACGAACATATTGATGAAGCTGCGCTTCCGTAAGCGTCAGCGACCGGCCTGCTGCACCGGGAATCGGGCTATACACGCCGCTCCTCGTATCGCTTTGCAGCCAGCGATATGTCGAGCCTGCTTCCTTGTCATCGTCTTCATCCGCAAACGCATATACGCCTTCCAACGTTTCTCCTACTGTTGGCATACCGGCAATGCTTACATCCGTTGCCGCCGGCGCATGATTTTCCGTCACCTGTACAGATTCACTGAACGCTTGCGTTCCTGTCTCGGGAGCAACAGTTGTTGCCGGCGTCACGCCGAATTGCAGGTATTTGCCCACATCGTCCAGCGACACGACATAGTCCCGACCGTTCTGCCCCGGAATAAGTGTTGGCGTACCTCCGGCACTGTCGCTGATGTACCAGTTGTAGTTTGTGCCCGCTTCATGATCGCCGTTGGCGTCTTCATAATCGTATACTCCGGTTACCGTTCTGCCGGGTTTTGCTTTCCCTTCCACAACCACATTGGAAGCTACCGGCGCCGTCGGCGTTGCTTCAGGCGTTATATTCGTCAAGGTGACAGTCAACCCGGCTTTCACTTGCGGATTGGCATGGGCCGCAGCCTGAATCCGCAATGTACTCGCAGCGGCGGAATCTGCCACCGACAGCTGCCCGGTAGCGCTATTGATGCCGACTCCCGGATAATCGCCTTCAAGCGTCCATGTTACAGCTTCATCCTCCATCCCTTCCGTGGTATGAAGCTGATTTTTCAATATCGCTGAATAGCTGTATTTACGAACCGAATTACCGTTCAACGGAATTTCGACCGAAGCTGCTCCCGTTATTTCCAGAGAGCTCGGCATGGCAATGCTGACGAATACATCATCGACATAAAAGGCCGGAAACGGCCCCGAGCCGTCATTGCCCGCGCTTGTATGCTGGAAGAACAGTCTGGCGTTATCATAAACGTAAGGTTGTCCTCCGCTTGTAGCCGCTGTCGGGAAGGTTCGGATGCCGGCGAGACGGGTCCAGGAAGTGCCTACATTGGAATTGGCCATCTGCGGATAGCTGCTGCCTCCGTTCCACTTGATATTGGGTTGGTTCAAATAAAACGAGATCGATCCGGTGCCTGTTTCCCTTCTCACCATGGCTGAAAAATAATAGGTTTCCCCTGGTTCAAAAGCAAAATTGTCTTGCCCGATATTCCCGTTATAGCCGACTGTGCGGCTCACCTTGGCCGAAGCTGCGCCGCTGTTTTTTATTGCGGTATCGCGGCTCAGCACTGCTCCGCCCGCGCTGTTCCAGCCTTGCAGATCCGTTTCGAAGCCCGGATTGCGAATCATATTGACGGTTGGCTCGGCATAAAGCGACACATGAAATGAAGCACTTGCAGAAGGGTTGTCAACGGATGCCGCGTGCACCGTTACTGTACCCGCCGCTGCGGCATCCGTTACGGCAAGCATTCCGGTGGAGGCATCTATGCTTACGCCGCTGAAGTCGCCCTCAATCGACCAGGCAATCGCCGGGTCGGCCATCCCTTCCTCCGTCCCCATTTGATTGAAAGCACTTGCATTATAGTCCAATATCCGTGCCGGATTTCCGGCATTCGGTATGGCTATCGAGTTTTCGCCCGAAATAACCAGACTTTGGGGCATCGCCGGCTCAACGACAATATCGTCGACATAGAAAGCGGGGAAAGGTCCCGTGCCATCGCTGCCCGCGCTGACATGCTGCACGAAAAAGCTGGCATTATTATAGATATAAGGAGATCCCTGACTGGTCTGCTCGGTGGGAAACGTCTTGATCCCTCTTAAATTAACCCATGTTGTGCCTATATTGCCTGTCGCCATTTGCGGGAAGCTTGTACCCCCGTTCCATGTTACATTCGGCTGATTTACATATAAGGCTATTTGGCCGCTTCCCGCCTCGCGCTTTATCCATGCGGAGAAATAATAGGATTTGCCAGGCTCAAACGATAACCCGGATTGCATCACATTGCCGTTATACCGCGATGGGCGCTCCACCTTGACGGATGCGGCCCCCCCATGTTTCTCGGCTTCATTGCGTGAGATTACGCCGCCGCCGTTTGCCGTCCAGCCGGACAAATCCGTCTCAAAGCCCGGGTTGGCAATCATATTAGCTCCTGCGGCCGCCGCAGGTCGGCCCAAACCGCCAGGAATCATGCTTGTAAGCAAAAGCGCCGCCAACAAAATCAAAGCGATTCTTCTCAACATCCACACATCCTTTACTTGTTCGAATACAGACCGTTTCTGCAATTATCATGTCTCCGCGCCCAAAGCCTGATTGCGATATTCCGTAGGTGTCATTTGCACCAGCTTTTTGAATGACCGGTTAAAGGAAACCGCATGGACATAACCGACCAAAAAACAAATATCCTGCACCGACGCATCGGTCTCGATCAGCAGCTTCTTCGCTTGCTCTATCCGAACCCGGGTGACATAATCGACGAACTTTTCTCCGACGCCATTTTTGAAGGCAATGCTGAACCGTGATGGCGCCATATCGAACATCTCGCTGATTTGCGCTAGTGACAGATTGGCGTCGTCCAAATTTTCATCAATATAGTGCTTCGCTTGCCTGGTGACAGCTTCATAGCCAGAGTCCGCCCGCCAGGCAGCCAATTGCGCGAATCGCAGCGTCAATTCTTTGCGTATTTCTGCGAACAGCTCTTCCATCGTATCGAAGCTTGCTATCTTCTCATCCATTTGCCGTCTTAACGATTCATCTTCAGGCACCAGCTCGGTCGGTGCCGCTTCCCGCCACTCGTTATCGAAATGATGGAGCATATACTCCGCCAAGTTGACCACATCCTTGCGAGGCATAATAAGCCCGCTCATGCGTTCAATCATCACTTCGAATTCCTTCTGCCACTCTTCCTTGCCCAGCTTGAACAAGTCGCTAATTTTGTGTATAACGGACAGGAACGGGTAATATTCGGTCATCGCATTAAAGGCCAGGGAACGCTGGTCAAGACGGCGATTCGTGCCCAGAGACACCTTCAAATGCAGCAAATGAGCAGCCGTGTCATGGGAAAGATACAGTCGCTCCAGCAGCTCGGTTTCTTCCCCGACAGCGATGGTCAGCGTAAACGACAAATTTGCCTGCACCCAGTCCAGCAACTCATCCAGATAGCCGGCAAAACCATGCTCCCAGGTCTGCTCGTTCGCCGCTTTTTCTCTACCCGTAACAAAAGCAAGGTGTTTGTCCGAAATCCACTCTGCCCAGACTGTCAGCTTGTGGTTTTGAGCCATCTCTTCGACAACGCTTTTGAGCGCAAACTTCAGCAAATGCTGATCGTTGCGGGAAAATTGTTTTTCGAATACGGCGTAACGATCCATTTCAATCTGAACGACCGACCAACAAGCCACCTCCGCCCCAAAGCCTTTACGATACAAAATTCCCCGCAGCTCGGCAGCCGAAGTTGGCTCCAGCCCGTCCATCAATTCCTTGAACAGCAGCTTTTCCTTCAGCACCCTGTTTTCGTCAAGCTGCCTGCTGTGCATTTGCGATTCCTCGAGCAGCTTGTCCAGCGCATGTTCGATATATTTGAACTCATCGTAACCGCCGCTGAGCTGCAACGATTTTTTCAAGGAATAACCTTCGATCCGCACCGTTAAAGCCTCGATCGGCTTGTAGTTTTTGCGGACCAAATAAAACAGCCAGCCCAGACCAACGACAATAATAAGCAAACCGCTTGCGATCCACAGACCCGAAATCAAGCGCAAGGAGTTGAACAAATACGTTTCGTTCAAGCCGGCAAAGATCGTCCACCCCGTGACATCGGATTGTAGCGCTGAATTCACTTTAAGCGTTTTCATATCTGCCGCAAGCACGTTTCCGAACAGCCAATTACCCGCCTGATCCTGCACATAGAGATTGCTGTAATCGATGCGCCCAATGCCAGTAAAAAAAGCTTGCAGCGCCGGAACGGAAATATTCAGTACCATCCCGCCGAGCTCCTCCGTGCCAATCGGGTATGGATACCATTTGGAAATAATCGTCCTGCCCGTCGACTGCCGCGTCTCTTTAAAGACGCGCGCACTCGACCAGGACGATTCCCCATCCGCTCCAAGCTCGGCAAAAATAAAAGCGGCATCCGCATATTCGTCGGCATGGATCAGGATAGAGTTGGACAACACCATATGATCCGACTGACGGTACATATAAACGGAATCGATCAGAGAGGCGGAATTCACAAAACGCTGCAAGTTTTGCGAAAGTTCATAATTCAGCCTAGTGTCCTGCGCATAAAGGGGATTGAAGAAAAACTGCGTCTTGTCGGAGAAAAAAACTTCGCTCAGCAAAGCCCTCTGCAACGTGCCCAGTTCATTGTCCACCGACTGCATAATATGTTTCGCAAACTGCTCATTCGCTCTGTTGTTTTCCTTCTCAGCTACCTGGTTGACCGCGAAAAAAAAGATAAACACAAGAACGGACACCACAATAAAAAACAACGGAAGATACGAAAGCAGCATTTTTTGAAACCATCTGTTTTTCATCTTCAATCCCCCGATTTCAGCCGCTAGAGCCTGACAGATTACATCCTATTTTGCAAAAAAAACATCCTGGGCCAACGCATACATATCTTTCGTCAAAAAGGCATTGTCTTTGTTTTCCTTGTACCAATCCGCATACCATTGGTCAATCTCGTCGCCGTTTGCCTGCTTCCAGGCCGATTGACCGTCGGCAATCGCCTGCTCGACCGAATAAGCATTTCCGCTAATAATCGACTTGACCAGCGCATCATGAATCGCCTTGAAGCCGTTAGTCTGATTAATTTGCAGATCAGCCGGCATGACTGGCATGTGCTCTCCATGGGTTAAAGCCGGAAGCGGATGGTCTGGATTAATATAAGCCTCCGAGGCAGCGAAGCGCAGATCTTTCATTTCCCATTGCAGCTCTGTCGCATTTTCCTTCTTCAAATTCCACCAACCCTCGCAAGGATTACTGAAGTCAGCGGATACCAGCATAAAGAAGTCGCCGCGATAGGACATCTGGTTTTTTACAGCTTCGGAATCGTTAACAACCGGGCAGCCGTCCACTAGGCTATGATGTTCGTCTGCAATACCATAGCCGGCAAGCGTTCTAACTTCATCGCTTAGCATAAAATCAACATATTCCATAACAGCCTCCGGATTTTCGGCCAATACATTTACAGCGCCAACCGACTGCACCGGATTCTGCAACACCGGACTGAAAGAACCTATCGGACTTTCTGGCAACGGCATCGGGATCATGCGGGCTTCCGGGAAATTTGCCCTTAACGTTTCAAATACACCTTGATCCAAAGTACCACCCCAAATGCCAAGTTTGCCGTTGATAAAATCCTGCTTTGCCTTATCGCCGTTGCCGTCCGTCAGGAAATCCTTGTCGACAAGACCGGCGTCAAACAGTCTTTTCTTAAACGCTGTAGCCGCAAGCTTACGATTCCAATCATGCACCAACTCGTCCTGTTCATTCGGATACCAAGGCTGCTTCTCATAGATCGTAAAGACATTGCCGAACATATAATCCACAATCATTCCGCTAATAAAGCTCAGCGCCATGCCATTCGTATCATTCTTCTGATTCCGATCCGGGTCTTGCTCCTTAAACGCCTTGGCCACTTCGAACAGCTCTTCCGTCGTCTTCGGAATGTCCAGCTGCAAATTATTCAGCCAGTCCTCCCGGATCCACAGGACGTGATTGGGCTGCAGGCCGTTGATTTTGGCAAATTCATAAATTTTTCCATCGCTTTTGGTCGTAACCTTCTTCAATATCGGATTTTCTTCAAGCAGCGCTTTATAAGCGGTGCTATGCTGCTCGATCAGATCGTCGAGCGGCATAATCAATTGCTGGTTAAAAAGTTGATTGCGATAATTTGTATCATATTCCAGAATCAAATCGGGAGCTTCCTTCGATGCGAACAGTACATTGAATTTTTGCTGCGATTCCCAACGAGGCACGCTCATAAATGTCACATCGACAGGCCCGTTTTCATTAAGCCACTTGGTATAGCGGTTATTCTCGATCGTACCGTCCTCTGCGGGCACATTGCCGCGGTCATAGACGGAAGCCGTTATTTTTCCGCGCTCCTTCGGCTTATCCGTTGCTGTCGCGGTTGTTTTCGGCGTATTGCTCGTAGGCGCGTTGCCGCCTTCTTCGCCCGCCGGGGCTTTCGAACAGGCGGAAAGCAGCGTTACTGCCAGTATACAGGCCAGCGCAGCGGCCAACCAAGACGTTTTTTCCAGTTTCATAGATAGACCTCCCGATTTTATAAATATCGTATCATCAACCTTTAATGGCGCCGATCATAACACCCTTCACAAAATACTTCTGCACAAACGGATAGACAACCACCATCGGCATTAATAAAATGATAATGCCGGCCGACTTGACGCCTTCCGGCGGGTACAAATTCATTTCATCCGGCTGCAGAGTGGTGAACTCCTGTAAAATCGACGAGCTGCGCACCATCTGCTGAACCAGTACCGTCAAGTTGTATTTGTCCGTATGATTGATATAAATCAGCACCTGAAAAAACGAGTTCCAATAATAAATGCCATAAAACAAAGCGATTGTCGCAATCATCGGAACGGATAGCGGCAGCACGATCTTCGAAATAAACTGCAGTTCACCGCAACCGTCCATTCTCGCCGCTTCTTCCATTTCCTCGGGCAAATTTTCAAAGTAACTTTTCATGATCAGCATATTGAATGGACTGATAAGCGCGGGCAGCCATAACGCCCAATAAGTATTGACGAGGCCAAGCGCATTGGCGAGCAGATAACTCGGGATCAGCCCTCCCGTAAAAATCATCGTAAATACAACCATTAATGTAAGCGCTTTCCTCGAATAAAACGCTTTGCGCGACAGCGGGTAGGCGGCCAACAGTGTAAACAGCATACATAAGAAAATGCCCGCTGCGGTCAGAACAATGCTGTTTTTGAACGCATTCAGTATCGGACTTCCCTGTATTAAAGCCTGATAAGAAGCGATATTGAAACCTAGCGGCCAAATGCCCACCTTGCCTGAAACGACCGCCTGATTGTTGCTAAGCGACATCGCCAGCACATTGAGAATAGGCAGGAGACAGCTTAATGACGCCAGCCCCAATACGATATAATTAACTGCATAGAACAGCTTTTCTCCCGGCGATACTCGCACCTAGAACTCACTCTCCTTCACCATAACCCCTGTCCAAATCGTCTGGCGAAGCCGTTGGCGAGCAGCACAAGCACAAGTCCGATCAGCGCTTCGAACATGCCCATGGCCGTCGTTATGCTAAACTGCATGCCTTGCAATCCGATCCTGTAAATATAGGTCGAAATAACTTCGGATATATTGGATACGACCGGATTATGCAAAATATATACTTGATCGAAACCGACTTCCATAACTCTGCCCATCGCCAGAATAAGCATCAGCACAATAATCGGCGTAATCCCCGGCAATGTCACATGAACGATCTGTTTCCACTTGTTGGCGCCGTCCAGATTGGCCGCTTCGTACAAATGCGGGTCTATGTTGGCCAATGCCGCCAAATAAATAATTGCGCCAAACCCTGCTTCCTTCCAAACGCCCGAGCCGAGGAAAATCGCCAGCCATGAGCCCTCCTGATATAAGAACGGGTAGGTGGAGCCTGTAAGTCTCTCCCAGATCGCATTCATGACGCCCGTTTCTTGCGAAAACACCGTAATGACAATCCCGCCCACAATGACCCATGACAGAAAATGCGGCAAATAAAGTAATGTTTGCACCGTTTTACGGTACCACATTTTGCGCACTTCGTTAAACAGAATAGCCAGTATAATGGGAAACGGAAAGCCCACCGCAATCGAAAGCACGCTGATCATCAGCGTATTGCGAATGGTTTTGAACGCGGCCGGGTCGGTAAACAGCATGGAGAAGTTTTTTAGTCCGACCCATTCGCTCCCCCAAATACCATGCAGAAAATGATAGTTTTTGAATGCAATGATCAATCCTCCCATCGGCACATACTTGAACATGATAAAGTAGATCGCTACAGGCAAAAACATAATCAGCCATGGGATATTCTGTTTCAGCCTTCGATGAGAATGGTACAATCCGGTCAACACCTACTTTCTAGGGATTTGTTCGTTTCGCTGCAGTGAAGAACACCCCAATTAAAGCATGGTGCCGCAAATTTAGTCTATAAACAAAAATTTCGATTAAACATTGTGTTTCAAAGTAGATCACTGGGGGCGTCATGGGATTAGATGTCGACATACTTCTCTAATTAATTCATAATTAAAAATGGAACTGTGACAAAGATCACTCCCCGCCATCGTGCGGCAAGCTATTATGGTTTTAGCAGGATGTTCCATCGCCTGCAGCCGCAACCAGCCCATTATGCATCAAGAGGTGGTAATCATGGAAGTAGAAGCGTTAAACAAGGTCGAGCAGCTCGCCCTTAAAAAGCTGCGCATATACAAAAATAGCGTCTGGCGTTACCTGTCTCGCTCCATGTTAGCCAGTATGTTCATCGGGTTCGGCGTTATCGTCGCCTTTAAGACGGGAAGCTTCTTCTATTTGGAGAATTCGCCGCTGACCTATCCCATGGCCGCAATCACGTTTGGCGCAGCCATCATTCTGATCAGTTACGGCGGAGGCGACCTGTTTACGGGCAATACTTTCTACTATACATACGCCGCTTTGCGCAAGCGCATGAGATGGTTGGATACCGTCAGGTTGTGGGTACTTAGTTACTTAGGCAACATCCTGGGCGCCGCCGCGTTCGCCTTGCTGATCTGGACGACCGGCTTGTTCTCAAGCCCCGACGTTAATGCTTTCTTGCTCGAGGTTGTGCACAAAAAGATGACCGCGCCGACTTCGGAGCTGTTCTTCCGGGCCATTCTTTGTAACTGGCTGGTCTGCCTTGCATTCTTCGTTCCCATGTCGATGAAGAGCGACGGAGCCAAGATGTTTGCGATGATGTTGTTCGTCTTCTGCTTCTTTATCTCGGGCTACGAGCACAGCATTGCCAACCTATGCACCTTCGCCATCGCATTCGTGTTGGATCCCGGAAACTTCTCTTATTCGGGAGGCTTCCACAACATCATCCCCGTCACGCTGGGCAATCTGATCGGCGGCGGCATCCTGATGGGATGGATGTACCACTACGTCAACAAGCCGTTCTACGAGGATTAAACGCAGTATCATACGGCGATCGCCGTGAATTCCAATACAAGGAGCGATTCCATTCCATGAAAAAATCCAAAATCGTTATTATCGGCACCGGAGCCGTCGGCTCGACTACTGCATATACGCTGCTGCTTCGCAATCGCGTGGACGAGCTGGTGCTCATCGACGCCAACCATAACAAAGCCGCCGGAGACGCGCTCGACATGAATCACGGCATGCCGTTCCTCGGTCAAGCCTCCGTCTGGGCCGGCACTTATGAGGACTGTGCAGGCGCCGACATCATCATCATTACGGCTGGCGCCGCCCAGAAGCCGGGCGAGCCTCGCACCGAGCTGCTGAAGCGCAACGTCGCCATCTTCGACAGCATTATCGAGCAAGTGCTTCCGTATAATGGAGACGCCATCCTGCTGATCGCTTCCAACCCTGTCGACATTATGAGCTATATGGCGTATAAGAAAGCTGGGCTTCCTATACATCGCGTTATCGGCTCCGGCACGCTTCTCGACAGTGCGCGGTTCCGCTACCTGATCGGTCAGAAGCTGGATATCGACCCGCGCAGCGTGCATGCGCATATCGTCGGCGAGCATGGCGACTCCGAGCTGCCGCTCTGGAGCTTGGCCAACATAGCCGGATCGAAGCTTACATTGTCAGCAGAAGACCGCGAAGACGTGTTCGTCAATACTCGCGATGCCGCCTACCAGATCATCGAAGCCAAAGGCGCGACCTATTATGCCATCGCGCTGGCGCTCGACCGCATCTGCACAGCGATTCTGAGTGATGAGGGCGCCGTACTCAACGTCTCGACCTTGCTGAACGACTATCACGGCGTATCCGACGTTTACCTGGGCGTACCTTGTATCGTCGACCGCAGCGGCGTCAGACAGGTGATGGACATTACGATCACGGAGCAGGAGCGGGAACTTTTGCACAAGTCTGCGGATAAGCTCAAGGGGCTAATTTCTACGTTACAGATTTAAGGACATCCCCTCATTATACGCAGCAATGGCGGTGCTCGGGTTATGTTACTACCCGTTCACCGCCATTTGTTGTCTTGATGGATTGCCTAGGTTGCCTTAATTGTCGAATACGGACTACATGGATGCCGGAGCGGCAACGATGCCGCCTTGGTGCAGAACGCTTTGCGCGTGCGCGTCCAGAGGTCTGTATCCTTTCTCCAGCAGTTCCTTGATGTACATCTTGTTATAGATGAACGAGAAGATGATTCCTGGAACCCAGGCTCCGAGACCCAGCGTGAATATCCCGATCGCCGTAGCCGTAATAAACATGATCGCGGCCCACTTCAGATCTCCTCTGAACAAAGCCGGGAAAAATCCGAAGAAGAATGTTGTCCAGCTGAATCCAACCTTTACTTCCTTCACTCCGCCTGCCGCATTTACCAATCTTACGTGCACGTTCGTCAACTCCTTCTATGTATTGACATTATTATAGGAAATATTGCCTAAAATGTCGATTGTTTTTTTGGTAACTAATGCGCTTACATGTTAATTTATTTACAAATATAGTTCCGCTGCCAGGGTGTCTTAGAGCCCTCCCAACGCAACCCCTGCTCACGCAAATAAGAGCCCTCTATGCGACCCTCTGCGTCGCACAAAAGACTCCCTTGCTTTGCTCATGAAAGGACGGAAATCCCATCCGAGCTTGCCTTATTGGTTCTCGAGCTCTTCTTTGCTGACCAATGCGACTAAAGCGTTTACAGCCTGTTCCGCATCCGATCCTTCCGCACTTATGGAAATTTCAGTTCCGGAGCTGATCGCAAGGCTCATAATGCCCATAATGGATTTAGCGTTTACTTTCTTATCGTCCTTCTCTACGAATACCTCGGAGGAGAATTTGTTCGCTTCTTGAACGAATAGCGCTGCAGGCCTAGCATGAAGCCCAGTCTTCAACCGAACGACAACCGGAAGCCTTGTCATGGAAACATACCCCCTATATTTTACTGAATCATCTAGCGGAAACGCTTGTCGAAGCCCTTTATGCGGGGGACGTCGTTCCGCGTTGAATTCTGAGGCTAACATAAGCGCCGTGCGCTTAGTGACAGCTTAGAATTGAACATATACCGTCAGAAAAGCCAATTACAACTTATTATATCATTTTACAGGCTGTAGCACTAGGCAAAAGTTGAACCGGACCGTATTTTTTCGGCCATTTCGTCAATTTTGCGAAGTCGGTGATTGACGCCGGACTTGCTTACTTGCCCTTTCAGCATCTCGCCTACTTCCGTGAGGTTAAGGTCGGGATGCTGCATCCGAATGACCGCGACCTCGCGCAGCTTGTCGGGCAGGCTGTCGAGTCCGATCTCCTTCTCCAGCAGCTTTATGTTATCGATCTGCCGAACGGCAGCGCCGATCGTTTTATTCAAATTGGCGGTTTCGCAATTGACGATCCGATTAACGGAATTTCGCATGTCGCGCATAATCCGAACGTCCTCGAACTTGAACAACGCTTGGTGTGCGCCGATGATGTTCAAAAGTTCGATGATCTTCTCGCCTTCCTTGATATAAAAAATAAAACCTTTCTTTCGCTCGATGCATCTCGCGTTCAAATCGAATTTGTTCGCCAGATCGACGAGAGCGCCGCAATGCTCTTCGTACATCGAAGCAATCTCCAGATGGTAGGACGAACCCTCCGGATTGTTAACAGAGCCTCCGGCAAGGAAGGCGCCGCGCAAGTAGGAGCGTTTGCAGCAAGGCTTGCGCACGATCTCTTTGTCGATACCATCATTGAACATAAAGCCTTCGGAGACGATTCGAAGTTCGGCCAGCGTCTCCTGCACCTTGGCGGGAAGACGTACGATATAGACGTTATTTTTCTTAAGCCTCATCTTCTTGCGTACGAGCAGTTCTACATGCAGGTCGAAGTGCTTCTTGATCAGTGAATATATTCGGCGCGCGATCGCGGCATTCTCCGTCGAGATGTCAAGAACGACCTTGCGGCTGGATAAGCTGACCGAACCGTTCATCCGTATAAGGGCCGATAACTCGGCGCGCTCACAGCAGCTGTCCGCTTCTACCATCGTCAGCTCTTTTTTTGTTTGGGCCGCAAAAGACATTCTGCCTCACCTCTTTCGTAACATCCAATTCTCCACCAGCTTGTAGATATGGTGGCTTAACCGCTCCGCGTCGTGACGCAGGAACGTACGGAACAACACAAGCTTGTCGGCGATAACCTTGTACCCTCTGCGGGTGACCTCGTCAATGTCCAACTGGACAGCCTTGGCCCCAAGCTCGGCGTATTTGCTCTCCACCTGCGGCGGAATCTCGCCGTCGTTTACGATGACATAATCGAATAAATGATGGCCGATATGGGCGTGAATGGCGTCCAGATGATTGCTGACCGTATAATTATCCGTCTCGCCCGGCTGCGTCATCACGTTGCAGACGAACAGCTTGACTGCCTCCGACTCCACGATCGCCTGAGCCAGCTTGGGAACGATCAAGTTCGGCATGATGCTCGTGTACAGACTGCCAGGGCCGATCAGAATGGCGTCGGCCTGTTCGATGGCTTCCACAGCTTCCGCGAGCGGCACGACATCGGCAGGCTCCAGGAACACGCGCTTTATCGCCTTCCCCGCTTTGGGAATTTGCGATTCCCCCGTCACGATAGTTCCGTCTTCTAGCTCCGCCTTAAGCACGATTGCACGATTTGCCGCCGGCAGCACACGCCCGCGTACGGCCAGCACTTGGCTAAGCTGACGAATGCCCGTCACGAAGTCTCCGGATAGATCCGTCATGGCGGCCAGCATCAGGTTGCCGAGGCTGTGTCCCGCAAGTCCGTTGCCATTTTTGAAGCGATACTTCAGCATGTCGGCAAGCAGCGGCTCCACGTCGGCGAGCGCCATCAGTACGTTGCGGATGTCGCCCGGCGGCGGAATCTGCAGCTCATTTCTTAATATGCCGGAGCTGCCGCCATCATCGGCGACCGTAACGATCGCCGTTATGTCGAGCGGCTTCTCCTTCAATCCTCGCAGCATGACGGAGAGACCCGTGCCGCCGCCGATGACGACGATCTTGGGACGACGAACAATCTTTTGGATCGTCTGCATGTTCTCCCCCCGAATCAATGCTTATCACGCTCCGAATCCCGATGGCTTACGCGTACCCGCTCCGTGTCGCTGCTGCCGAGCACCTTGCCCAAATATTCCGCAATGGCTACGGAGCGATGTTTGCCGCCTGTGCAGCCGATGCCGATCACAACCTGGCTCTTGCCTTCCTTGCGGTATAACGGGATGAGGAACTGCAGCATATCGATCAGCTTCGCGAGGAACTGATGCGTCTCCGGCCACTTCATCACGTACTCGTAGACATCGGGATTCTGGCCCGTGTTGGGACGCAGATGCTCGACGTAATGCGGATTGGGCAAAAATCGAACGTCATAGATCAAGTCGGCATCGATCGGAATGCCGTACTTGAAGCCGAACGAGGTTACATTAACGGAGAGGTTGCTTTGCTCCACATTCGTGAAATGGGTGATGATACGTTCCTTGAGCTGCAAAGGTTTCAGGCTGGTCGTATCGATAACCTGGGAAGCCGAGCCTTTGAGATCCTCCAGCAAGCGGCGCTCGTTATGGATGCCTTCCAGCGGAAGCCCCTGAGGCGCCAGCGGATGCCGGCGCCTGCTCTCCTTGTAGCGCTGGACGAGCACTTCGTCCGTAGCGTCCAGGAACAGGATTTCGCAGCTTATTGTATGATGATCTTTGATATACGCCAATGATTCCGACAGCGCCGTGAAAAATTCGCGTCCCCGCAGGTCGATAACGAGCGCAACTTTGCCGATCTTGCCGTTTGACTGCTCGATGAGCTCCGCGAACTTGGGAATGAGCACCGGCGGAAGGTTGTCGACACAGAAGAATCCAAGATCCTCCAGGCTTTGCACCGCAATGGTCTTGCCCGCGCCCGACATGCCGGTAATGATCACTAGCTTAGCAAGCGTTGCCGTCGTTTCCATGCGTACACCTACTATCCTCTAAGAATGAGTCCTGCAGCGCCTACGACGCCCGCATCGTTGCCCAGCGTAGCCGGTACGATCTTGACGCCTTCCTTGGCTTGATCCTGTGTATATTTCTCGAACACTTCGCGAATCTGGTTAAATAAGAAGTCGCCGGCCTTCGATACGCCGCCGCCAATAATAAAATATTGCGGGTTCAAAACGATGGAGAGCATCGCCATCGATTTGCCGAGATAATAAGCAGCGCGGCTCACGATGCGCGCAGCCACCTCGTCGCCGGCTTTCGCCGCGTCGACAACGTCCTTCGCCATAATGTTCTCCACCTGCGCAAGGGTCGTCCGGTCGCCGCGAGCCACGGCGTCCTTCGCCATACGAATGATGCCTGTCGCGGACGATACGGTTTCCAGACAGCCCATCTTGCCGCAGCCGCACTGGATTGCTTCCAAATCCGGAACGATCGCGATATGGCCGAGCTCGCCCGCCATGCTGTTGAAGCCCTCTACGATCTTGCCGTCTATAATAATGCCGCCGCCGACACCAGTGCCGAGCGTATAACATACGCAATGCGCTACGCCTCTGCCTGCGCCAGCCCATGCTTCGCCCAGCGCCGCAACGTTCGCGTCGTTGTTCACTTTAATGGTTTTGCCAAGTTCCCGCTCAAGGAAACCCTTTAAATCCGTATTCTCGATGTACAGGTTTGCCGAATATTTCACGTAGCCCTTCGAGATGTCCAAGAAACCCGCGATACCGACGCCTACGCCGTCCACTTGCTCCCAGCCGTAATTAGACTGTTCTACAATGTTGCGCGCGTACCTCGCGATATTATGAAGAATAGCGTCCGTACCTTTATCCGTTTCCGTCGCCCCTTCATAGGTATGAAGGAGTTGCCCTTCTGCGTCGCACAGGCCTACCTTAATGGTTGTGCCGCCGACATCGACGCCCACGTAAATCTTCTCAGACATGACAATAGCCACCTCGTTTACATAATTAACATTCTCTGTTCCAACTATAAGCGTTGTTTCCGCGTCGGTCAAGGTGAAACGGCTTTCCTCATCCTATGGCGTGCAACGCGTTTCATTCGCGAAAATGAAGAGGACCGCCGCCTGATTATTGCCGACTTCTCAGGTGCAGTCCATCTATGCGGTCGCGGCGAGGACAGCCCAAGCTGCCTGTTGTGCCCAGACAAGCGTCGCCGCAGATCACGCTTTAACGTTCCTCGTCGTTCCCGCCGCCGCATGGTCGATTACAGCGACTGGCTCCAGTCATGCGTAATGGATCCTTCCAGGAACCGTTCGCAGTCGAGCGCGGCCATACAGCCGCTGCCCGCTGCCGTGATGGCTTGACGATACTTGCTGTCCTGCACGTCGCCGCAGGCGAATACGCCCGGAACATTCGTCTCCGAGGAGCCTGGCTTGACCTGAATGTAACCATATTCGTCCGTGTCAATCTGCCCGCCGAGGAACTTCGTGTTCGGCGTATGGCCGATCGCGATGAAGATGCCGTTCGTTTCGATAACCTCTTCTTCCCCCGTTGCATTGTCTCGCACCTTGAGGCCCGTTACTCCCATGCCGTTAGCCACGACTTCCACTGGCGTGCGGTTAAGGCTCCAACTGATCTTCTCGTTCTCGCGGGCGCGCTCCTGCATGATCTTGGAAGCGCGCAGCTCGTCGCGGCGGTTGACCAGCTCAACGTTCGTGGCGAAACGCGTCAGGAAGTTTGCTTCCTCCATCGCGGAGTCGCCGCCGCCGACCACGATGATCTTTTTGCCCCGGAAGAAGAAGCCGTCGCATGTCGCGCAAGTGCTGACGCCTTTGCCCACGTTGTCCTTCTCGCCCGGAATGCCGAGATACTTAGCCGACGCCCCCGTGGAAATAATGACGCTCTCTCCGACGATCTCGCCCTGGCCTTCCACTTGCAACTTGAACGGACGCTGCGACAGGTCGATGGAGTTGACCCATCCCGTCAGGAATTTCGCGCCGAAGCGCTCCGCTTGCTTACGCATATTGTCCATGAGCTCAGGGCCCATAATACCTTCGGGGAAGCCCGGGAAGTTCTCGACCTCCGTCGTCGTCGTCAACTGTCCGCCCGGCTCCGGTCCTTCGATAATGAGCGGGTTCATGTTGGCGCGCGCCAGGTAGATGGCAGCCGTCAGTCCGGCTGGTCCCGTGCCGATAATAATGGATTTGTACATTGATTCTCACCTCATGCCAAATTTAGTCTTCGTTGGGTTCGTGCGAGGAGAAAAACGAGCTGATGCTCTTCATTTTCTCCTTGATGCCGCATGCGCTGTCGATCAGCTTTACGTGTTTGCTTACCGTCGCGATCGATGTTCCATAACGAACGGACACCTCGTGGTAAGAGATCGCACGACGATGCATCTTGGCCGTTAAGTATTCGAGAGCCGCCGCCCAGCCTTCCGATTTCGTCAGCTTGGGAACGTCGGGATAGACGCGCGACAAAAACTCCACCCATAATGTCATCATATCATGCTGCTGGACGAGATCATAATGCTTGCTCATCCGGCTCAGCGCGGTTTGGGCCACTTCCTCCCACTTGTCATGCCATTCCGGCAGCCTCGACGGCACGCGGTTCGGTTCGATGGTCGTCTCCTTGCCTTCCAGCACGACCTTTAGCGGCTCCTGCACGCCGATCGTGCGCAAGACGAAAATCGCGATTTTTTTTAAATAATCGTCTTCGTCCGACTCCAGCAGGAATGCGCGCAATACGTCCTTCACTTCGTTATCTGCAATCATGCCGAACGCCTGAATGACCTGCAGCTTCGTATGCTGGTCCCCATGCCGCAGCGCCCAGAAGAATGAGGAACGGACAAGCGGATCGCTCTTTAGATGATCGGGAATGCCGTCCGTCGACTTCTCCCATAGCTTGAACTGCTCCTCGAAGGGCAGATGATAATGATAGCTGATAGGCGCTGCGGCGCGTCCCTGACGGAGCTGTTCGAGCTGCTGCATGTAATAATGAGGAACATCGGAGCTCGGGTCGAGCTTCATCGTCGTCTTCCACAGCCGCTCGGCGTCGTTAAGTCTGCCTATGTTGCATGCCGCTACCGCGGCGTAATGGAACAGGCACGGATCTTGCTGTACCTCAGAGTCCTTGGCGAGACGGATGAAATGCCTGTAGGCAATCTCATGTTCGCCCAATATGCCCATCGTCGTCGCGAGCTTGAACACATGCTCCTGATGAAACGGCACTGTCTTGGTCAGCAAATCCACCAGCTCCGCGAGATTGTCCTTGTCTCCTTCGTGCTGATAAAAAATCGCTAGATTGCAAAGCGCGTGCAAATTGCCAGAATCCTGGGCTAGCACACTCCGAATGGCTTCCTTCGCTTTGTCGAACAATCCCATATAATAATAAGCCAGCGCAAGATTATTGCGAGCCGCAAGAAATTCGGGCTGCCCCTCTACGATATCCTCCAGAATGCGTACGGCCTCGGTAAACTTGCCTTCCTCCAGCAGCGCGCGTGCCTGGTCGTGCTCCACCATGCCTTCGCGAGCCTTAATGCTCTTAAGCTCCATCGGCCGCTCCAGCTCGAATTGAAGCAGATCCATCATCTCTTCGGCTTCATCCAGGTATTGTCCCTCGGGATCCTCTTGCAGGTATTTAACGAGCGATTGCTCGGCGGCCTCATACAACTCCATGTTGGCGAAGTTATTGGCCATATAGAAGTGGCATTCCGTCATCATAGGGTCGAGATCGTCCATAATTCGGCCCAAAATCTCGTTGGACTCCTTATAGTTGCCCATCTCCGACAGAATACCCGCCATATTGCAATGATTCACGGGATTGTCCGGTTCGTATTCTACGGCTCTCCGGAAATATTTGAGTGCCTTGTCATAATGGAATCGGTCCAGCGAGCGTACCGCGCGCTCGAAGAAGAATGTAGCGTCCCACTGTATAGAGATAATGTTCGTATTCGCGCCTTCGCCGACCGCCATTCTTTTTTTGTTCATTTGCAAGGCACCTCCTTTTCTATCCTTCGTCAGCACGATTATACCATAGCCGGGCATGTCCCAACATGCTAGAATATGTGGGAAAATCGCGGACAGCCTCCAGGCCGCCCGCGATTTTCGCAATTGGAATATTCCGATTATACGCCTTTGTTCTTGAACAGCGTGCTGATAGAGCCGCCGTCCAGAATGATCCGAGTCGCTTCCGCGAGCAACGGCGCAACGGACAAAATTTTAAATCGTTCCGGCGTCTCCTCGGGCAGCATGATAGAATCGGTCACGATCACTTCTTTTATAGATGGATGGTCTAAACGCTCGATGGCCGAGCCGGAGAACAGCGGATGCGTGGCGCAGACATATACATCCGCGGCCCCGCGTTCCTTAAGGCTTTCGACTACGTTCACGATCGTACCGCCCGTATCAATCAAGTCCTCGATAATGATCGGCGTCTGCCCTTCGACGTCGCCGATGACGTGCGTAATGGAGGACTCGTTGTGCGCGGAGCGCTTCTTGATCATGATGGCGAACGAGGTGTCCAGGTAGTTGGCGAGCTTCTCCGCCGTAGACGCGCGGCCCGCATCCGGAGATACGACAACCGGGTTCTTAATGTTCTTGGACTTCAGGTAATCGCTGATCAGGTCCAGCGCCGTCATATGGTCCACAGGAATGTTGAAGAAGCCCTGGATCGCCGGAGCATGAAGATCGATCGTTATGACGCGAGTCGCTCCGACCGTCGTCAGTACATCCGCCAGCATCTTCGCCGAGATCGGCTCTCGTGGCGCAGCCTTCCGTTCCTGACGAGCATATCCGTAGTACGGCATAATGATGTTGACCGTCCTTGCGGAAGCACGCTTCGCCGCGTCGATCATAACCAACAATTCGACAAAGTGCTCATTGATGGGATGCGAGAACGACTGAACGAGAAAGACGTCGCAGTTCCGAATCGTCTCTTCGTAGTGAACGTAGATCTCACCGCTCTTGAAACGGGACAGTTTGATGGAACCTAGGTTCAAACCAAGCTCTTCGCTAATTTTCTGAGCCAATACCGGGTTTGACGAACCTGAAAAAATACGCACCTTGTCGCTTAACATGATACCCTCCTGAGCGTTTCGACCAAATAATTTACTAGAGGTTGTTCAAAAAGTCCGCTTTTTGAACTCGCACTATATGACTCCAATCAAGCTTACCTGTCCTATTATACATTGATTTATGAAGATTTCAAAAATGTAAATGCACTATTTTTCGACAAAGTCATGAATTTGGGCGATTTGTCTGCCCTTTTATCGCATTTTGTTCGTCGTCGGTTTGCCGTGACGGTTGTTCAGCTCGCTCATAATGTCGTCGAGAGGCAGCCCTCGTTCGCGCAGCAGCACCATTAAGTGGAAAAGCAGATCGCCGGCTTCGCTGCGAAGTTCGTCGTTATCCTGGTTCTTCGCTGCGATAATAACTTCAGCGGATTCTTCTCCGACCTTCTTGAGAATTTTATCCACGCCTTTATCGAACAGGTAGGTCGTATACGCGCCTGCAGGACGCTCCGCATATCGCTGAGCGATGATGGTCTCCAGCTTGCCGAGAATGCCGAAACGGTCGGAGGACTCTTCTTCATCGGCGGAATCGGCTTGCTGCGCGCCTGACTCAAGCTCGATGCCGTTATAGAAGCAGCTATACCGTCCCGTGTGGCATGCAGGACCCTGCTGGGCTACGCGAACCAATAGCGTATCTCCGTCGCAGTCGTAGCTCATCGACTCGATACGCTGCGTATGGCCGCTTGTCGCGCCTTTATTCCACAGCTCGTTGCGGGAGCGGCTCCAGAACCAAGTCGTCCCGGTCGAGACGGAGAGCCTCAAGGATTCCTCGTTCATGTAAGCGAGCATGAGCACTTCCTTGCTTTGCGCATCCTGGACGATCGCGGGAACGAGGCCGTCCTCGCTCCACTTGATGGCAGCCTTCAATTCATTCATGTTGCTTGTCGTCACCTGACCTCAACTCCTTTGCTCCGCAGATCGTCCTTCACTTGCGCTATCGTGAGTTCTTTGTAATGGAAAATCGTAGCCGCAAGAGCGGCGTCCGCCTGCGCATCCTGGAATACTTCCGCGAAATGCGCAATGTTGCCGGCACCGCCGGAAGCAATGACCGGAATGCCTACGCTCCGAGAGACAGCCCCCGTCAGCTTCACGTCGAAGCCGTCCTTCGTGCCGTCGGCGTCCATGCTGGTCAGCAAAATCTCGCCCGCTCCCAGACGCTCTACCTCGCGCGCCCATTCCAAGGCCCGAATACCCGTCGTCTGCCTTCCGCCATGCGTATAAACTTCCCACTCGCCCCACTCGGGATTAAACTTTGCGTCGATTGCGACGACGATGCACTGCGATCCGAAGTGCCGCGCTCCGTCTGAAACGAGCGATGGATTTTTGACTGCGGCCGTGTTGATGCCGATCTTGTCCGCCCCCGCTCGCAGAATCCGCTTCATGTCGTCGACATGAGAGATGCCGCCGCCAACGGTGAACGGAATCGTAATTTCGCCCGCCGTACGTTTCACGACCTCAATCATCGTCGCACGTCCTTCCACCGACGCCGATATGTCGAGAAACACGAGTTCGTCCGCGCCCTCGCGATCGTAGGTCGCCGCAAGCTCTACAGGATCGCCTGCATCGCGCAGGTTGACGAAATTAACGCCCTTCACTACTCGCCCGTCCTTTACGTCCAAGCACGGTATTATACGTTTCGCCAGCATAGGTTATCCCTACCTTTCCATCTTTCATCGAAATGCGCGACAATGGCCGTCTCACCGAGTTACCATTGTTTCGCTAACGGACACAGGAGTCGCTATTTCGATAAAAACATATGTTTTGTAAATCTAAAGGACACAAACGACGCTATTTCATCCAAAATGGGGGATACCCCCTCCGGTTGAAGTCAATAAGGCATCTGATGTCCGTTAACTATTTCAGTTGATTGAATTTGACCAATTTAGCGTCTCATGTGTCCGTTGTCCGTTGGCAATTAACTCCCCAAGAAGGACAGTTTTCCTTATTGTCGGATTAATCGCTTAATCGGGACCCGCTAACGATGCGTCAGCCGGAAATCATTGGCCTTCGTACATCGGTCATTCGTTGATTCGTTGTTTCGTATTTCGTTGTTTCGTTGTTACGTTGTTACGACACATTCGCTGCTATTTTGGGGCTGCCCGTCAACGCCAGGAAATTATCCAACAGCTGCATGCCGAGCTCTCCGCTTTTCTCCGGATGGAACTGCATGCCGTAGACGTTATTCCGACCTACTATCGCGGTTACGTCGCCATTGTAGTCTGTTGTCGCCAGCAGGTCGGAAGCTTGCTCCGGCTTCGCGTGGAAGGAGTGGACGAAGTAGACATGTCCCTCTTCTAGTCCGCGAAGCAACGGCGATTCGGTTTGTCGGAACTGCAGCTTATTCCAGCCCATATGCGGAATTTTGTAGCTGCCGTTGAAGCGGATGACTCGGCCCGGCAGCAAGTTCAGTCCTTCATTGCGGCCGTATTCCTCGCTTTCGCCGAACAGCAGCTGCATGCCGAGACAAATGCCCAGCAGCGGCTTGCCCGATTCGGCATAAAACTTCACCACGTCGTCGAGCTTCGTATTACGCAGGTTCTGCACCGCGTCTCCGAACGCGCCGACGCCTGGCAAAATGGCGCCTTCGGCCTCCACGATCGTCTCGGGATCCGCCGTCACGATAGCCTCGTAGCCGAGTCTTTCTACTGCCTTGCTTACGCTGTGCAGATTGCCCATCCCGTAATCGATGATTGCGATCATGCTACAATACTCCCTTCGTCGAAGGCACTCCTTGCACGCGTGGATCGATGCTGGTCGCTTCGTCAAGCGCGCGTCCCAGCGCCTTGAATACGGCTTCGATCATGTGATGCGTATTTTGTCCGTAGTGTACGATAACGTGCAGTGTAATCCGCGCCTCAAGCGCCAGCTTCCACAGAAACTCGTGGACAAGCTCCGTCGAGAAGCTTCCGACTTGGGCGGATGGATACTGTGCGCGATATTCGAAGTGCGGCCGGTTGCTGACGTCGATCACCACTTGCGCAAGCGCCTCGTCCATAGGCACGAACACGCTCGCGTAACGCTTGATGCCGCGCTTGTCGCCCAGCGCTTCGCGCAGCGTCTGCCCCAGGCAGATACCGATATCCTCGACCGTATGGTGGTCGTCGATATCGATGTCGCCTTGCGCCTCTACGCTCAGGTCGAACTGTCCGTGCTTCGCGAACAGGTCCAGCATATGATTCAGGAACGGCACATCCGTCTCCAGCTTCGCCTCACCCGTACCGTCTACCGCAAACGCCAGCTTAATGTCCGTTTCATTTGTTTTGCGCTCTACCGACGCTTCACGTTTGTTATTGTCAGTCATCTTCGTTTCCTCCTGATTGGTATATGTCTCATATCTCTATCTGATGTGCGGCGAGGTTTTAAGTCGGTCTCAACGACTTAACTCCCTTCGTACGCACCATTTGAGGCATTTAAGTCGGTCTCGACGACTTAACTCCCCTCGCACGCACCATTGCGTGCAGTTAAGTCGGTCCCGACGACTTAACTCCCTTCGTACGCACCATTTGAGGCATTTAAGTCGGTCCCGCCGACTTAACTCCCCTCGTACGCACCATTGCGGGCATTTAAATCGGTCCCGACGACTTAACTCCCCTCGCACGCACCATTGCGGGCATTTAAGTCGGTCCCGACGACATAGCGCCTCTCCAGTCGGGCTGTCCTATGCGCCCGACCCGCCTTCCTTCTCCAAACGGATCTCGATCGCTCGGGCATGGCCTTCCAGCCCTTCGTGGCGCGCGAGCGTCATAATTTTGTCGCCATTCGCGAGCAACGCTTCCTTGCTATAGTAGATCAGACTCGACTTCTTCATAAAGTCGTCTACGTTCACCGGAGACGAAAATCTCGCCGTACCGTTCGTCGGAATAATGTGGTTCGGACCCGCAAAATAATCCCCCACCGGCTCCGAGCTATAAGGACCCAAGAAAATCGCCCCCGCGTTCTCGATGTGACCCAGCAGCTTCATCGGGTCGGCCGTCAGCACTTCCAGATGCTCCGGCGCGAGCTGGTTTACGACCGCGATGCCCTCATCGATGGAGTCCACCAGCAGCACCGCTCCGTAGCTGTCGATGGAAGCCCGCGCGATCTCCGCGCGCGGCAGCGTCGCCAGCTGGCATTCTACCTCGGCGGCCACGGCCTTCCCCAACGCCTCGGACGGCGTTACGAGCACGGCCGAGGCCATCTCGTCATGCTCCGCCTGCGACAACAGGTCCGCCGCGATATAGGCCGCATCGGCAGTCTCGTCGGCGAGCACGACGATCTCGCTTGGTCCGGCGATGCTGTCGATATCGACAGCGCCGAACACCGCCCGCTTCGCCAGCGCTACGTAAATATTGCCCGGTCCCGTAATCTTGTCGACCGGGGCGATGCTCTCCGTGCCATACGCAAGCGCAGCGATGGCTTGAGCGCCTCCGACCCGGTACATCTCCCGCACGCCCGCCTCAGCGGCAGCGACGAGTATATACGGGTCGATACCCGCTTTGCCGCCCGTTGCAGGAGGCGTCACCATGACGATCTCCGGCACGCCGGCCACCTGCGCCGGAATGACGTTCATCAGCACGGACGAAGGGTACGCCGCCTTGCCGCCGGGCACATAGACGCCTACACGCTTCAGCGGCCGCATAATCTGCCCCAGCATGGTACCGTCCGATGATAAGTCCATCCACGAATTTCGTTTTTGCTTCTCGTGGAACGTCCTAATATTAACGGCAGCCTCGCGAATCGCCGTCAGGAACCTCTCGTCTACATCGCTGTATGCCGCTTCGATTTCCTCTCGCGTCACACGAAGCTCTTCCGCTACCATCTTCACGCCGTCGAACTGCTCGGAGTACCGCAGCAGCGCAGCATCGCCCTCCGCCTTCACGTCTCCGACGATCTTCAAGGCGCTGGCATTCTGCTCGGGCGTTCCGTATTCCACCTCGCGTTTCAATCCGAATTGCTCGGCGCGCATTATTCGCATCCCGCTTCCGCTCCCTCCATCTATCTTTGTCTCCACCACTCGCCTGTGCCGCCCTAAACTTTAGCCGAAATCACCTCATGAAGCTTGTCGCATAAGCTTTGGATGCTGTCGTTCTTCATCCGGTAGCTGACGCGGTTCGCGATCAGTCGGCTCGTAATGCCGAAGATGGATTCCATCTCGACAAGGCCGTTCTCCTTGAGCGTCTGCCCCGTCTCCACCATATCAACGATTCGGTCGGCCAGCCCGATCAACGGCGCCAGCTCGATGGAGCCGTTCAGCTTAATAACCTCCACCTGCTGACCTTGCTCGCGGAAGTACGCCGATGCCACGTTGGGATACTTCGTCGCCACGCGCGGATGAATCGTCGGCTTCCAGTCCGGCAGACCAATGACGGACATGCGGCACTTCGCGATACCGAGATCCAGCAGCTCGTAGACGTCCTTGTTCTCCTCCATCAGCACGTCCTTGCCAACAATGCCGATATCCGCCACGCCGTATTCCACGTAAGTCGGCACATCGACCGGCTTCGCCATAATGAACTCCATATTCGCTTCCGGCAGCTCGATGATCAGCTTACGCGTATCGTCAAAATCGCTCGGAATCGGCAAACCCGCTTCTCGAAACAGCTTGGATGCCTGCTTATAGATCCGCCCCTTAGGCATCGCGACCTTTAATATTTCCTTACTCACTATACGCCGCCTCCTTCTACGCCAAGGAACACGCCAAGCTCGCTATACCGCAAGCCCTTGTACGAAAATGCCGCTGCCCCTGTGCCGTTGTCCGCATCCCCCATAACCTCGGCTTGTTTGACCGCGACTACGTCAGTCAACTCGCGATCCAGACTCTCTGCCCGCTCCGTCACGACAGCTGCTCCCTGACCGCGAAGCCGCTGGGCTTCCGCCAACGCTTCCTTGCGCCCTGCCGTGTTGTATACGATCAGCGTACGCTCTTCGGCAACATTATCCTCTGCTCCCAGCAGCTCCAGGATACGCGTAGTCTTAAGCGCGAAGCCTGTCGCCGGCGCCGGCCGGCCGAACTGCGATAACAGATTGTCGTAGCGCCCTCCGCTAACGACAGGGAATCCAAGATCCGCCGCATAGCCCTCGAACGTCATGCCCGTGTAATAAGAGAAGTCGCCGATCATTGTCAGATCGATCAGAACATGATCGCATACGTCGTACGCCTTGAGCACTTCCCATGTCTCGCATAGATGATTGATCGCGTCCTTGGCGGTCTCTCCTCCATGCAGTTGCATCGCCTGTTCGCAAATTTCGGCTCCGCCGCGCAATCTTAGAATACTTTCCAGTTCGCGGCGAACCGGTTCCTCCAGCGACAGCTTGCCAAGCTGCTCGCGGTACCCGACATGATCTCGGCCAAGCAAGCAAGCCTTCAGCAGTTCCTGCTCCTCCTTGCGGTTCTGCAGCGCTTCGCCGAGCAAGCCATTGAGGAAACCTACATGGCCGATTGCAATCTTGAAGCGATCCACGCCCTGAGCCTTCAGCGACGCAATCGCCAGCGCGACCACCTCGGCGTCCGCCTCCGCCGACGAATCGCCGACGAGCTCCACGCCCGTCTGGAAAAACTCCGCCTCCCTGCCGGCTTCTTCCTCGATGGAACGGAATACATTGGAATGATAAGACAGCCGCAGCGGGAAACTGGACTCCTTGAGAAGCGACGATACAACGCGGGCGATCGGCGCGGTCATCTCGGATCTCAGCACCAGCGTCGTGCCTCTATTGTTAAGCAACTTATATAGTTTCTGATCGGATGTAGAGCTTGCAACACCAACCGTGTCATAGAACTCCATCGTTGGAGTCATGATTTGTTCGTAGCCCCACTTCTCCATGCATGCGAGCGCCTCGCGCTCGATATGACGCAGCTTTTTGACTGCATCTGGCAAATAATCCTTGACACCGATTGGCTTTTCGAACATTTTTGGCTTAGACATATCCGGGTCTCCTTCGGTTTGCTGTATTGTCTTTGAGGAGCTTCTTTAAAGGTTTTCTCGCATTTATCTCAATCAATCATCCCAATCACTTTAGTGCGTTAAATCGCTAATATGGTACCTTGCTAATAAAATAAAGAATTTCAATCGATCTTAGCATGCACATCGGCCTCTCGTCAAGCTAACCACGCAAAAAATAGACGTCCCATCTGGCTGCTCCCACTCCCGAACGGAAATCGGCGCAGCCTGCTGGACGTCTAGCTTTCGCCATCTCCAGCCATGTTGCTGGCTGACGATGGTTTTGATTCGATGAGGCGCATCGGATTGCCTCCTACGAAGGCGGATGCGGGTACGTCCTTATGTACAAGCGTACCGGCGGACACAATCGCATGATCGCCGATTTTCACGCCGGGCAAAATGGTGCAATTCGCTCCGATCATGACGTGATCGCCAATGACGACGTCTCCGATCCGGTATTCGTTGATGAGATATTCATGAGTCAATATCGTCGTGTTGTAGCCGATAATCGAGTTGCGTCCGACTGAAATCCGTTCGGGAAAAAATACATCCACCATCACCATGAGCGCGAAGGCGGTATGCTCGCCTACCTTCATCCCGAGCACCTTGCGGTAAATCCAATTTTTCCACGATAATTCAGGGCAATAACGAGCCAACTGGATCGCGATGAAATTACGGACGGCTTTCGCGCGGCTGACCGTCTTATATACCTGCCACAGCGCGTTAGGGCCGTCCACGGAATGCCGATCAACGTTCCGCAAGGATCTCCCGCTCCAATCCGGCGAAGGCGTACAGCTCCCGCATGTCGTCGATGACATAAGCGGCTCCGGCATCGCGCAGAATTTGACCGCCTTTCATCGACCATGCCACACCAACCGGAAGAACACCGGCCGCCGAAGCCGCCCCCATGTCAACCGTGCTGTCTCCTAGCATCAACGTTGTCGCCGGATCGGCTCCGAGCAACTCCAATGCTTTGAGCACCGGCTCGGGATGCGGCTTTGCATTCGCAACATCATCGATCGTGATAACGACGTCCATGTAAGAATGGATGCCGACGAACTTAAGTCCCCGCTCCGTTGTCAGTCTCATCTTTGTCGTCACGACACCCAGCTTGACGCCATTCGCCTTAAGCCTCTCGAGTACTTCCTTCACGGCTTCGAACGGCTTCACGTAATCGTCATGCAGCCTAAGATTAACTTCGCGATAGGCATCCACGAGATGATTGACATCCTCTAGTCCGGAGAAACGCCTCATCTGATCGACCAGCGGCGCCCCCATGCTCGGTATAATATGGTCCCGGCAGAACCCTTCGGGCACAGATCCCTTGAGCGCCTCCAGAAACGAAGTAATAATCAATTCGTTCGTATCCAATATCGTACCGTCCAGATCGAACAGCATCGTGCGAATATCGTTCCTTACCTCCATGCTTTGTTTACCTCCTGCTGTCTGTTAACTATCTTTGCGGGTATCGTCCGGTGTTATAATGGGGCTCTCTGAATCATCTTGCTGGTCAGCCTGCTCGGCTACTACACTCGACTTGTCTTTCTTAGCAGCGATTTCGTTGTTATCGGAATCAGCGCCAGCACCTTCGATCAGACCGTTGCGTTCAGGCTTGGTCGTGACGATCGGATCAAGGTATCTGACAGTTGCATTGCCCGTTGCACGTCTAATAATAATGAAGGCGATCGCAGCGACGATCAACAGCAGCGCCAACATTTGCGAAATTCTAATATTGCCGTAAGCCGGATCCAGATACCCCTGATCGAACACTCCAGTCATTGGCGTCCATAGTGCATTAATGAAGTCTGCGACCCACTTCGGTCCGATAAATGCCAGACTGTCTATGCGAAGCGCTTCAATAAAGAAACGGCCGATGGAATACCAGATAAAGTAAGCGGCCATAAGCTCGCCGGCCCGCAGGAACTTCTGACGGCGCAGGATGAACAGAATACCCAGTCCCACCAAACTCCATAGCGATTCGTACAAAAATGCGGGATGGCGGAATGCGCCTTCCGGAATAGCGGAATCCACAATGAACATATGGTTTACGATGAAGGAAGGAATGTGCAGCGTGTTGCGCAGAAATTCTTCGCTGACCGGTCCGCCGTAAGCTTCTTGGTTCATAAAGTTGCCCCAGCGGCCGATCATCTGGCCAATTAACAGAGCCGGTACGCAAATATCAACGATGCGCCAGAAGCTGTAGCCCTTGTACCTGGAGTAAATAATGCCGCAAATAAAGGCGCCGATAATCGCGCCGTAAATAGCGATGCCGCCCTCCCAAATTTTGAAAATATCGAGCGGGTTATCCTTATAATCTTCCCACATAAACGCCACATAATAAATTCTCGCTGCAATTATAGCCGACGGAGCGCCAATCAACAGCAAGTCCATAAAGAAATCCGGCTTGATGCCGAACCGTTTGCCCTCGCGCACCGCGAGCAGAAGCCCCGCCAATGCAGCTAGTCCCAAAATAATGCCGTACCAGCGAACCGACAGCGGCCCGAGTGTGAATACGACAGGATCAATCGCAAGCATGCTCATCGTTTTCAATTTCCCCTTTTCTACCTTTAGTGAATTGAGTTGCCGCCTTGCCTTTCCGAAAGCGCTGACGGTCCCGTTGGGGAAGCGCCAGCGCCCTCCTTCAATCAATCATAGTCGTCCATGTCGTCGGCGATTGTCTCTGTCAGCTTGTTCGTGAATTGCAGCGCGGCGTTGTAGCCCATCCGTTTCAGTCGGAAGTTCATGGCTGCCACCTCGATAATAACGGCAAGGTTACGCCCCGGACGAACCGGTATCGTCACTAAAGTTACGTCGGTGTCGATAATCCGTGTCGTCTCCTCGTCCAACCCCAGCCTATCGTATTGTTTGTCCTGTTGCCAGTTTTCCAGCTTGATTACCAGCCCAATCCGCTTCTGCGAACGAACGGCACCCGCTCCGAACAACGTCATGACGTTAATAATGCCAAGACCACGAATCTCTAACAAATGTCTAATGAGCTCAGGCGCTGATCCATGCAGCTGACCGTCCGAAGTTTGTCGGATCTCGACCGCATCATCCGCGACAAGGCGATGGCTGCGTTTCACCAGCTCAAGCGCCGTCTCGCTCTTGCCGATTCCGCTGCCGCCGGTAATCAGCATGCCTACGCCATACACATCTACCAAAACGCCATGAATCGTGGCTGTCGGAGCAAGTTTGCGCTCAAGGAAATCCGTAATGCGGCTTGTCAGAATCGTCGTGGCGATATTGCTGCGCAGCACGGGGATATTCGTTTCATTGGACTGGTCAATCAGCTCCTGCGGCGCATCCAATCCCCTGGTCAGAATAATACATGGCGTCTCTTCATTACATAACCGAATCATTCTGTTCTTGCGTTCCTCGCTGTCGAGCATGCTAAGGAACGAAATTTCAGTCTTGCCAAGCAGTTGCACGCGCTCCACGGGATGATAATGGAAGTAGCCGGCCATCTCAAGCCCTGGCCGATACAGATCATCCACTGTAATGTTGCGCTTCAAACCGTCTTCGCCCGCCAATATTTCCATCTGGAAATGGCGAACCAGCTCGGATACTTTCACTTTCTTAGCCAATGGTTCGGCCTCCTTCTTAAAGCAGCTATGTGATAGGGCGTTATGTATGTGTATTTCCAATGTCTTCATCGTAATGCAAAAAGACGCCAAACGCAACGTTTCCGCCGCGTGGCGTCATCTTCTTATTTGATGGGAATCGCAATTTCCTTAAAAGCATGACCGAGATATTGTTCGATCTCGATAGTCAAAGGCTGAACATACTCTTCGTTCGGGATATTATAATAATAGGTTACTCGATGCCTGTCACCTGCTCCGAACCGTGAAACAGTCATACCGTTGGTGCCATAGCTTGTTCCTCGTGTGATCGAATAGGCAGTTCCTTCGGCATCTCGCACAACGCCGTTAAAACCAAATAAAAGAATATCTCTCATAACCGTCTGTGGATCATCCGCCTGCGACAATTCAAACGACAGATCTATCGCTTCACCTGACTGCCTTGCCTCGCCAAGCTTCAACCGTCCATCAGGCGCCTCTAGCAGCTTTCCTTGCTCCGTATCGATTACAACCTTCATTCCGCGATCGGACATCAGCAATCCTTTCGCCTTCAACGTTAAAGTCTCCGGCTTCTGGAAGTACGAGCTTTGGAAATGACGGACGATCTTCGTGTCGAGATCCCCCATTCCCGATTTCGTCTGATAGCTTCGACCTCGTTCATCCACAAGCTCCAGATCGATAAAGTCGTTCAGCCTTTTCTCATTCCCGGATGCACTTTCAAACGTAATCGACACCTGCAGCGGCGTTATAACGGCTTTCTTGATCTCGATCCGCTGCCCCTCAACCTCGATCGTCTGATTCAAGTCAATGACTTCGGTCATCTCATCGAATCGGCTATGGTCGATCGGAACCTGCACCTCCAGCCATTCGCCGCCTAACTCCAGCTTAAACTGTATTTCGTGCGGCACGGGTTCGCCAGGCGCCATCATAATATCCAGATAATCCTGTACAACACTGTCCTTATTATCCTTTTCCCGAAAATAATGAGCAGAGCCGATTGAGGCCACCACATTCCCGCCGTTCTCATTTTTGAGCTCATAGGACAGAGACGGTGTATCCTCCTCACTAATCCCCGGCCCTTCAGCCGTATACAACAACACAACCCGCTGTGCATCCGCTATAACGCCGTTCACCGTAAATGTATATCCATTCCGTTCGTCGGACTTGCCCACGACCTGAATGTATTCGTTGTCGATCGCCGATTGCAAGGAACCATCGTAGCTTACCAACTCCACAAATCCGGCGAAACCGGGTATATCTTTGACAATAGCCGCGAAGCCAGGAGAGATTCGTACAAAAGCCGTTAATACAAACAACATCGCAAGGACTGCGGCGCTTAGCTGAAGGCTCATTCGCTTGCCGCGCTGCCGTGCACTTCTCTTGCGCCCTTGTTCCATTCCAGCTGCCAATACTTGATGCAGCTTCGAAGTTAACAAAGACTCCTCGCTTAATTGAATGCTCTGTCTCACCAGATCCGCATCTTTTAATAAGACGGCAACCACCTCTCGATCTGCTTGTTCTATATCCCTTTCATCGATTCCAGTATCATCCGAGCACTTTTCCTCTTCCGACGCTTTATCCTTCTTCAGCCAATCGCTCATGCCGAATCCCCCCCTCCCTTTCGCCGATTTCCGCTCTTAATTGCTTCAGTGCTTTGTGAAGCCATGTACGTATTGTCCCATCCGGCTTCTCCATCATTTCTGCGATTTGCGTAATGGTCATGTCCCTGTAATACTTTAATACAATCACCATTTTGTAATGGGGAAGCAGCTTTGCCAACTGCTCCTCTATACCGAGACGTTCGATCGATTCTTGACCAGGGCCTGCAACATCTTTTAATGTCGAATCCGAAGGCATTTCCCGCTTTCTTTTTTTCCTTTCGTCCATACAGACGTTTATTAAAATTCGAATCATCCAAGTTGTGAAATATCTACTGTCTTTCAAGCTTTTTCTTTTGCTCCAAACGCGGCACACCGTTTCCTGTATGGCTTCCAGCGCGTCATCCTCATTACGCAAGTAAGCAAAAGCAATGCCGTACATTTTGTCCTTTTCCGACTGAATTCGTGCCAGCAGCGTTTCTTGGCTCCAATTCTTCAGCCCTTGGACATGCTTTGAATCCTCATTCTCTTGCACGACATCCCTCCTCGACAACCTGTCTCGTCTCTTTCCCGTTAATTATTAGACTCTTTAGGAAAGCAAACGGTTTTCCCCTCCGAAAAAATAAAAGAACCTCAGGCTTATGCCTAAGGTTCTCTATTATAAGGGGGATTAGAATTAGCTTTCGAAGATGTTCAGTTCGGACTCTTTGTCGAAAAGGTGAACTTTGTTCATGTCCAGGGCCAGCTTTACGCTTGCACCATCACGGATTGCGGAACGGCCGTCTACACGAGCGATTACCGTGTCGTTGCCGATACCGTTCAGGTACAGATACATTTCGTGACCAAGGTTCTCGGCTACCTCTACGTTCGCGTTTACGATCGTGCCAGGGGAAGCTTCCAGGAACACAGGCTCTTCGTGGATGTCCTCAGGACGAATACCGAGGATGACTTCTTTGCCGATGTAGCCTTTGGAACGAAGCGTTGCTGCTTTGCCTTCTGGTACAACCACGTCTACGCCGGAAGCTTTGAACTTAACTGCGCCGCCTTGCTCGCTCAACGAGCCCGTCACGAAGTTCATGGAAGGAGCTCCGATGAAACCTGCAACGAAGATGTTAACCGGATGATTGTACAGTTCCTCTGGGGAAGCCGTTTGTTGAATGAAGCCGTCTTTCATAACGACGATGCGATCGCCCATTGTCATGGCTTCGATCTGGTCATGCGTTACGTAAATCGTTGTTGTTTCCAGACGTTTAGTCAGCTTGCTGATCTCCGCGCGCATTTGGCCACGAAGTTTGGCGTCCAAGTTGGAGAGCGGCTCATCCATCAAGAATACTTGCGGTTCACGAACGATTGCGCGGCCCAAGGCAACACGCTGACGTTGACCGCCGGAGAGAGCTTTTGGTTTACGGTCGAGCAAATGCTCGATATCAAGAATTTTAGCAGCTTCACGAACGCGTTTGTCGATGTCTGCTTTTTTGAATTTACGAAGTTTCAGACCGAACGCCATATTTTGGTACACGTTCATATGCGGGTACAAGGCGTAGGATTGGAATACCATCGCGATGTCGCGATCTTTAGGAGCAACGTCGTTCACGAGACGGTCGCCGATGAACAATTTACCTTCCGAGATTTCTTCAAGACCTGCGATCATACGAAGCGTCGTCGATTTACCGCAACCGGATGGTCCTACCAATACCAAGAATTCTTTGTCCTTGATATCAAGATTTACGTCGGTTACAGATGCTTTATCGGAACCCGGATATTTTTTGTAAATGCCTTCTAAGCGTACGCCTGCCATGATCAATTTCCCCCTAAGAAAAGAATTTCGATATGCATCTATCTTATCCCACAGACGGGCAGATGACTATGCACATACTTTACAAAAAAACTAATTCCTTTTCGTAACTTTGTACAATAGCAAAATGATCTTAACAAGCACGGCATCTCTAAACTGCCGAACATCAAGCCCCGTCTCCTGCTTGAGCTTGTCCAGCCGATATAAAAGCGTGTTCCGGTGAATATAAAGCCTCTTCGCCGTCTCGCTGACATTGCAATCCAATGAGAAAAACGTCTCCAGCGTAGCCAGCATCTCCGGCTCCACAAATAGATCGGCACGCTTCAGCGATTGCTCCAGGTACTTCGCGCGATAGCTCTCCGGAATCGTGTTCAACAGCCTTTCGAGCTGCAGCATCCATGGAAGATGAATATTCGTCCCCACATGGAATTTCCGTCCGAGATTGATCGTTTCGCGCAGCAGCATCGTCACCTCTACCATTCCTTTGGACGGTGTTACTGGAAGTCCGACGGCCAGATGACACTCGCCCAGCCACTCGCTTGCCAACATCTCATGCAGACCGGACGTTATGGAAGCAAGACTATCCTCCATCGATTCCTCTTCTGTCGCATCATAAGGTTCGGCATCCTCATCTCTGAGCAATGCCATCGGTCCCCAGATCAACCATTCCTGACTCTTGAGCGGAATAAGCAGAATATCCTCCGACAGAAACGACTTGAGAAGTTTCTCAAGCTCGGTGTAAGCCGCCGCCTTCGTGGTCGTTGTCTGCTCCGTTATTAGAAGGAAAGGAATCATGTCGTAATACAATCGGCTGCCCACTGTGAGATGATCGGGCAAGGAATAAGCCGGTTCATCGGAGTCCAGCTGCTGCTGGAGCCATTCGCTTAACCGCTCAGCGAACCGTTCCGAATCGCTAATGTTAGCATTCGGCTTCGCGGGCAGGTTGCGCACCGTCATGTAAAGCGTCCAACTGATCAGATCCTTTTCCTTCGTCGTCAACGAAGTGTCCGCGATTTCAAGCACGGACAGCTCCTGTTTCTGCCTTCCTGCAATAAACCAGGTCGACGACTCTGCCTTTTCGATTCTTGTACCGGGGGCAAGTGCTTCGCTCTTATCGGGCTGCCACTTGGCATCGGCTTCTTGTACGAACGTTTCCCATTCCTGGACCGTTCTCGTTTTCAATTGAATAGGGCTATTCAGAATGTGCTGCAGCGGCATCAACCAGTCTGTCTTGCTCATTACTTAATCTCCACTCTCCATGAATAGACGCTTTTTTATCATTGTACCATAACCCTGCGATGAATATTAATTAGCATCCGTTTGACCCTACTCCCGATTCATGATACTCTACTGCCAAACGATTCCTGGGGGCACTATAAGCCCCAGTCACGAAGGAGAACTGGTCTATGTCCACAATCGCAATCATTTCCGGTAGTCCCAATGCAACTTCCCGTCTCAACGGCATCATCGATTACGCCCGTAAGGAAATAGAATCCCTTGGTCACACGACTAATACGATAACCGTAGTATCTCTGCCTGCTGATGATCTTGTCCATGCCAGATTCGGCAGCGCCTCTATCGTAGAGGCCAACCGGATCGTCGAAGAGGCGGATGCCGTCATCATTGCCAGCCCAGTATACAAAGCCTCCTACACTGGCGTATTGAAAGCTTATATTGACCTGCTCCCGCAGAAAGGGCTGGAAGGCAAACTTGTTGCCCCTCTCTTCATCGGCGGAACGCTTGCTCACTTATTGAGCATCGATTATTCATTAAAACCGGTCCTGTCTTCCATGGGAGCAAGACATTTCGTTCGTGGCGTCTATGCGACAGACGAACTGGTGACACGCATTCAAGACGGCTCAATCGAAACCAAATTCGAGCTCGGCGCCGAGCTGCAAGGACGTCTTCAAGAGACGGTAAAGGAGCTCGATGCAGAATTGCGTATGAGAGCGGCGTTTAATAAATAGTACGTGGCGATAATAAAAGGGCCGACGCATGATGAAATGCGTCGGCCCTTTTCAAGTAAGAAAATCCGTGTAGACATCTCCATACAACAAAAAAAAGAGGCATCGCCTCTTGTCTGGTTAATTAGTAATAAAAACTGGTGAGCCATGAAGGACTCGAACCTTCGACACCCTGATTAAAAGTCAGGTGCTCTACCAACTGAGCTAATGGCTCCTGTTAAGGAACTGGTGGAGGATGATGGATTCGAACCACCGAACCCGAAGGAAGAGATTTACAGTCTCCCGCGTTTGGCCACTTCGCTAATCCTCCACGTTATAAATCCTAATGGTGGCTCGGGACGGAATCGAACCGCCGACACGAGGATTTTCAGTCCTCTGCTCTACCGACTGAGCTACCGAGCCTTACTTGCTAAGTTATAAAGAAATGGCGGAGCTGACGGGATTCGAACCCGCGGTCTCCTGCGTGACAGGCAGGCATGTTAGGCCTCTACACCACAGCTCCA